>NZ_JBJDNH010000124.1:0-1063 GCF_044900465.1 Klebsiella sp. NPDC088457 | reverse complement strand
GTGACCATAAGCTCTCCCGAATCAGGAGAGCAGATTAACCCCTGGATCTAATTTCAGGCGTCGGATATGGATCACTTTCGCACCGTTGGTAACACATTCGCCCTGTCACTAAGAAACGAGCGAAGAAGAGCATAGGCCCCTACCCGTCAGTTACGCTTGCCGATGCCAGAAACTACCGGGCAGAGTCTCGCTCTCTCCTGGCGAAACAAATCGATCCACAGGAACATCAGCAAGAACAACTTCGCAGTTCGCTGGAAGCCAAAACCAATACTTTCCAACTCGTAGCAGAACGTTGGTGGAATGTGAAGAAAGCCAGTGTGACCGAAGACTATGCAGAGGACATTTGGCGCTCTCTTGAAAGAGATGTCTTTCCTGCAATTGGCGACGTTAGCGTTACAGATATTAAAGCTCACACACTGGTTCAGGCCGTCCAACCAGTTCAGGCCAGAGGAGCACTGGAAACCGTTCGTCGCCTGTGCCAACGCATTAATGAGGTCATGATCTACGCCCAAAACACAGGTCTTATTGATGCCGTTCCCAGCGTTAATATCGGTAAAGCCTTCAAGAAGCCTCAGAAAAAGAACATGCCCAGCATTCGACCGGATCAGCTACCTCAACTGATGCAGACAATGCGAACAGCCAGCATTAGCCTTTCCACACGCTGCCTGTTCATGTGGCAACTTCTTACTATTACCCGCCCTGCCGAAGCGGCTGAGGCTCGTTGGGATGAGGTAGACATGGAAGCGCGAGAGTGGAAGATTCCTGCAGCACGCATGAAAATGAACCGCGACCATACTGTTCCATTGTCAGATGAAGCAATTGTGATACTGGAGATGATGGAGCCGTTAAGTGGAAATCGAGAATTTATCTTTCCCAGCCGCATCAAGCCAAACCAGCCGATGAACAGTCAGACCGTAAACGCATCGCTAAAACGCGCAGGTTTTGGTGGGGTGCTCGTTTCACACGGTTTGAATCGCCACGGATAATCTAGACACTTCTGAGCCGTTGATAATATAGGTTTTCATATTCAGCCGGTGGCATCTGCTCGCTCGAACCATGCCGA
>NZ_JBJDNH010000123.1:0-1082 GCF_044900465.1 Klebsiella sp. NPDC088457 | reverse complement strand
TTTAACTCTTCAGGATAACGCTTACCGCTCATGGGCACCTCTCTTTAAGTCATCTTAAATGACTCTGAGGTGTCTGTTAAACCTGTGGCGATTCACTCGGCCAAAGAGCGCATTTAAATAATTATGTCCGTGATGAGGAAACCTCACACCGGTAGATTGACAGTTTTCATCCCGGGTTCGATATTCACCTTCCCAGCCGCAAACAATCGTGCCTGAGCGGATCGCATGTTGAGCTCGCGTCCGGGAACCTTGTAACTATCTGCGCCGGCAGGTAATGGCATAAATTTGACAACAAAGGCACCGATAGTGGCTCATACTGTACTGGCAGTGGCGTCTTATGTCACCTCCACTGCGTACCAGTAATGGAGCCAGCCCACTTGCCAGCAGCCGTTAAAACGCTCTCCATGACTGCGGACAACTGTATCCTGACTGTCCGCACTGGCCACCGGTTGCAGGATCAAGTGCCTGACCTGCGTGGATAATTTTACGAAGGAGTGCCTGACAATTACCACCGGGATTTCAGGCGTGCAGGTCACGTGTATTCTGGACAGTATCGCGCTGTTTCGTGGTTATCCGGCTACGATAAGAACCGATCAGGCCAGCCGCGCACTGGATCAATGGGCCTTTGAGCATGACGTGGAGTTGCGTCTTATCCAGCCGGGCAAGCCGACCCAGAACGGATTTATTGAGAGTTTTAGATGAGTGCCTGAATGAGCACTGGTTCAGCGATATTGTTCACGCCAGGAAAATGATTAATGACTGGCGGCAGGATTATAACGAGTGTCCTCCAAATTCATCGCTGGATTACCAGACTCCAGCTGAATTTGCAGCAGGCTGGCGAAGCGGGAAATATGAAGAAAAACCAACCGACATTACTAACTGAAGGTTGTATCTAATCCTGGGAGCAGGTCACAGGCGCCAGAATTCCAGAGCATGGTCAGCAGCATCTTGCGGTTCAGATCCGAAACATAGTGGTGCAGGGATCTCAATCTAAATAGCTGCGCCGAATACCGCTACACTTTTGCCAGCCCATGTTTACCTCCGGGGAATGGACTGGCCGTTTCCATAAAGTGACGAACTTT
>NZ_JBJDNH010000122.1:0-1096 GCF_044900465.1 Klebsiella sp. NPDC088457 | reverse complement strand
CTAAATAGCTGCGCCAAATAGTAGATCACTTTGAGGGAACTCAGCCCGGATTGTGCGATCTGATCAATCGCCAAAAAGAAACAAACCACCAACCGGACTGAGCGATGCCGAGCATAGCACCCATTCCCCGTGACGATAGACGTCTGATGCAGAAAGCAATCCATAAAACGCACGATAAAAATTATGCCCGCAGGCTGACCGCTATGCTGATGCTGCACCGGGGCGCTCGCGTCAGTGATGTTGCCAGAACGCTCTGCTGCGCCCGCTCATCTGTCGGGCGCTGGATTAACTGGTTTACCCTGTCGGGTGCTGAAGGGCTGAAATCCTTACCCGCCGGGCGTGCCCGTCGCTGGCCGTTTGAGCATATCTGCACACTGTTACGCGAGCTGGTCAGGCATGCTCCCGGCGATTTTGGCTACCAGCGTTCACGCTGGAGTACAGAACTGCTGGCAATAAAAATCAATGAGATAACCGGCTACCAATTGCATGCCGGAACCATTCGCCGCTGGTTGCCGTCTGCAGGGCTTGTATGGCGCAGTGCCGCGCCAACCCTGCGTATCCGTGACCCGCATAAAGATGAAAAGATGGCGGCAATCCACAAAGCACTGGACGAATGCAGCGCTGAGCATCCGGTGTTTTACGAAGATGAGGTGGATATTCATCTCAACCCCAAAATCGGTGCTGACTGGCAGCTGCGTGGACAACAAAAACGGGTGGTCACGCCCGGCCAGAATGAAAAATATTATCTGGCCGGAGCACTGCACAGCGGGACAGGTAAAGTCAGTTATGTGGGCGGCAGCAGCAAAGCCTCATCTTTGTTTATCAACCTGCTGAAGCACCTGAAAGCAACGTACCGCCGGGCCAAAACGATTACGCTTATCGTGGACAACTACATTATCCACAAAAGCCGGGAAACGCAGCGCTGGCTGAAGCAAAATCCGAAGTTCAGGATAATTTACCAGCCAGTTTACTCGCCGTGGGTGAATCATGTTGAGCGACTATGGCAGGCGCTTCATGACACGATAACGCGCAATCATCAATGCCGTTCAATGTGGCAACTGTTGAAAAAAGTTCGTCACTTTATGGAAACGGCCAG
>NZ_JBJDNH010000121.1:0-1206 GCF_044900465.1 Klebsiella sp. NPDC088457 | reverse complement strand
ATATAGGCCTCTTCCGCCGACATCCCCTGTTCGCGGCACAGCGCATCGATGGTGTAGCTCACTGCGTCGCGGGCGGCGGTCATCAGGTCAGGGCCAATACCGGTAAAGGCGCTGTAGCCTTGCTGATCAAGATGGCGGGTCACCGGGCCAGGGGTGGCGAAACGCGGCGTTTTCAGCGGCATATCCTTGACCACTTCCAGCTTCACCACCACATCCATGGCGCTTTCGATCGCCGTGCCGCAGACTTCGCCGTCGCCCTGTGCGGCGTGGGTATCGCCAATAGATAACTGCGCGCCTTCTACTTCCACCGGTAGCCACAACGTGCAGCCGGCGGCCAGATCGCGAATATCCAGGTTGCCGCCCACGCGGCGCGGCGGCACCACCGAATGATGGCCCGCGGCGGCGGGGGCCACGCCGAGGGTGCCGGCGAAAGGTTTTAGCGGCACCCGGCCATAGCGGCCAAAGGCGCAGGGGGCTAAGGTCTGGCGGTCATATTGCCACAGCGTCAGCGCCGGATCGGGGAACTGATCGGCCAGCAGGCCGAAGCCGGGAATATTGGCGGTCCAGCCAAAGCCGCCGGGATGAAATGACTCCAGCGTGACTTTCAGCGCGTCGCCCGGCCGGGCGCCTTCCACATAGACCGGCCCGCTGACCGGGTTGAGCTTATCAAACGGCAGCGTCGGGATATCCGCCGTGGTGGAACCGGGGGTAAACCAGCCGTTAGAAGCATCCAGACAGTGAAATTCCAGCTGGCTGCCGGAGGCAACGTGCGCCACCGGACTCAGGCTGTTGTCCCAGCCGAAATGGTGCTGCGCATGGTGAATGGTTTTGACCAGGCAATTTTGGCACATCCTGACTCTCCTTTAAGCAGCGGCATCGCCCCGGCGAACGCGGCACGATGCCGGCAGATTATTTCAGTCCGATATAGTCGTAGTTGACCGGTACATGCACCGGATCGACATACAGCGCGTCCTCGCCGCCCATGCGCGCGGAATGCACGGTGTAGCGTTTTTCGTTGAACACCGGCACCCAGGGCGCGTCGTTCATCGCGGTGGTAAAGATTTTGCGCCAGGCGGCAATGCGCGCGTCCTGTTGGTCAGGCTTCACCATGCTGTCCGCCGCGGCCGCCTGCGCGTCCAGCGCCTTGTTGCAGTAGCGCGCCCAGTTCCAGCCGCCCTCTACCGCTCCGGCGCAGCCGAGGATCGG
>NZ_JBJDNH010000120.1:0-1216 GCF_044900465.1 Klebsiella sp. NPDC088457 | reverse complement strand
GAGAATAACGGACATAGCATTTTCTCCGGGCGGCCAGCAGGCCGCCTTAAAGGTGAGTAAAAAGGGTTATCAGCTACCGAGACCCAGCGCCGACATAATGCGATCCGGGTAGAGATTTTCCCCGTTGCGTTTGTAGATAAAGTTCAGCAGGTCTATTTCCAGAAGGGGCTTATCATCCACCGACAGCTTGTAGTAGGTGTTTTTGATGGCGTAGGTGTGGTTGGTATCATCACCCTGCTTCGCATCACCCGGATCGATTTCGGTGATACGGCCGCGCATCTCAACTTCCAGCAGTGAGCTGGTCCCGCCGCTGTAAAACTCGCCGACAAAGCGCAGGCGCATTTCGTCGATATCGCCGCCGTACTTCAGGATCAGCTCTTCGACCACGCCACCGACAATCATTGACGCGTCGAGCGCCCCGGAATCCAGGCCGAGATCGACAGCAACCGAGCCCAGCATCCCGCCACCCTGATAATCTTCAGTCTTGCGGGTGACCTTCGGCAGCGTCACGCTGGGAACTTTGCCGATATGGTTTACGCCATCCACAAAGACGGTAAACAGCCGGAGTTTTTTAGGAATCGCCATTATTCACCCCCGAGCGATGCGAAAGCAGCTTCGTAATACTGATCGGTGAACGTCTGGATCATCGTCAGATCTTCCAGCGGCGGCACCGGGCTGTAGTTGTAGCGCACCACGGCTTTACCCTGGCGAATACCGGTCACCGGGTTATCGACGATATCAAACCAGCACGCTGCGCCAATCAGCTTGCCAGCGGTTACCAGTGCCTGAAGTTTGGCGTTAATGCCGCTTACAACGTCTTTCACGTTTGCAGGCGTCAGCGGGGTATCCACGGTGGTGAACTGCGCTTCTGCGATACTGTCTGCCAGAATCTGTGCGGTTCGCGTGTACACCTCGAAAATAAATTCCTCGGTGTCGGTGGTGCGGTTGCCCCAGAAGCGGAAGCCGTCGCGCTTAATCAGCGTGGTGATCTCGTTGGCGTTCAGCTCGTTGGCGTCGGAGTCCTCCGCCTGCAATGCCCAGAACACGTCCTTCGCAATCCCCAGCACGTTTTTAACCGGCACGTTTGACAGTGATTTATGCCAGCCCTGCTCGTTGTCGATAAGCGCCCGCAGACCCAGCGCATACGCCACGGCGGGGAACTCTTCATTCACGCCAGTCAGTGGGTTGTAGGCGATGAAGTTCGGCCAGATCAGCA
>NZ_JBJDNH010000119.1:0-1332 GCF_044900465.1 Klebsiella sp. NPDC088457 | reverse complement strand
GTGGATTATCATACCGGGCGGGTGGAGCACGTCACCCGTGTGTCAAAAACCCACCTGACGGCGGAAGCCGCTTATCAGAAGGCGATGACCGCCAGCTACGTCAGACTGCGTGAGCGGTATGTCTATCCCTCACTCCAGGACGAATATGCCACGGTCCAGATTTACAACAGCCCGCAGGTCAACGATGACTATCTGGCGCTGTATGCCGGTAAAAACGCCCCGGACAAGGTGTACCAGAACGGGGCGCATACCGTGCGGATCGACATCCTGTCAAACCAGCTCACTGATGGCACTGACCCCGATGACGTCGCAACCCTCCGTTACAAAAAGACCATTCGCCGCCTCGCGGACAACAGCACCCGCACCGAATACTGGGATGCCCGCCTGACGTTCCACTCCGCCCCCAACAGGGAGATGAGCGATACCGAGCGGGAGGTGAACCCGTTCGGCTTTACCGTGACCAGCTGGCAGGCAGACCGTGAAATCCGGGGAGGCGAATAATGAAAAGCATCACTCTTATCCCGCTGGCGCTGATGATGTGCGGCACGGCATGGAGTACTGCCATCCCGCAGGCGAGCCGCTACGACGCCCGCGTTCAGCAGGTGGTTTATAACCCGCTGAACGTCACCGTCGTCAGTACCCGGCCCGGCTTTATGACCACGCTGGTCTTTGACAGCGACGAGGCGGTTATCAGTGCCAGACCCGGTTTTGAAGAAGCGTGGGAAGCCACACCGGACGCCAACCGGGTCAACGTCCGCCCGGTGGCGCTCGTTCAGGGCGCGCCCGGCGCGGACGGTAACACCACGCAGGTGGTGATCCCCCCTAACAGCCAGGACTGGCATACCAACATGCTGATCGTCACCACCCGTCGGCTGTACAACGTCGAGCTGAACGTCATCGATGATAAGTCACCGCAGCAGCCCGCTTTCCAGGTGAGTTACCGTTATCCGGGTGAAGCACAGGAAAAGGCCAGTCGTGAGACAGCGGCCAGAATGCGGGAGCGGGAGCAAAAACAGCAGCAGGCTGATATTCAGCAGGCCCTGAATGCCGCGCAGATGCCACGCAACTGGGACTACCTCAAATATCCGGGGCGCGACAGCACCCGGATTGTCCCCGATTTTGCGTATGACGATGGTCGCTTTACGTTCGTGGGTTTCTCTCCGGCCAAATCCATTCCCTCCGTGACGAAAGCGCTGAACGGCCTGGAGCATGTGGTTAACAGCAGTGTCCGCAGGAAAGGCAACTTCACCGTACTGGTGATTCAGGAGGTCACGCCCCGTCTGGTCCTGCGTTCCGGTCACGCCGTGGTCGGCCTGGAAAACCGTGGTTTCG
>NZ_JBJDNH010000118.1:0-1381 GCF_044900465.1 Klebsiella sp. NPDC088457 | reverse complement strand
GAGCTTGAGCCGTTCATGAAGGCGTTTCGCCAAATGATGGTAGAAGCTGAGCCCCGCGGCACCCGATGGTATCACCCGAAGATGAGGCTGTTTCAGGCTATTGGGTGGGAGGGTAACCATGAGCAATAAAGACATCTGGTTGCCAGCAGGTTCAATCGTGGAGGCCCACCAGCAGGCCTTAGCCTGGGTCAGTGATGCGTACCTGTTCTATCTGGTCAGCATCCACCGCCGTCCGGTCTATCGTCACCAGTACGGCGATATTTCGCTTAATCAGCCAGCGTTGCAGGGTTTTATTGACTCCTACCTTGCGGATAAGGGATGGAACATCGAGCGCCGCTGGGCGCACTACATCAACATTCTGGACCTCATTAAATATATGCATCGCAGTAATTCGGGGTTTATTGACTGGGGAACCGTGCCGGCGCTGACCCCACGTGGGATCCGCTGGATGAACGCCTGCTTCTCTCGTCTGGGAGAAATAGTCAACAGCTACGGCGGATGGGATGGCTACATTGCAGCAGTTCAGGAGATGCAAGCTGATGAAAATCGACTTTAAAGATTATGGCGCCGTGGCCGCGGTGACGATCACCAGCACCATTTTTGAGTTTCGCAAGCATAACCGGATGGTTGATGCCGCCTTACTTTGCACTCCGGGCGTGGTCAGCGAACGACGCGGTAGCTTCTTCATGAAGACGCAGATTTCAGGAAAAACCCGCGACGCGCTGCGGGCCTATAAAACCGTACAGCGGGAGGCTAAGCGATGAAAAATGGCCGGCACTACGCCTTCCCCAACCCGAGCAATGCGACGCCAGGGGGAATGACTTACAGGCAATACCTGACTGCACAGATAGCACCGGTAATGCTCACGAATTTTTTCAGCAACGATGCATGGCAGGATTACGACGACCTCGCCAGAACCATGGTGATGGCGGTCGATTCCATCATCGAAGCCGAACAGGAAACCGCAAAATGACGATCAGTGAAAAACGTCTCAGAGCAATCGCCGATGGCGCCCCTTTCTTTCCGGGTGAAGTTATAGCGATGGCCGGCGCTCTACTTGAACGGCCAGAACCTACCTACCCAACTACGCTACCCTGCCCGGTTATCCTTGAGCCCGGTTTCCGGTTCGGTAAAGGTGTCAGCACTCACCTTGTCCTGCGTGCGCTTCAGAACCGTGCGGAACGTTACGCCGAGCTGGACGCGATGGGGCCAGAAGCTCGCGCAGAGCATGACGCCGCTATCGCTGAACTTCGTGAAAAGTTGGGGTTTGGTGCGCCGGCAAAAACAACCCTACAGGTGAAATTGCCTGACCTGCCACAGCTCGGTTCTAACGCCGAGTGGTATCTGGGGTTTGCAGCTGGCGCAGGAAGCATGCGCGAAG
>NZ_JBJDNH010000117.1:0-1401 GCF_044900465.1 Klebsiella sp. NPDC088457 | reverse complement strand
TGAAACAGCCTCATCTTCGGGTGATACCATCGGGTGCCGCGGGGCTCAGCTTCTACCATCATTTGGCGAAACGCCTTCATGAACGGCTCAAGCTCCACGATAGCCCTGCGGGAGAGCAGGCCGTCAGGGGTCATGAACTCGTGCGTATCGGTCGGAATACGGTATGCATTAACCAGGTTTCGGCACTTGGCATCGGTCATACCGCTTTTTGCGACCACCTGGCGATAACCGACGTATCCGGCCCGCATGGTACCGCGCTTAATGTTTTCGACAGCTTCGACTACGGTTTCCATCTGTTCCTCGACCTGGTAGAGCCGTCGCTCCTGCTCAACATTAAGCAAGGCCATTTCGGCGATCAGCTCTGCCTGTGATTTTGGTCGGGCTCGTTCTTTTTCCAGTTCCTTCCAGCGATCTACTAGTCTGGCGGTAAATTCAGGGCTTAGCTGTGCGACCACAATGATGCTGTCGCGCTTGCCTTGCTCATCTGTGAAGCGGAATACCTGCATTGTCCTCGGGCGCCCCATAGAGTCTGTTCCGGGTTCGTCCACCAACGGTGGTTGGACAATAACGCCAGCTTCTACCAGCCGGTCAATGGTACGTTTCACACTGTCATGTCGACTATTAACCAACTCGGCGATCTCAAGGCTGGTCATGGATGGTTTGCTGGTGATCATATTGTTCATGCCTTCTCTCCAAATGCCCGGCGCAGATGTTTCTTTAGCTTCTTCCCGTTATTTATCGTGCAGTACAGCTCTGCTAGTCTCTGCCCCAGCATCACCTCACCAGTTTCTTCGTTAACGAAATGCTGGTTAGGGTTATCCCTGATGAATTCCTGCACAATCGGCATCGCCAGGAATTCTTCCGGGCTGTAAACTCGTGCCTGCTTGCGTTCATGCTTCACATTCGGCACTTTGTGCACCGACTCAACCGAAAAAACTTTTGCATTGTCCTGATTTGCCATACGTTTCCCCTCAGTGCCTCGTAGTGTTACAGCCACCCAGAATGCCTTTAAGCTCCTCAGCACCTTCGATAAATACACCGTCGATGAAGTTGATTAGCCACGTAGAGCCATTCTCTTTGCGGTTGAGCTCATCACCCTGGTAGAAGCGCATTGGCGCGAGGTATTTCTCCTCCGGACGCTCCTCCATCACATATCGTTCGATCTGGTAGATAAGCAGGGTTTCGATGACGTCCTGATCAATCTCGACTGCTAACCCTGGGGCCCGGAAGAGAGCCTGACCTTTCTCGCCGTAGCCGAATCGTTCAGAACAGCTGTTGAGATAGTGCAGGGCGGCATTAGTCCGCAGCTGCTTCGTATGAAATTCAGCAAACTCATAAAGTTCTTCCGGGCTAAGGGGTTTCTGACCGCCATAGTTATCCGGATCCAACATCCAGACAGGT
>NZ_JBJDNH010000116.1:0-1415 GCF_044900465.1 Klebsiella sp. NPDC088457 | reverse complement strand
CGGCATACCGATAACAATTTCTGGCTCAGCTACCGCGAGCTGGCGGACCAGCTGGTGCCCTATGCCCGATGGATGGGCTTCACCCATCTCGAACTGCTGCCGGTGAACGAACACCCGTTTGACGGCAGCTGGGGCTATCAGCCCACCGGGCTGTACGCGCCGACCCGCCGCTTCGGCACCCGGGAAGATTTCCGCTACTTCCTCCATGCCGCGCATGCCGCCGGCCTGAACGTGATCCTCGACTGGGTGCCGGGCCACTTCCCGGCGGATGACTTCGCCCTGGCGTTGTTTGACGGCACCGCGCTGTATGAGCACAGCGACCCGCGCGAAGGCTATCACCAGGACTGGAACACGCTGATCTATAACTACGGCCGCCGTGAAGTCAGCAACTTCCTGGTGGGGAACGCGCTGTACTGGATCGAGCGTTTCGGCATCGATGCGCTGCGGGTGGATGCGGTGGCGTCGATGATCTACCGCGACTACAGCCGCAAGCAGGGCGAGTGGGTGCCCAACGAGTACGGCGGCCGGGAAAACCTCGAGGCGATCGAGTTCCTGCGCAATACCAACCGGGTGCTGGGCGAGCAGACGCCGGGGGCGGTGACCATGGCGGAGGAATCCACCGATTTTGCCGGCGTCTCGCGTCCTGCGTCGACGGGCGGCCTCGGCTTCTGGTTCAAATGGAACCTCGGCTGGATGCACGACACCCTCGACTATATGCAGCTTGACCCGATCTATCGCCGGCATCATCACGACAAGATGACCTTCGGCATGCTCTACAACTACACCGAGAACTTCGTCCTGCCGCTGTCGCATGATGAAGTGGTCCACGGTAAAAAATCGCTTCTTGACCGCATGCCCGGGGATGCGTGGCAGAAGTTCGCCAACCTGCGCGCCTACTACGGCTGGATGTTCGCCTTCCCGGGGAAAAAACTGCTGTTTATGGGCAACGAATTCGCCCAGGGGCGGGAGTGGAACCACGACGCCAGCCTCGACTGGCATCTGCTGGAAGGGGGCGACAACTGGCATCACGGGGTGCAGCGTCTGGTGCGCGATCTGAACCATACCTATCGTCATCATAAGGCGCTGCACGAGCTGGACTTTGACCCGTACGGCTTTGAGTGGCTGGTTGTCGATGACCATGAACGGTCGGTGTTTATCTTTGTCCGTCGCGATAAGGCCGGGAACGAGATAATCGTGGCGAGCAACTTCACGCCGGTGCCGCGTCACGGCTATCGCTTCGGGGTTAATCAGCCGGGGCGCTGGCGTGAAGAGCTGAACACCGACTCGATGCACTACCACGGGAGCAATACCGGCAACGGCGGCGGCGTGGCAAGCGAGGCGATCGCCAGCCACGGGCGGGAGCATTCGCTGTCGGTGACGCTGCCGCCGCTGGCGACAATCTGGCTGGTGCGGGA
>NZ_JBJDNH010000115.1:0-1448 GCF_044900465.1 Klebsiella sp. NPDC088457 | reverse complement strand
TTAAACCGTTTTCATGATGAACATGGCTGTTTCAGTGATGAATACCGGACATTTTAACCATGCAGTTCACCGTATACAGTAATACCGGTAAAAGCACCGTTTATCCTCTGCTGCTCGATGTCACGAGCGATATTATTGGACAACTGAACCGCCGGATAGTGATCCCGTTGCTGCCTGTTGAAAAATATCCGGCAGGCCGCCGCCCGGATCGCCTTGTCCCCGTGGTCAGACTGACGGATGGCCAGGAATACGCGGTCATGACTCACGAGCTGGCGAGTGTCCCTGTCCGGGCTCTGGGGGCGGTGTTCTGCGATGCTGCTCAGTATCGCTCTCAGGTAAAGGCCGCCATAGATTTCCTCATTGACGGCATTTAGTCGTGACTGCCGGGAGCCTGCTCCAGTTCGGTTATCGTACGGAACAGAAACATCTCGCGGTTTTTCGCATCAAACGGAACCGGAAAACTGTTCCTCATCACTGTCCTGATGCTGTCAAACAGTCTGCCAAGCGACACGAGAGTTTTATCGTCCGGCATGACATACATGGCATAGTGCCAGCGTCCGGCATCGCTGGCCGCCAGATGACTGTTAATAATATTGATGTAGCGTGCACGGGTTTTCAGCGAGCGCTCGGTTTCCACCGCAACGATGGCACCGCTGCTTAAGGTAATAATGCCGTCCGGTCGGTGCCGGACACCCGGATACCGCGCCATAAACGCCCCCCGGTCGCCGTTAAGCCAGCCTGTACCGCCTTTTTCCTCAAGGGCGAGCCTCACACGCTGGTTTAACAGGCGATGCTCCAGCGTCCAGTATTTGAGCTTTCCCGGCTCAAAATAAGCGGGAAAAACAGGGTCATCCGCGTTAACCACCCTTGCCAGCCCCGGCATGGTTATTCCCCACAATGATTTTTTCCCGGTCAGTACCGGATATTCATGTTTACTCAACAAGCCCTGCGCAACCACTTTATTCAGCAGGTTATACATGGCATGGTTATGTTTTCCTTTATAGCCGACGACTTTTTTTAAGGTCGAAAAGTCAGAGAAAGTTTCTTCCTTAAGAAAATTCAGCAGTGCCTCCATTCTCCGGTTTGCGGCTTCATTTCTTGCAGCAACGTTATGAATAAGCACGGGTAGCCTCACAGGTTAATGGACGGTTTGTGAACCTGCTTATCTTTTTCGGTATACAGCGGGTTTTTATGCTCAAATGAAAGCAGGTCGATATATTGCTTTTTCGCTGGTATATGAAAAAGTTTTGTCGCTTTCGCCAGATCATTCTGGGTAAAAACAAAACCGACAAACTTCGGCAGATTGAGGAGCATATTGCTGTCGATATAATAGCGTTCAGCCTGGCGGATCATACGGTCAGTTTCCATTTTCTCCGTCAGGGCGATATCCGTTTTCACTTTCCTCATCTCATCGTCAACCAGAATAGAGCCGGTCATTCTCGCCACCC
>NZ_JBJDNH010000114.1:0-1482 GCF_044900465.1 Klebsiella sp. NPDC088457 | reverse complement strand
TAAACATCCCCCCCCCGAAAAAATCGAGCACTCACCTACCCCGATGCCTGACAGCTTATTCAGCGCGATGGGGGACGTTGTCGCTCTGTCCGCTGAGGATATCAACGAAGGCCCGCTGACGGGGGAGGCTCATCTCTTTGCAGAGATTGAGCCCACCCAACGCATGGCGGACATGCTGGCCGACGGCAAGAAGGTCTATTCCAGCACTGAAATACATCCCAGCTTCCCCCTGACGAAAGGCCCGTATCTCATGGGGTTGGCGATGACCGACACCCCAGCAAGCCTGGGTACCGACAAGCTGAAATTCACCGCTGAAAAGCGCGCCGAGATCATGCGCTTTAGTTCGCAGGATGCTGAAGTCACCTTGTTTACCGCCTCTTTTGAGGCCGAACTGATGCAGGAAAATCAGAGCCGTAATGACTCCGGGAAAGAGTGGTTTTCCCGCGTGATGGGCATTCTCGGTAAGGGCCAGAAAACCGACGATCAGCGCTTCAGCCAGGTACATCAGGCCGTCGAGGCGGTGGCGCAGTCTCAGGTTGATCTTGGCGAGCAGTTCAGCACTGCCGAACAGGAGCGCCAGCAGGACAAAGCCGCTATCCAGAAACTGACCACCGACCTTGCCGCACTGCGTCAGCAGCTGGAAGGCACTGACGGCAATTTCAGCCAGCGCCCGGCGGCTGGCGGCGGCGCTAACGCGCAGCTTGCTGATTACTGATATCCATAACGAGAGATCCCGACATGAGAAATCCTACCCGTAAGCTGTTTGACAGCTACGTTGCCCGCCAGGCACAGCTGAACGGCGTCAGCGCTGCCGCCGTTGCGGCACAGTTCAGTGTTGACCCGACCGTGCAGCAGCGCCTTGAAGCCGCCGCGCAGCAGGATGATGCTTTCCTGAAGCTGATTAACGTCTTTGGCGTTGAAGAACAGATCGGCCAGAAAATCCTGATCGGCAGCAAAGGCCCGCTGGCGGGCGTCAACAACAGCACCACCAACCGCCGTAATCCCGGCGCTAACGACCAGATGGATCCGTACAACTATCTGTGCCGTAAAACCAACTACGACTACGCCGTGAGTTATGCACAGATGGATGCGTGGGCGCATCAACCAAACTTCCAGCCGCTGATTAGCTCGGCAATGGCCCGTCAGATGTCGCTCGACCGCATCATGATTGGCTTTAACGGTACCAGCTACGCCGACCCGTCAGACCGCGCAGCGAATCCGCTGTTGCAGGATTGCGGCGTCGGCTGGCTGCAAAAAATCCGCAACGAAGCGGCACACCGTCGCATTACCGGTGTGACAATCACCTCCCGCAACCAGAACAACGCCATTGTCGCCGAGGGCACCTACGGCAACGTAGCAGCGGCGGTCTATGACGCCAAAAACAGCCTCATGGACGAATGGCACAAGCGCAACCCTGACAACGTGGTGATCTTGTCCGGCGATCTGCTGACAACCAGCAATTTCCCGACCTTCAACGCCATG
>NZ_JBJDNH010000113.1:0-1954 GCF_044900465.1 Klebsiella sp. NPDC088457 | reverse complement strand
TGTTACCAACGGTGCGAAAGTGATCCATATCCGACGCCTGAAATTAGATCCAGGGGTTAATCTGCTCTCCTGATTCGGGAGAGCTTATGGTCACTTTTGAGACAGTTATGGAAATTAAGATCCTGCATAAGCAGGGTATGAGCAGCCGGGCGATCGCCAGAGAACTGGGTATCTCCCGCAACACCGTAAAGCGTTATCTACGTGCGCAGTCTGAGCCGCCAAAATATACGCCGCGTCCCGCAGCCACTTCACTCCTGGATGAATACCGGGACTATATTCGACAACGCATCGCCGATGCCCATCCTTATAAAATCCCTGCGACGGTCATCGCCCGCGAGATCACGGAGCAGGGTTATCGTGGTGGCATGACCATCCTGAGAGAGTTCATACGTTCACTTGCTATCCCTCAGGAACAGGAGCCCGTCGTGCGCTTCGAAACAGAGCCAGGACGACAGATGCAGGTTGACTGGGGAACCATGCGTAATGGCAAATCACCACTTCATGTGTTCGTTGCCGTTCTGGGGTTCAGCAGAATGCTGTACATCGAGTTCACTGATAATATGCGCTACGACACCCTGGAAGAATGCCACCGTAATGCGTTCAGCTTCTTCGGTGGCGTACCGCATGAAGTGCTCTACGACAATATGAAAACGGTCGTGTTACAGCGCGATGCTTACCGGGCCGGGCAACACCGGTTCAACCCTTCACTGTGGCAGTTCGGCAAAGAGATGGGCTTCTCTCCCCGGCTGTGCCGCCCCTTCAGAGCACAGACTAAAGGCAAGGTGGAGCGGATGGTGCAGTATACCCGCAACAGCTTCTACATCCCGCTTATGACTCGCCTGCGTCCGCTGGGGATCACCGTCGATGTTGAAACAGCCAACCGCTACGGCCTGCGCTGGTTGCACGATGTTGCTAACCAGCGCAGGCACGAAACAATCCAGACCCGTCCCTGCGATCGCTGGATAGAAGAGCAGCAGTCCATGCTGGCTCTACCGCCGGTGAAAAGACAGTATGACGTGCCCGTAGAAGAAAGCCTGGAGACCTTCGACAGGCAGCCACTGCATCACCCGCTGTCCATCTATGACACGTTCTGCAGAGGAGCCGCATGATGGTGGAACTGCAACATCAACGGCTGATGGTGCTTGCCGAACAGCTGCAACTGGACAGTCTGATCAGCGCAGCGCCAGCCCTGTCACAGCAGGCAGTGGATCAGGAATGGAGTTACATGGACTTCCTGGAGCATCTGCTTCACGAAGAGAAACTGGCCCGGCATCAGCGTAAACAGGCAATGTATACCCGGATGGCGGCCTTCCCGGCAGTGAAAACGTTCGAAGAATATGACTTCACCTTCGCCACCGGTGCGCCGCAGAAGCAGATCCAGTCGCTGCGTTCACTGAGCTTCATAGAGCGCAACGAAAACATCGTACTGCTGGGGCCGTCCGGTGTGGGTAAAACTCATCTGGCTATAGCAATGGGCTACGAAGCTGTACGTGCAGGTATCAAGGTACGCTTCACAACAGCGGCGGATCTGTTGCTTCAGCTGTCCACAGCGCAACGCCAAGGCCGTTATAAAACAATGCTTCACCGTGGCGTAATGGCGCCGAAGCTACTCATCATCGATGAAATAGGCTATCTGCCGTTCAGTCAGGAAGAGGCAAAGCTGTTCTTCCAGGTCATCGCCAAACGTTACGAAAAGAGCGCGATGATCCTGACATCGAACCTGCCGTTCGGGCAGTGGGATCAGACGTTCGCCGGTGATGCAGCACTGACGTCGGCGATGCTGGACCGGATCTTACACCACTCACACGTTGTTCAAATAAAAGGAGAAAGCTATCGACTGAAACAAAAACGAAAGGCCGGGGTTATCGCTGAAGCTAATCCTGAGTAAAACGGTGGATCAATATTAGACCGTCGGTGGAGATGTAAGTGGATCACTTTTTAACCGTCGTTGACA
>NZ_JBJDNH010000112.1:0-2083 GCF_044900465.1 Klebsiella sp. NPDC088457 | reverse complement strand
CCCTGTACCACTGGGTCGTTTTGGCTTATTCTTTACAGCCGCTAATGACGACGAATAATAAGGTCAGGAAAGAGAGGATTAATAAACGCATGTGAGACTCCTTTAGCCGTTTAAATCAGGGGTTGGCGCATTTAACTGTTGCTGATTCCACTGTTTAACACGCTCGTCTTCCAGCACTTTTTCACGCTTTTCTGCTACCTTCACGCTCATTTCCCACTGGTCAGTGAGCGTGTTCAACATCACTGATTTTAGCTGAATACTGTTGGCAAGGTCCTGAGACTCCTTTGAATCTTTAGAAAGTGCGATACGGTTCGAGAGACTGTTAATCTCACCGAGCGTCTGACTGACCTGCTCCTGGATTTCATCGGTCTGCTCAAACTGAATCGCTTTATTGATGACCAGTTGTTTGCAGGTATCAGTATAACTTCCCGACTGTTCCGCATTGCAGGTATCGAAAACCCGGTACTTCGCATACAGCGTATCGAACTGCCCGCTGGTGGTGCCGGAGAGCAGCAGGTCATTGAGTGTCTGGCCCGGTCTGCGCAGTTGCTCCAGATCCGATTTCAGACTCTTCGCCTGATCCACAAAGTCAGCGATATCACGGACGCCGGTGGCCGTCGCCAGCTGGTCTTTATACGCCTGGATCTGGCTCTGATAATGTTGTGCGGTCTGCATCCAGCGCTGCGCTTCTTTCAGCCATTCGGCTTCACGCAGCGGATCGGCATCCACCAGAACGGGAATACCGGCGTGCGCCAGTGGACTGGAAAATACGCACGCGAAAATCAGGGCATAAAAACGACTTTTCATCATGGTTCTCCTGTGAGTTGTCAGAGTGCCTGAGCCAGGTAAGGCTCCAGCCATTCATGCGGCTGCATCCCTTCCCGGTACAGGGAATCGAAGATTTCGAGGTTGTCGGCGCTGCCGCTCATGACCCGGGTGTATCTGCCGATACCGGAGAGATCGAGTGTCACGCGAGCGGCAAAGCGTTTTGTGTCGCCGCGCCGGAACTGATTTTTTACCACCACATACTGGCGGGCCTGCGGATCCAGAGCCTTCACCACATCGAACACTTCCGGCTCAAACTTCATGCCATCCACATAGTGAGAACGGTCAGCGCCGGGGTTGGCGGCCAGGATCTGCGTCCCGCACTGTTCAATCACGGCGGGCGCAATTTCATCCCTGATGATCTCCGCCGGGGACTGAGTACCCACAACCAGCATCCCGTTGAGTTTACGGATGGTTTTCAGTCGGTTATAGGCGAAATCCTTAAAGACCGGGTCCCGAAGCCACTTCCAGAACTCGTCCATAAAGATGACCAGCCGTCTCCCGTCGAGCAGACTGGTAATGCGGTAGAGCAGGTAAAAGGAGATCGGCGCACAGACGTCCGCATCGTCCAGAAACTCCGTGCCGTCAATGCCAAAGTTATCGCAGTGGCTGATATCGAACGTGTCTGAGGCGTTATCAAACACCCAGCCGAATTCACCCCCCTGCGCCCACTGCGACAGGCGAATATTCAGGCCGTTCTCCTGCGCCTCCCGGGTCGCAGGCTCCGGCAGATTCTCAAGCAGGCGGGTGATCCCGTGGATGCGGTACTGCGGTTCATTACTCATTACAGCCTGTACGGCGTCGTTCAGACGGCGCTCATCACGGGGCGTAATGGTTGCGCCGTTACGGGTACACAGCAGTTTCATCAACTGGTTGATGAAACTGATATTGCGTTTCGTGGGCGACAGCGAAAACGGGTTCCACCCTGTGGGATCGCCATGCGTGATACGGAAGTAGCGGCCACCTAGCGCCCGGATGTTCATTTCCGCGCCCCGGTCCTTGTCCAGATAAACGGTGGTCAGTCGTTGGGTTTTCGCATCCGGAGAAAAACTGTCCGCGCGGCCATATTTCTGCTGCATGTTTTCAAGGAACGTCATCAGCATGGTTTTACCCGAACCGTTGGTGCCGAGAATGCAGGTGCTGGCCGGGTTCTTCTCGTTGAACTCGTCCTTGTCCGCCAGCGTGTTATGCAGGATCAGGTAGTAGCCATCACCTGACGGGGTGAGCATCAGGGCCATCGCATCTCCACAGGGGGCGA
>NZ_JBJDNH010000111.1:0-2096 GCF_044900465.1 Klebsiella sp. NPDC088457 | reverse complement strand
CGACGAAGCTTGCAATCGCCATCCACCAGATGTGCCAGATCATCGCGAAACCAAACACCGTGGCAAAGGCAGCAATAACGATGCCCGCGCCGCTGTTTTTCGGCATGTGAATTTCTTCATAGCCAGCAGGTTTCTTGTACGCTTCGCCTTTTTCTTTCATTTCCCAGAACGCATCGCGCTCGTGGACCTGCGGAACGATGGCGAAGTTGTAGAACGGCGGAGGAGAAGAGGTTGCCCACTCCAGAGTACGGCCGCCCCACGGGTCACCGGTCAGGTCGCGGTTTTGATCGCGATCGCGGATGGAGACGTAGAACTGAGTCAGCTGGCAGATAATACCGCATGCAATCAGCGCCGCGCCGCATGCCGCAACAACCAGCATCGGGTGGAACTGCGGGTCAATCTGCTGGCTGAGACGACGGGTCATCCCCATAAAGCCCAGCACGTACAGCGGCATAAATGCCACGAAGAAGCCGATGATCCAGAACCAGAAAGCGCGTTTGCCCCAGGTTTCGTTCAGCGTGAAGCCAAAGGCTTTTGGCCACCAGTAGGTCAGACCTGCGAAGCAACCGAATACCACACCACCGATAATAACGTTATGGAAGTGGGCAATCAGGAACAGACTGTTGTGCAGGACGAAGTCCGCGCCCGGTACCGCCAGCAGCACGCCGGTCATACCACCAACAGAGAAGGTTACGATGAAGCCGATAGTCCACAGCATCGCTGAGTTGAAGACGATACGGCCCTGGTACATGGTAAACAGCCAGTTGAAGATCTTAACCCCGGTCGGGATCGCGATAATCATCGTTGTAATACCGAAGAAGGCGTTGACGTTCGCGCCCGCACCCATGGTGAAGAAGTGGTGCAGCCAAACGATGAACGACAGCACGGTAATACATACTGTTGCCCATACCAGCGAGGTGTAGCCAAACAGACGCTTACGCGAGAAGGTCGCCGCGATTTCGGAGAAGACACCGAATACCGGCAGCACCAGGATATACACTTCCGGGTGGCCCCAGGCCCAAATCAGGTTGATGTACATCATCATGTTGCCACCCATCTCGTTGGTAAAGAAATGGGTGCCCAGGTAGCGGTCCAGGGTCAGCAGCGCGACGGTGACGGTCAGGATTGGGAAGGAGGCAATAATCAGGATGTTGGCGCACAGAGATGCCCAGCTAAATACTGGCATCTTGAACATCGTCATGCCAGGGGCACGCATCTTGATAATGGTCACGAAGAAGTTAATACCGGTTAACGTTGTACCGATACCGGAGAGCTGAAGCGCCCAGATCCAGTAATCGACCCCGACGCCCGGGCTGTACTCGATTCCCGACAGCGGCGGATAGGCCAGCCAACCGGTCTGCGCGAACTCACCGACGCCCAGGGACAGGTTAACCAGAATCACGCCGACAACGGTGAACCAGAAGCTCAGGTTGTTGAGGAACGGGAAGGCAACGTCGCGCGCACCGATCTGCAGCGGAACCACGAGGTTCATCAGACCGATAACAAACGGCATCGCTACGAAGAAGATCATGATAACGCCGTGGGCGGTAAAGATCTGATCGTAGTGGTGAGGCGGCAGGAAGCCTGCTTCCCCGGCCGAGGCCAGCACCTGCTGGCTACGCATCATAACGGCGTCAGCAAAGCCACGCAGCAACATCACGATTGCTACGATAACATACATGATACCGAGTCTTTTGTGGTCGACCGAAGTCAGCCACTCATTCCAAAGGTAGGACCACTTACCGAAGTAAGTGATTGCCGCCAGAAGCGCCAGTCCCCCAATGATGATTGCAGCCACCGTAATCACGATAATAGGTTCGTGGTAGGGCACTGCATCCAGTGTTAGTTTTCCGAACATCGTTTTCTTCCTCGGTCCCTTAGTGAGCGGTTTCCGCGTGGCTCATGTCCATGCCTTCCATCCCGTCGTGCGCCGCGTGCTCGCCTTCAGGTTGGGACATATCCATGCTCTTACCGTGAGACATAAATTTGTTAACAACATCTATGAACAAATCAGGTTTCACGTTAGAGAAGTACTCCACTTTGTTGTATTCGCTAGGCGCAGCGAGTTTGTCGAAGGCAGGCATGGAGTCGATGGT
>NZ_JBJDNH010000110.1:0-2445 GCF_044900465.1 Klebsiella sp. NPDC088457 | reverse complement strand
TTTTAAGATAATCGTCTGATTAACCATTACCTTACCGGATAAGCCGATGGCTCTCACCATCCTGCCGAATTTACACCACGTCCTAAGACTCTACCCCAACCAGATCTTCAAATGGCGCAGGCAGTATGAAGACGGTTCTCTGACTGCCGTGGCTTCCGGCGAAGAGGTTGTAACCGCTTCCGAACTGTCTGCGGCCAACAAGCAAATCCCGCGAGCTCCAGCGCCTTCTGGGTAAAAAGACGATGGAAGCTGAAATCCTTAAAGAGGCTGTGGACTTCAGCCGCGCAAAAATGTATGGTTCGTCCCTGTTTTGCAAGTTGCCTTTGACCGAATCAGTTTGCGTAAATGTATCCGACCTCTCGCGAGTCAGCCGCTTTTGGCGGCAAGGCCTTGATGGGATAGGCACGCTCAGTTTCTATCAAATGGATCGGCTACGGAAGCCGCTTTTTTGTCCCAGATTTACTGAACGTCGTTGCACTGTTCTGTCATCAGATAAACCCTGCAAACTTTTGTAGGTTGATGTTATCAAAATATATTAACTACATTTGTGATAGATAAAATGTCGCTTTATGCGTTAATACGGCCCAGACCACTCGTGCAAGTTTGTTAGCCAGTGCCACGATCACCTTATTTCGGTGGATACCTCTGGCCTCCATTTTATTTATCCATGCGCCTAATCGATCTTTCGTGCGATTAAGGTTTAAAACGCATGTTCTGGCGCCATGGATAAGTAATTTCCGAAGATAGGGGTTTCCGCGTTTGCTGATGCCCAGCAACCGCTGTTTACCACCAGTAGAATGTTCTCTTGGGACCAACCCTAACCAGGCCGCAAGATCGCGACCAGATTTAAACTGGTTGCCATTTCCGGCAAAAGCAGTGATTGCTGTTGCGGTTAATTTACCAATACCGGGCACGGAAGTTAGCCTTGTTGCAGTATCGTCTGCACTGGCATGCTGCTCAATTCTTTTACGTAACAGCAGTAAACGTTCTTCGATAGCTTTATATTCCATCCAAAGTTCGTTAAGAACGGTGCGCATTGCTGGCGTGAGCTCATTGTTTTCATCTGTCAGTTTATCCGGCACATCGCGGACAAAATAAGTCGCGCCAGTACCAATGGTTATGCCGTACTCAAGTAAAAACGCCCTGGCCTGATTGATAACAGATGTTTTATGTGAAACCAGACGTTGCCGAACCCGGTGCAGGGCCTGTAAATCAATCTGTGCCTCAGTTTTTGGTGCAACGAAGCGCATCGTAGGACGTGAAATGGCTTCGGCGATAGCTTCAGCATCAACGATATCGGTTTTGTTTGATTTGACGAAAGGTTTTACAAATTGAGTGGGAACAATCCGGGCCAGATGTCCGTATGCTTTAGCCTTCCTGGAAAGCCAATTACTGCCTGGACAGGCTTCCATTCCAACCGTCATTGATGACGAGCGGGGAAAAAAATCAATGAGCCGTTCTCTTGTCATCCTTGCTCGGAATACAGGTTTACCGCTCGAATTAAGGCCGACGATATGAAAGGAGTTTTTACCAATATCAATGCCTAAATAAACAATATCCGGGATCGATTTATTTTTCATTATGCACCTCATTAGTGAGTGAGCGTAACCCCAGAATTATACACCGGGGCGGGGCGAACCATCCCATTAATGGATTGCGCATGCGCCCTTGTTGCCTGGGGACGACGAATAGGCGACGTCTGCCGGAGCATTGGTGTGTCGCATGCGCAACTGAGTATCAGGGTTCACCGACAGTCTGACTGGCAGGACCGCAGACAACATTCCAGTTTTGACGATACTGCTGTGTTGTCCCGGATAAATACCGCCGTGGCCGGCCGGCCCACATATGGTTATAGACGGGTATGGGCACTATACATCGTCATCACACCCCACACAGTGCGGTGTTCATTGATAAAGCGGTACTTCAGTCGGGATCCCTTGCAAAGTACCGCGCGGCCTTTTTCAGGATATCCCGTTCTTCTTCGGTACGTTTTAGCTGCGCCCGTAGTTTCAGGATCTCGCTTTTGGCTTCCAGTAAATCCCGGGCATGCTGTTCGCTGTTATCAGGCTTGATAGCCCGTAGCCACTTGTAGAGACTGTGCGCAGAAACGCCCAGACGGTCGGATACTTCGGCAACGGAATAACCGCGTTCCGTTATCTGACGGACGGCTTCTTCCTTAAATTCAGGTGTAAATCGTGGTGTGCCCATACGCTCCCCCTATACTCAAACTATAGGGCAGGATCGTCTACCGGGGTGGGGTCAGTCTAAATATAGAGTAGGATCGTCTACCGTGGCGGGGTCAGTCCAAACAGCCTGTTCAGTAAAGCCAAAAGAACACAGGCTGAGCGTCTTTGTTACCAACGGTGCGAAAGTGATCCATATCCGACGCCTGAAATTAGATCCAGGGGTTAATCTGCTCTCCTGATTCGGGAGAGCTTATGGTCA
>NZ_JBJDNH010000109.1:0-2639 GCF_044900465.1 Klebsiella sp. NPDC088457 | reverse complement strand
TGGTACTTTCCGGCTGTTCTTCACCCCCGCCACCGGTTCCTGTTGAATGGGAGAAAGCGGGTCAGTCAGTCAATACCGGTTTACCGCAGTGGCGTGACAATCCGGTTATTATTCCTTCTCCGGTGGTTAACGATAAATGGTTATTGTCCATTCACGCACGGAATTATAACGAAACACGCTGGACACCTGCCGTATTTTACGCGGTCGCCCACTCAGCGCGTATTGTTGTTGCAGCGCCATCAGGCGCAGCATTCTTTACGGCAAAAAACTGGCTGCGTCAGTATGGCGCAAAAGGCGTTATTGCATATCAGCCGGTCTCTGGCTGCATGACATGCAGCGACACCCATATTTATTTTTCGCATTAAATCCTCCCCCTCACATCCTGAATTCATCTTACAGTAAGGTATCCATCATGAAATATTCCGCTATTGCGGCGGCAATGCTGTGCATTGCCGCCGGGACGCCTGTTTATTCATTTGCTGCTGACCCGTGCGAAGTGGTGCTTTGTATGTACGGTAAAGCAACCGGAAATAGTGGGGGAAGAGAATGCCATTCTGCTGAACGGGCCTTTTTTAATATCGTCAAAAAGAACCGGCACGGATTTTTACCCAATCATACGCTCAATGCCAGAAAAGCTTTTCTGGGGGAATGCACCAGCGCTGATCCGGAAGCGGTGAATAAAATCCTGTCCAGATTTGGCAGAGTCAGAGGGTAATAAAACCCCGGCCATTATTTTAATAAATTCCCTGCATGGAGAAATAAATGTGGATAAAGAAGACCTGTTTATTGCCAACATCCATTCAACGTATCAGGACAGAATATCGGTCATGTGTATCTATGATTCTCTGTCGAAAGAAGCCCATCAGGGATGTGGACTTTATTATGAGATATATGAAAGCCGGTTTATCGGTTTATTGCGACATCATTTATCACAGCTTAATGAATCGGATGCAGAGAAGCTCAGGCGGTATGCCGAAAGTCAGGGAACGAAAATCGATGATGAAACTTACCATGCGGCATTAAACGCGGAACGGGAATGCCGGGCTGAAATATCCCGCGAGCAGATGTGAATCACAGACATTAATAATGTATCGAACGACGCCACAGACTGACAGACGGCGGGTTTCAGGCGTGCTTATTTCTGGCTTCAATTTCGGAGAAATTGTTAAGCCGTAAAATAAGCATGTGGAGCGCGGGCAGAAAATTCAATTTCGCAGAAATTGCTAATTTTCAGGCACCGCGCCCACCTGCGAACATTCGCCCCAAGCGAACTGAGCAGGCCGGGGGGAGCCGAATAAATTTCGCCGCCCCAGCGAGCGAAAAGCTGTCGCCCACGACAGCGGTTTATTTGGGGGGCTTGCCCCGCACACCGTCAAGCCAGGTCATATTTCCCCCCCCCAGCGGGGAATATGACCGATCAGGCGCGACCAACCCCTTTAAAGCAGCGTTCCCGTTTTTTCGCTCCGAGCTTGCGAGGAAAAGAAAAAACAGGCGAAACGCGCGTCTTAAAGGGGTTGGTCGCGCGTAGCGTGCGACGGTGTGCCGCCGTTGACCCTGGGGGTTTTGGCGCGGCGTCCAGCGGCGACATTACCCCCATGTGGCAGGCAGTAAGGGCGTCCAGCCCGAACGAAATGACACACGCCGTTGCCCGTTATACGGGCGTTTCAGGAGACTGACGACCACCGGTCGGCTGTTTTCTGGAAACGCGGATACGGGCATGAGCGCCGGAGGCGTTCAGTGCTTCTCATCCTTTTATGGGCGTCATTGGCGGGCGTCGCGCAGGGGCGTGGGGTATCACGTCCATCGGTGACGTCCATGTGATGCGCCCGCCACACCGAAATCAGACCGGAGATCACTGCAATGGGAACTCATCTGATGCAAAGGCTGAATGCCTTTTCGGATGCCTTTTCTGTTTTTCTGCTCTGGCTGCAACACAACCAGCTCATATTATCCCTGTTTGCCGGGCTGACGCTGCCTTTTATTTTTCATCTGCCGCGTGAGGAAAGAAAAAACGCCCCCTTATGGTTAAAATCGGTGGCATGCGTGTCTGTCTTCTTCTTTATATCCGGCACCCTGTCACCGCTGACCATTCAGGGGTTGAGTTTTTTCTTTACGGTGCTCAATAATGACATTCTGCTCAGAATATCACTCTGGATACTGACGGTCGGATTTACGCTTACCGGTCTGGCCTTTCATATTACCGCCCGCAGACTGATGGCCGGAGAAATTGACAGACTGAAACACCGGATGATTAAAAAAAGCAAACTGGAAAGAAATACCAGAACAGATGTTCGTGACGTCAGGGACATGTTACCTGACAGCATTGCGTATAATCCGCTGGATTATATTGACCTGAATAACGGTATTTTCATCGGGCTGGATAAAAACAATCAGCCTCAATATATCACTGCCGAAGAATTTCAAAATCAGCACGCCGACCTTATCGGCACCACCGGCTCCGGTAAAGGGGTGAGCGCCTGCGTCCTGCTTTATCAGGCCATACTGTCAGGTGAAGGGGTATTTGTCGAAGATCCGAAAAATGATGAGTGGGCACCGCATGTCCTGCGTGAAGCCTGCCAGAAAGCAGGAAAACCGTTTGTCCTTATTAACCTGAATGACCTTCATTTCCAGCTGGATTT
>NZ_JBJDNH010000108.1:1491-2827 GCF_044900465.1 Klebsiella sp. NPDC088457 | reverse complement strand
AGCCCAGAACCTGAATCAGTTTGTGTGTTAGTGGAACGGTCTGGAAAGTCCGGCGGTACAGGGTGATAGCCCCGTACACTAAAATGCACAGGCTGTGAGTTCGAAGAGTAGGGCGGGACACGTGGTATCCTGTCTGAATATGGGGGGACCATCCTCCAAGGCTAAATACTCCTGACTGACCGATAGTGAACCAGTACCGTGAGGGAAAGGCGAAAAGAACCCCGGCGAGGGGAGTGAAACAGAACCTGAAACCGTGTACGTACAAGCAGTGGGAGCCTCTTTATGGGGTGACTGCGTACCTTTTGTATAATGGGTCAGCGACTTATATTCTGTAGCAAGGTTAACCGTATAGGGGAGCCGCAGGGAAACCGAGTCTTAACTGGGCGTTAAGTTGCAGGGTATAGACCCGAAACCCGGTGATCTAGCCATGGGCAGGTTGAAGGTTGGGTAACACTAACTGGAGGACCGAACCGACTAATGTTGAAAAATTAGCGGATGACCTGTGGCTGGGGGTGAAAGGCCAATCAAACCGGGAGATAGCTGGTTCTCCCCGAAAGCTATTTAGGTAGCGCCTCGTGAACTCATCTTCGGGGGTAGAGCACTGTTTCGGCTAGGGGGTCATCCCGACTTACCAACCCGATGCAAACTACGAATACCGAAGAATGTTATCACGGGAGACACACGGCGGGTGCTAACGTCCGTCGTGAAGAGGGAAACAACCCAGACCGCCAGCTAAGGTCCCAAAGTCATGGTTAAGTGGGAAACGATGTGGGAAGGCCCAGACAGCCAGGATGTTGGCTTAGAAGCAGCCATCATTTAAAGAAAGCGTAATAGCTCACTGGTCGAGTCGGCCTGCGCGGAAGATGTAACGGGGCTAAACCATGCACCGAAGCTGCGGCAGCGACACTATGTGTTGTTGGGTAGGGGAGCGTTCTGTAAGCCGTTGAAGGTGGCCTGTGAGGGTTGCTGGAGGTATCAGAAGTGCGAATGCTGACATAAGTAACGATAAAGCGGGTGAAAAGCCCGCTCGCCGGAAGACCAAGGGTTCCTGTCCAACGTTAATCGGGGCAGGGTGAGTCGACCCCTAAGGCGAGGCCGAAAGGCGTAGTCGATGGGAAACAGGTTAATATTCCTGTACTCGGTGTTACTGCGAAGGGGGGACGGAGAAGGCTATGTTAGCCGGGCGACGGTTGTCCCGGTTTAAGCATGTAGGCGGAACGATTAGGTAAATCCGGTCGTTTGTTCAACGCTGAGGTGTGATGACGAGGCACTACGGTGCTGAAGTAACAAATGCCCTGCTTCCAGGAAAAGCCTCTAAGCATCAGGTAACAACGAA
>NZ_JBJDNH010000107.1:0-3036 GCF_044900465.1 Klebsiella sp. NPDC088457 | reverse complement strand
CGGTTGGTGGTTTGTTTCTTTTTGGCGATTGATCAGATCGCACAATCCGGGCTGAGTTCCCTCAAAGTGATCTACTATTTGGCGCAGCTATTTAGGCTTCAAATACTCTAGTTTACTTGCTGTTTTCTCTATTCTGTTTCAATGGGCCAGATTTAACCAAATTGAATTAAGTCCTTCATATCAAACGACAAAGGCTGACATGGTAAACATATTGCTTAAAAACAATACAAACTTGGTTAATGAGGAAGTAGAAAAAATAATAGACTTTCTTATTCTTAATCCGAATAAGATAAGAAAATTACTTGGTACTGATTCTGAATGTTTTGATGTACCTATATCCGATCACAATAAACGAGATCATCGATATAATATTCGCCCACTAATAGAAACTAGCAATAATAATATAATCTGGGGCGCTGCGGCAGCTTATCGAGCAGGGACAATATGGATTGCTCATATTGCAAATGGATATCTTCCTGCCGAGTTTGAATGGAGCCACATTTCACATGAGGTTGGTAAGATAAAAGAGAGTATTGAAAAGCAATTAGAAATAACCACTTTTAATATTGTAAAAAGGTTCGCAACCCAAATTGAACTTGGCATCGACTTTAAGAAACGCTTTCCAAAGAAAAAATTTCCTGATGTAGGTGATTTTGATACCTTAGCCTATTTTTCTGATAGCAACACTTGGTTGAATATAGAGTGCAAGTATAATCAGCCCTACTATTGCATTAAAGACATGCGTCGTTTACGAGAGAAAATATTTGGTAGAGGTGATAAAAGAGGACAGATTGGGAAAATAGAAAAAAGAATTAATTTTCTAGCGGAAAATTATAATGATATTCTTACCCTACTAAACTGGAATAAGCCCGGAGATAACCATGACGTCAAATTTATTAATTTGTACATTAGTAGACAAATTTACTGGTGGTTAAGATATCCGCCATATGAAACTAATATTAACTTTGTACAAGTAGATGCGTTAGAATCTTGGTTACAAGAAAATTTATAGCATATTAATTAACATCCATTAAATTAAGGTGGTTTGAAAAATAACCACCTTAATATTTATAGAAGCCAAAAATATGGAGCCTGTAATTTAATTTACTCATTAAGATTATAGATTAGGAATAAACCCTTCTTCCCGCAGAACCTTAATCACTCCACGTATCAGATACGAATTAGAAAATTTCGCCGTATAGGTACGCGCCCCCTCTTCTACTGGCTGGAGCAGTCCCCGTTCAATCAGTTTACCAAGCTGGTAAGTCACCTGCGTCGGTTTCAGATCAGGCAAAACAGCACGTAGATCGCCCGCTTTTATCGTCCCCAATTCAACCGCACGTTTCAGAACCTTTGATTCCAGCGGATTTATCAGCCCTCTTTCCGACGAAAAATCGATGGCCGGATACAGGATCTTTTCGCTCAGGAAAGCGTGATTCGTCAGTTGATCGACTTTCTTCAGCTCAGAGGAGATCCCCGAAAGCACATATAAGCACCATTCTTCCAGCCCCTCCTCTGTTCCCTTATCGGCTAACGAAAGCATGGCGTAATAGCGTTCACGATCATTACAGAATACCGCTGTCGGATTGAGAACCCGACCACCCGTCTGAACGTTAAAACCATACTTGATAAGCAACGCATAGGTCAGCAATCTGACCGTTCTACCATTACCGTTGCCAAAGGGATGTATCCAGCCAAAGCGGTGATGCACCAGCGCAATCTTCATCAGATCATACTTTGGCTTATCGGCACGATTAATAAAGGCGGTCAGTTCAGCCATATAATCAACAACATGGATGTGATCCGGCGGCAAATGATCAGACTGAGCGATGCTGACATTATGTTGTCGGTATGCGCCGGGCGTTCTGTCGCCTTCCTGTTGCAACCCGACCACTGCCAGACTATGCAACTCGCGAATAAAATATTCCGTTATGTCATCGCCATCATTCAGATATTCGTCAATGAACTCCATCGCCGCTTCAATGTTGTTGATTTCTTTAAGCTGGTCCGTCGAACTCTGCGTTCCTTCCACCTTGCTTTCAACATAGTCGGCAAGCGTGGTGTGGTTTCCTTCAATCCTTGCAGAGCCCAAACTCTCCAGCATGTGGAAAACGGCCTTCAACTGCGCAAACAGAAGGGGGTGAACGTCGGTTTCCAGCCGCAAATGCCGGAGTATCTCCAGCTCCGTCAGCGCGTCGACCAAAGGGGAATCAAAGCTGGG
The DNA here is from genome assembly GCF_044900465.1 of Klebsiella sp. NPDC088457. Taxonomy (NCBI): domain Bacteria; kingdom Pseudomonadati; phylum Pseudomonadota; class Gammaproteobacteria; order Enterobacterales; family Enterobacteriaceae; genus Klebsiella; species Klebsiella sp. NPDC088457. Next base: position 815 of record NZ_JBJDNH010000107.1, on the reverse strand, counting down.
GTTCAGAAGCGAGAGTTTAAAGTGATTAAATTGAGCCATGATGTTTAGTTATCTCAACTGTTGCATGACGATATCTCAAAAGTATAGCAAAAATATTAATGTAATCTATAGATTAGAAACATTGCCGTTTCTGATTATCTCAAAAACCGTTGTTCCAACATATCAAATGTATGTTTGAAAGATGTTCAACACGAAGGGGGGTTTTGCCTGCGTAATGCAGCATGGATTTTTTAGTGTCGCTATGTGTGGACCTCTGAGCGTTATGTGTGGACCTAACTCCACACATAACAAAACCCCCACTCGCAAAACAACGATTTTTCGTGATAACCATCACAAAAACAAAGCGATTTTTTATGGGGGCCTTAATGGGGGCGCTGTTTGTGAGAAATACCAACAAAACCAATAACAAACAGCGTGTTAATCGTGGATATGATTCCGAGTCCGGCACCACTTATTAAAGAACCCAGCCTATGGCTGGGTTTTTGCTTTTCTACGGCCGGACTCTCCATCGAACTGCGTTCGATTATTCGCCGCCAGCGGCTCACCCCTTCGGGGCCGACGCGACAAGCGCGTCGTTCAACGCCTTCGGCGTTAGTCCGAGTCCGGGCACCACTATTCTTTTTTTATGCTTCCTTATGAATTCTTATATTGTTTAAATTCAATATGTTGGCGTAAAAAGTCTTTCCGATACGTATTGATTTATCCCTTCGTATCCGGAACATTTGGGGTCAGATTGCGGGTCATTCAGTTCGACAACTGGAGTGACCCTCACATGTTAACTGACAGCAAAATCCGCTCAGCAAAACCTCTCACAA
>NZ_JBJDNH010000106.1:0-3227 GCF_044900465.1 Klebsiella sp. NPDC088457 | reverse complement strand
TTATCGCTGAAGCTAATCCTGAGTAAAACGGTGGATCAATATTAGACCGTCGGTGGAGATGTAAGTGGATCACTTTTTAACCGTCGTTGACACAAGCCATGAGACGTCTGCACTATGCCAGGAAGATCGAGGCCATTTACAGAGCCATTAAGGCGAATAACAAATCCGCCCAGGTTCAGACGACACAAAGATAAAGACCTCACTCAGGAGGTCTTTACGTTAAGTTTGAAATCAATCAATCGCCCTCCAGATTAAATGACTTTCTGGATGGTGAATAATACTGAGATAATCCTTCAGCGCATCCTGCCGTGATACCAGATGCTTACAGACATGAGCATATTCAGGCCCCATCTCTGCTACCTGCCATGACAGCCAGTTCATAATCATCAGCGTGGCAATAATTCCGGCTGCATCGGCGCTGACTTCACCCTCAAAATAATTTCCGGGGATGCTCATTTTGTAACGCTGCTCACTTTCCGGTGCAATATACCCGGTCTGCGTCGTGATGAACTGGATGCGGTTTGGTGCAATATTTCCGCCAACACCTTGTGGAATAATCCAGTAAGACCAGAAACCGCCATCGTAATCGGAATGCTGACGTAACCAGCTTGCGGTCATATTATCCGCTGACGGAGTAAAAAATAGTGCCGGGATAAAATCCAGACGCTCATCATCATCGGTCACTGCATAGCGCAGATATTTGTCTGTTTTAAATTGTTCGTCAGATTCACGAGTGGCGGTGTTGACGTTTATTGCGTGCATACTGGTATTCTCCTTCGCGGTTTATTAGATCGTTCGACTTCATCACTGAGCGGCGAAGGGCAATTTGCAGCCGACGGGGAGAAAATAAAGGGGCGCTTGCGTTTATACACCCCTTTATTTTCGACACGGCTGATGCTAAAAGCTGCCCTCCGCGAAAGATGACGTCAGACGATATAGAGCAGGGCGAGAATGCACACAACACGTAACGTCAATTCGGTCTTTATCGAATTCACGTTACGGCCCTCAGAGTGGCGGGACTTTATCGACACGGTAAAAGCGGCGCATCCTGGTGAGGATGCAGCAAGCGCGAATTTGAATTTGCGTCAGGATGGAAGCCCGTAGGGCAGAGACAGCTTGCTGGCTCTGTTCACGACAGCCGTGTCCCTCCGGGACGACGCCCGGACCGGTATTTATTGTATTTACCATAAAGGATAAATACCGGAAGAGATGAACATCAGGATACCGGATAAGATGTAACAGACCTGAATAAATAATAATGATGAGACAACCCCGCGTCGGAATAATACCTGCGGCGCGTAGCGCAGCCGGTATTATTCTGCACCGCAGGTGCGCGGCCTTTTCCCGCCGTCGGGCAGGTAACCCCCTGCCCTTCTGGTTATTTACGCGGCCTCCTGTATTCCCCGCAAAAAGTCCCGCATAGCCCTGAACCGGCCCAGATCTGCCAGACGTTTTTCAAAGTCATTGAGGTAATAAACCGGGGTATACCTTACCCTGTTAATTGTCATTGTTAACGTGTTACCCGTTACCACTTCCGCTGCAATCCCCAGCAGTGACAGCTGGATGAAGGCCATATCTGCCGCCACCGGATCGATACCCAACAGACGGGACTCATAAATCTCGTAGTGCAGACCACACGCGCGGTTAGCCTGTTTTTCTATGCGTGCCAGCACCACATCCGCGCGAATGACATCAAACGGGTTACGGGAGTGGATATTGCGAATAAAGCCATCAGTGCGAAGGTTCATATTTCTACGGGTCATAACAGGTCACCTTCAGTGGGTTAATTCACACCTAAACGCTTGAACATATCTGCGATAATGTTCCGTCGTGCATATGAAGCACCGGCAGCTTTCAAATCAGCCAAGACATTAATGCATAGCTGGCGCTCTGCCCGTGGAATGCCAGTACCTTTGCTGTGACAGGTTCCGGGCAGGTCATAACCCATCTTTCGGTAGATTCTTTGGTGGCGGTTTTGACGTTGACGTTGTGTGTGTTCATTCTGCTTTTCCTCTGGTCTGGTGGTTAATCCATCTCTCGGTGAGTTCCCTGGCGGCAAAGGGCAAAGGAGCAACGTCGTAAGGAGGAGAACAAGGGGCGGAGACAAAAAGTTTTTGCGGCTCCTGGCAAAAAGTTTTTGGCGGAGTTCATTTCACCCCTTGGATGACGACGCGACGGTGCTACGAGCAGCCCTCCGCCGGGGAACGGACGAGAGATGACTCACCAGGGGAAGGGATGAGAATGAACACACCCGACACGACGGAACGGCGTGGCGCCAATAGAGTGCCGGCAGCTTTATCGCCGGCACGGTGAAAGCGGTGCGACCGGAACGGACGCAGCAAGCGCGTCGTTGACGTCAGCCATCAGACACTAGCCGAATGGCCCGAAACCGCCTGCGGGTTCGGCGAAGCTTACCGCGTCATTTCGCGGTTAGCGGAGTGTGGCTTGACGACTGGACGCGAAGCGGCCGGGAGCCGAAGGGGGCAGCAGGGTATTAAGAAAAAGAGTCATCACAGCAGAGATATGAACAGGAAGCAGGTCAGGATCAGGGAGATAACAGGAAAATCGCGGAAATGAAAGACGGGCGGCGCGTCAGCGCGGCCAGTTTTCCCGGTGCCACAGGCGCGCGGCATTTGAGGGTGAATTCAGGTGGGGCACAAATGCGATCACGTCGTACCAGGAAAAAGGGGTTACCGGCGAACCGGTAACCCCTTCATAAAGGCGCTTCAGGCATGTCAGACCAACGCAGCCCTGAAAAGGCGGGGTTTCCCCCGCCTCCAGGTTGCTACTTACCGTTGGATTCGTAAGCCAGGCTTGCCGCTACCTCCCTGTTTCCGTCCTTTAGCCGGACCTCGCACAAGCGATCCCGGGTCAGGCATGTGAATATCAAGAGCGTTAAACACACGATTAATACGCACCATAACAGGGTACTTCGCGGCAGTTTCATGAATTACTCCTCCTTGCATTACGCACGGTAAGAGGCCATACTGGTGTTGACTAGACATACAGTGGGCCTCGTGGGTTAATGAAAATTAACTACGGGGCTTTCTGCTTTCTGCCACACAACACGGCAACAAACCACCTTCACGTCATGAGGCAAAAAGCCTCAAGCGCCGTCGCCATTATACCTTAGGTCGAGTCCGTCAAGGTGGTGTAAATTCAGTTACAGCCTTCCGGTCCGGTAATGGGCCTGTTATGCGCTGACTGGCAGCGCTTCGATTACGTCC
>NZ_JBJDNH010000105.1:0-3454 GCF_044900465.1 Klebsiella sp. NPDC088457 | reverse complement strand
GACCATAAGCTCTCCCGAATCAGGAGAGCAGATTAACCCCTGGATCTAATTTCAGGCGTCGGATATGGATCACTTTCGCACCGTTGGTAACACTTTGCGATGTCCCATGCTTCGGTGGCCTCGTCTTGCTCCTTAGGCCATTCGAATCGATCCGGGTTGGCGAGGACGAGCGCGTCTTCATAACTTCGCGCGCAGCTGGCTGCTTCGGGGACCTCTGGAATCTGATACGCGATGCGGCGGCAACCACTAATCTTTTCTTTTGCAGATTTTACAAGCAACTCACCCGGCGAGATTTGCCAGCCGTCTGCATCCTTGGAGTTGGGTGGGCGGAACCAATCCTTGATTGCGGCATTTGATGTGCGCTGACCTTCAGCTACAGGGCACTTCTCCCACGTAGTAATAACTTTTCCCTTCTTGTTCTCTTTCTCAATTGGTTTGGTGGAATCCAAATCCGTGACAACTAGCGTCTTGAGTTCAAGGAAGTCCAGCAAGGGGTAAAAGATATGAGAATACGCACCACCGACCTCAACGCAGGTTACGTACTGCCTGGCCAGCTTGTGTTTGTCGTCCAGTGACTTGTCCACGAGACCGCACAGTCGCGGCATCAGAAGTCGCTCAGTGGTCCCCTCTACCATAATTGCCTTGTCGGCAAAGTAGAGGTCACACTTGGTTAAGGTCATGTATTGATGGAGGAAGTCCTGGTCATCAGCCGATATATTTGCCATCCCCTTCTTGAAGTCCTTGACCTTAGTTCGCCGCGCATTCGGCGTTTTGGGTGCCTCGTTCAAGAAATAACGTACGGCCTCGAATGAGGCGGCATTCGCCACGTGCGGTGAATGTGTCGTGATCAAAAACTGTACTTTCCATGTGGGCTCGTCCGGATACGTGGCAGAGAGTTTTTTGATTGCGATGTTCAGTTGATTGATGAACACTTCTTGCATCTGAGGATGCAGGTGAGCTTCTGGTTCTTCGATGAAAATTAGGTGCGTGACGGGGCGGGTTGGCTTTGCGCGATAGATTTTGTGGTAGCTCTCCAGCTGCAAGAGCATATAAATGAGATTTCGCGTCCCTAGACCGTTGTAGCCTTCGGGAAGGTGAACTCCGTCTGCGCCCGCGTATACCACCCTTGTGTGGTCCGACAGAAGCGCCTCGACGTTGAGCGATGTTTCTGGCCTTAGCTCGGCGTCATTGAGACTCGGGAAGCCCAGAACCTCCATCGTCGGAAGGAGCTTCTTAAGCATTGCGTCAAAGTCCCCTTGAACGCCGCGTTCGATCTCTTCCACGGAAGACTTCAGCTTCGCTGCCAGTTCTTGATCGGCGGCGGCGGCTGTTGGGGCCGAGGCTGTCTTGAAAAGCGTGCTCAGCAATTTTCCGATCACGTCAGCGTCGCCTTGGCTAGCGTGGTCGAGGGTGCGCTGTGCTCGGACAAAATTACATTGGACGAGAGCCGAAAGAGCAGAGACTCCTTCAAAAACACGTCGATTGGTTTGATCTGTCGGATCAATGGCGCTGACGTTTATGGAATATGCCTTGGGAATCGTGTCGCGCAATGATCTGAGGAAATGAGAGTTTTTCTCTACGCCTTCCGCGGGCGCAGCGATGTCGAACATGATGGGGAGCGTATCTAAGATCGGCTTATACTCCACACGCACCAATGCCTTTGTGCATGCGACATCCAAGTCGATGACAAATGGAGCCAGGGGGCCTAGATTGGGTGCGGCGGCGTCGTACTCGAATGTCAGCGTGAGGGCGATCATTGGAAACGCTGCCAGCACATCTTCAGGTTTTGCTCCACTTTCCCTTAGTTTTTTCGCTTCGAAGAATTTTGTCCGTGAAGCTGCGGAGAAGTCCTCCAGCCGGAAGCGAGCTCCGCTTTGGCCAATGAAGCGATCAAAGACATCGGTGAGAGAAGTCTTTCCGCTATTGTTTCGACCGACTACCACAGTCGAGCTATCTTCCAGCATGATCTCAACATCCTGGAGGAGTCGGAAACCTTCGACCTTTACTTTCTCAATTCTCATCTTTCCCCCATCTTCGCATCAATTATTAAATAGATGACATTTGCCGATTCTGAGCATTTGGATCGCATGGACATACTTTTTTAGATTCATCGCCAACTACGTCATCACCAATATATCCTTTCAAAGCAGTCATTTATTGACGGATGTAGGGCTGGCACATCTGAGTCCGTTGTCAAGCATTCGAATTAGTCGAACGAGCTTCCGTATCTGCCGAAAAATACAATTATACAAATAGATAATAAACGAAATACTTCCTTGCGTCTCCGCTTCGTGGACCACGCTGCTCCAGGTTCGCTGCTCGCTCATCCCTGACGGGACTGGCATTCGCCAGCCTTCCACATCCCTGACGCTTACGGCCCGGCTTCCAGCTTCGGGCCTGCGTGCTCCGCTTACGTGCGATCTGCACATCGCGGCGGCCGTTGCCATGCCCAGCCGTCTCTCCTGACTCTATCACCTTACTCGCGACTGTAGCCCGTGGCCGCGTGCCGTCAAGGCGCGTCAGGCCGAGTCCTCGGCTGCGCCTGCGGGCCGCACCACCCTGACGCTTTCCTCCTTGACGGCCCACGTCCGTGGGCTCCTGACCGTCGCGGGCGATGAACTCAGGAAAGACGGTGGCAACAGGGCCAACCGGGTTCCTCGTGCCAACCGCACCGAACAGCCGAAAGGCTGGGCTCCGAATCTAGGAATCCGGTGTGCGGTTTGAACAGCAAACCCTTTTCGTCAGGAGAAAGATCATGCAACTCGCATCCCGTTCCCCGGTGCTGCGCAGCGATTTCCCGCTGTCCGATGACCAGATTCACCGCGTGGCCCCGTCCATCTTTGCGGAAGCGCCCCACGAAAGCCGTTCCCAGCATTACGCCTATAAATGGCACGCATTCTGCGCCCTTGCAGGACAGAATGATGCCGGAAAAGCAAACCGTCAGGCGATACGAAGACGAAAATCACACACTGACGGAGAAAAAATCATGGCTATTTCCCTGCATACCACCCGGACAAGCGCCCCTAACACCGCAGCGGCGACCAGCGTATCCCCGCTGGACCCGTCAGGCTCCTCAAAAACGAAATTTTCTAAAACCAGAAAGGAAATTTATCAGACCGTTACCGCCAACATCATTGCAGCACTTGAAGCCGGTATAAAACCGTGGTCCTGCCCGTGGCAACGGGTATCCGGCATGTCTGGTCTGCCATCGAATTACGCAACCGGCATGGCCTACAGCGGTATGAACATCATGTTGCTGTGGTGCAGCGCATCTAAGCAGGGGTTCAGCGATTCCCGCTGGATGACCTACAAACAGGCACAGGCGGCAGGTGGACAGGTTCGCAAGGGTGAGCATGGGACAACAGCCATTTTCTATACGACCATGGAAAAGGAAAACGACGCCGGTGACGTTGAACATATCCCGATGCTGAAAACTTTCACCGTATTTAACGTT
>NZ_JBJDNH010000104.1:0-3729 GCF_044900465.1 Klebsiella sp. NPDC088457 | reverse complement strand
TTTTATTGTATTTCCTAAGTCTCATTGAACGACCTCAATTCCACGGAATCTGGTGGCGCTTAAAGTGTACGGGCATTTTACGGGAAGGTTGCATTACTGTAAACATGATTGGAGCTGTGTCAGTTCTGTGTTAGCGGGTTCTGCTTGCTTTGTCACATATGTAACCGGGTGTGACGCAGACGCTTGCAAAGCCCGATATATGCAGGATCTATAACGAAAGCGATAAGAATTGATGGGCTTATAGGCTAATGAGCATAAACACCGGGAAAATAACACAACTAATTAACAATTAATTATCAAATAACAGACATCGCCAGCGGGAGATATTTAATCACTTTTGCTGAATCGGTTAAATTATTTAATGAATTGAATAAAAGGAGTCAATAATTTCCGACAATGTTAAGCGCACAAAACAACAAATGAAAAATGCAGAATATAGAATCGTTAATAAGCCGTTATAATTACGTTGAGTGATTACAACGGCTAATAACATCCCGATCGGGCGCTAAATCAGCGCGGTCTTCCGCAAGGCCAGATAATCCAGCAGACTTCCGAGCACAATACCGCCTACGGCCGTTAACGCTGCGATCTCCAGCATGCCGGGCAGGAAGGAAAAGGCGGTGTAGTCCATGGCATTCAGCACCAGTAACAGTAGCCATATCGCCAGCATCAGGCACCCGGCCGCGAGGATCAATAGCGCCAGAGCGTAAGCCCGCGGGTAGTGCGTGCGTGGCATAAAGCTTTCGGTGCGCTGGGTGTGTTCCAGCGTGCGCCGACAGACCAGTAAAAGCACAATCCCCGGCACGGCCGCAATCACCGAGAAGAGATAAAAGGTTGGCCAGCCGTGCGCTTCGACAAACCAACCGGCAATCGGGCCGACATACACGCGCCCGACCGCCGATAGCGCCGACAGTAAGGCAAACTGGGTGGCGGAAAACGATTTATTGCACAGCGTCATTAACAGGGCGACAAACGCCGCGGTGCCCATCCCGCCGCACAGGTTTTCGAAAAATACCGCCGTCGCCATCGAATAAAGATGTTTATCGGTGATCGACAGCAGCCAGTAGCCGGCATTGGAGACGCCCTGCAGCACCCCGAAGATCAGCAGGGCGCGGAACAGGGTCAGACGCTGCATTAATACCCCGCCGTACAGCGCGCCAACAATGGTGGCGAAAAGTCCCAGCGTTTTATTGACCATCCCGACCTCTCCGGCATCAAAACCAACGCCGCGAATCAGGAAGGTGGTGGTCAGGCTCATGGCAAAGGCGTCGCCAAGCTTATAAAGGACAATCAACAGCAGGATCAGCCAGGCATTGTTACGCCCGAAGAAATCACGTAGCGGCGCCGCAACCGCCTGTTCGAGGCTCTTCGGTACCGGGATCACGTCGCTTGGTTCCGGTGCCAGCAGCGTAGCGATGATGCAGGGGATCAGCAGCGCGGCCATCAGCCAGTACATTCCCTGCCAGCCGAGCCAGCGATCGGCCAGCCATAGCGCCAGGCCGCCGGAGACCAGCATCCCGAGGCGATAGCCCAGCACGCTGATGGCTGCCCCTGCGCCGCGCTCTTCTGCCGGCAGGACATCGGTTTTCCATGCGTCAAAGACAATATCCTGTGACGCGGAACAGAAGGCGATGACCACCGCTAACGCGGCCATCCAGCGGAGCTGGCTGGCGGGCTCAAGGAACCCCATGGCGGCAATGGCGATAAGCAGCAGAAACTGGGTGGTCAGCAGCCAGCCGCGGCGGCGGCCAAGAAACGGCGGCGTGTAGCGGTCCATGACCGGCGACCAGAGAAATTTAAACACGTAAGCCTGGCCGACAAGCGAGAAAAAACCGATGGTTTTCAGATCGATATTTTCAACGGTCATCCACGCCTGCAGCGTGCCGGAAGTCAGGGCAAGAGGCAAACCGGAAGCGAAACCGAGGATCAGCAAAATGGCTGATTTAGGTTGCTGAAAAATGCGTAAGTAGTGGTTGGACATGGTTTATTGCGCCAACCCGACGTGAGGCCGGGTTGGCGAACGAATCAACGAGCGTTTTGCTTGATGAAATCGTGGATGCTGGTGTCCTGCGCCATATCGGCGATGGTGTCGGTCAGGACGCTGTTCACAGCATTGGCAATATTCTGGTTGGAGGCCTGGAAGGCGCCTTCAACAGAATAGCTTGCGCGATAGTTTTTAGTCATTTTGGTACCGTTCGCGGCAGTCGCGATGATGGCGATATCCGCCTTCGTGGCGATGTTGTAGCGCACGTTGCCCTGAGAAACATCGGCATACAGTTTGTTGACGATGATCTGCAGATCGACGGCGCCGTTCGGCCCAATCATATAGCCGCGGGCGGTCATTTGCTTCTCAAGCACTTCCTGCAGCAGGAAACGCAGGTCGCGGGAGGCGGTCAGCGTCACCTGCTGGTTATTGCGGGTCACTTTCGCCAACGCCTGGTCCGGACGCTGATCCGCGCCGTTGATGCTAACGGTGACGCCCATCAGGCTCGGGTCCTGCTGCGGCAGGCTCATTTTCGGCGATACATCAATGGTCGTCGGCGGCGTGGCGCATCCGGCCAGCATAAACAGCGCGACCAGCGGGAAAATAATTTTCTTAAACATGTTCAGGGTCTCAACGCATGGTGTTGTTATGAGGAAAATTCCCGCCATCATAACATCGCCAACGGCAAGGGGAAGTGGCAACGTATGTAAATTCATCGCGTTGTACATTTTATCGTCTCCCCCCATTTTTCTCGCGATTCAGGCGGGTGTTCTGGGGGACTCAGTGAGTAAACTCGATACTTTTGAATGAAAATATCAGAGGAATGCTAATTTTTTGTTGTTTTCCCGTAATGGAAGCGGTAAAAGCGGCTAACATTTAAAAGGAATGGCGGCATCTCAGCGTTGTCGGAGGAGAAAATTCATGATGATACGTGAACAGATCGAAGCAAAACTTAGGGCAGCGTTCGACCCCGTGTATCTCGAAGTCGTGGATGAAAGTTATCGCCACAATGTCCCAGCGGGCTCTGAAAGTCATTTTAAAGTGGTGTTGGTCAGCGATCGTTTCACCGGTGAGCGTTTCCTTAACCGTCACCGGATGATTTACGGTACGTTGACCGAGGAGCTGTCGAGCACCGTGCATGCGCTGGCGCTGCATACCTATACGATCAAAGAGTGGGAAGGGCTTCAGGACACTGTCTTTGCGTCTCCTCCATGCCGCGGGGCAGGAAGCATCGCGTAAAAATCCCATTTGCAACCGCTGGAGCTTTTCCAGTATGTTGCGTGAAGATTTATCAAAAAACGGCCTACGGGCCGTTTTGTTTTGCCTGGAAAATGTGCGCTGTCGGCACTTTTACAGACAAATTTGCGCGGGAAATGTGAAAAATGCCGCAGCAGTGGGCGACAACCGTTCTCGACTCACAAAAGTGATGCCGCTATAATGCCGCATCTTATATGAATGTCTTCGGGATGATTCTGACGACAGGGAATGTGTTTCTGATTGAAGAGGGCATCCCGGTTCTGCGAAGCAACTTACACGCGCTTCCAGAGTTGACCGAGCACTGTGATTTTTTTGAGGTAACAAGATGCAAGTTTCAGTTGAAACCACTCAGGGCCTTGGGCGCCGTGTAACGATTACTATAGCCGCTGAAAGCATATATAATGATGTATAAAGAGTGCTTGTCTACTTTTCGAAATAAGTTCGCATTGTCGGATTACGTTTAGGCATTGTTCCGTTGTTTGTTGTTG
>NZ_JBJDNH010000103.1:0-4283 GCF_044900465.1 Klebsiella sp. NPDC088457 | reverse complement strand
GCGGTTGTATATGCTGCACTAATACTCCCCCGCACAGTGCCTGATGTATGCCCGCCGGCGCACGGAACTGGCCGGCAGGTAGCCCCGCAAAAAATCCCCGAAAATACCGCTATTTTTTCCGAATTAAGCCATGCATCCACAGGGTGCATGGTTTTGCATGCGTTTCCTCGCCCTGTTATTCCTGTCCGGCCCCTGTCCCGGCGCGGCCTGAGCCCCCCGATGCACCTGCATGAAAACCGACCCACGAAGCGGGCAGGCGAGGCGGGGAAAGCACTGCGCGCCAGCGGTAAAGTATTTATTTAATGATATTTAATTTCGCGGCCTGAGCGCGTCGCTGCGCTGCACGGGTTCGTGGGAGTGTCGATGGGTGGTACGGTGCTGTTCGAGAGCGTGGTGAGCCCCTGAGGCGGTAAGGAGAAGTGCAAGAAAAGGTCGACCGGTGGATGAGGAAAATCAGTTATTTCGGCGCTGATGCTGTTGCCTCTTAAAGCACTCACCTCCTGCCCATGCATTCATCTGATGCATTCGGGCCTGTTACAGCTTAAGCCTCACTATGTGCCTGCATGAAAGCTGAACCTCGAAGCGCGTAGGCGGGGAAAGCATTGCATGCAAGATGCCACGCATTAAAAAGACGCTCTAAAACAAAAAAACTATAGCGATGAAACATATCCATAAAGTAGATATGGCATTACTCCTAAATGTGTGTAAAAAATAGTGATACCTATGCAACCCTTTTCTCTGCTCTTTCAAGGACAAGTCCCAGGCTAAGAGAGTCATAAGATGCTAAATCATATTTATGGAATTGTTGGTATAGTTGGCACACTAGTTACGATTGTGACGAGCTACATCAGAAATCAAGAATTGTCGCAATGGCTACTTGTATGTTCTGGTTGGCTTGCGGCCCTATTGATAGGTTGGTTCACGCATAGAACTATTAAAATTCTAAGTAAAGATCACAGAGAAACCATCATTAGTAATGATGGTGTAAAGCAAACGCTCATAGAACGGAATGAAACATTAACTACACAACTTACACATGCATTAGAACAGAAAGAAAAAATGGAAGGAATCGCGGCTTATTTAGCTACTCAGAACCCGCAAATTAACGCCATGCCTAGAGCAATCGCGCGACAAGAAAATACTGAGCCAGGAGGTAATTAAGATGAAAGTAAATTTTGATAGTTATTCATATTATCCTGCATTAAGGACTCGTGCAGCTGAAATTCTTGGCTTGAGTAAACTTGCTCATGAAAAGAAAGAGAAAATACTTCCACTTATAACCTTGGGGAAATGGCCCCGCTCAGATGAAATTCAAATCTCTCTTGATAAGAGTCTTGAAGCAATGAATAACTTGCCTTTTATTCTGGATGTTACTCAAGAGAACAAGCATCATTGCGCATCAAGCTTTGACCTTCTATCTTCCGAAAATAATTTCTCAAACTGGATAGCTTTTTGCTCTAAGAATGAAAATGTTATCCCTGTAGTTCAAATGCCTGAATCTGCAAGATTAAGGGATATAGTACAACAAGCAAGAATACTTGAGGGAAATAAAGGTTCCATTGCATTCAGAATAAAGAATCTTAACACTGATATAAATAAAACAATAGCATCACTTGTGTCTCTCAACTCCCCTGAAAATGCGGTTATATTTATAGACTTGGGCTATATTCGCGGACATGTCTCAGCAATGACGTCTGCTGCAATAAGTGCTATAAACCAAATAAGGACAGAAATTCCTGAAGCTATAATAAGTGTACTGTCGACTAGCTTCCCAAGTTCGGTCGCAAACTTTGCAGGAGAAAATGGTCAATCTGGTTATATTGATATTATGGAAAGAGAATTCCACCAAACAATCGGAGGGCGAGGCGTCTCTATATACGGAGATCATAGTTCCATTCATTCTGTTGTATATGATGATGTTGGTGGACGTTATGTCCCAAGAATTGATATTGCATTAGATGATGCTTGGTTTTTTGAGAGGAGACCAGGACTTGATAGTAAAGGTTATATAGAAGCGGCAAGAGCGATTCTCAAAAGATACCCTAATTATCTTGAAGAAGAATCTTGGGGTGCGCTGATGATTAAAAACGCTGCATCAGGCGATATTGCTGGTATGGGGAGTCCTGCTAAATGGATTTCTGTCCGCGTGAACCTTCACATAACAAAACAAATTGAACTATCAGAAGCACTTAAGACAGATTACGATCCTGAAGAGGATTTCTTCTAAAGAAAATAAGGGAGGGCTCCCTCCCTTATCGCACGACCCTTTTCAAAACCTTGATGGGAGTGATGTTCCCAACCTCTCCGTGCTTTTTCATAAACCCCTCAATATCTACTGTATAAAAATCATTAAATTTTTCATCAGTATTATCTTCGAAATCTTTAAAATGAATATGCTCACGTCTCTTTTTTGATTTACTTAACAAAGTCAAATCGTTAGCATTCGATAATTCACTACCTGCTAATTTCGTCAAATAATCATCAGAAGTTTCTTTATAGCGCTGTTTAATTGCTTTAAGCGCGAAGTCTCTAATTCTAGATAGAGGAATTTGTTCAGCTATCCGCTCTAAGGCCTCACGACCAGACTCAAGTAAAAACTTTTTCCCGCTTTCAACAAGAAGTAATTGCAATTCTTTTTTTAGTAAGAAATTAATATAAACCTTCTTATTACCGAGCACTGCCGTACGCCCACGCTGAACTATTTTAAAACGAATACCTTTACTGGTATTTATATATTCAATAACACCAACATCTGATGTTACTTTCTTCGCAATTTCATAGGTAAATTTTGGTGCACAAACAACAGTTACCTTTTCAAAACGAGATGTAAAGGTTTCTAACTGACCATCCAACCTTTTAAGAGAATCAAAATCACTTTTTATTTCAAAAGCTTGCAAATGCCCGTTCGCCACAGCCAGATCAGCGCGGCGACTCCAATTCGCGACAACCATTTCATTAATAATAGTTGCGTTCTCTAACAAGCCTTTTCTAAAAAGCCAGTCAATAAATGCCACTTTTACATCTTGCTCTCTTAATAAAACTGACATAATCTCGTCACACCCTTAAAAATTATTAAATATTATAGCAAACAAAACAAACTCTATCCATTACTCTTCTTGCAATTATTTTTTGATAAAGAGCTAGTTCTCATTTATTTTATTACCACAGTCATACGGTGATATATACCTCTTATTATTTAACTCTAAATAATCAGCCCACCACTGAACCATTTTGCGCCTTTCATCTAAATGTTCTGATGTATGAATATAAGCAGCCCTAACGCCATTACGTTCTGTGTGACTCAACTGACGTTCTATAGCGTCATCACTCCATAACCCTGACTCCCCCAATGCACCACGCGCCATTGTTCTAAATCCGTGCCCACAAACTTCCGTTTTAGTATCGTAACCCATCGCTCTCAATGCACTGTTTACCGTGTTTTCACTCATAACCTTAGTTGCGTCGTGATCCCCCGGGAACAGTAACTCTTTATCACCACTAATCTGCTTAAGTTGCTCTAACAAAATCATCGCCTGCCGACTAAGCGGAACGATATGCTCCTCTTTCATCTTCATGCCACGGTACGAGTAACGCACGCCTTTAATTTCTTCTCGCTTTGCAGGTACTCGCCAGAGAGAGTTATCGAAGTCGAACTCATCCCAACGCGCGAAACGTAACTCACTGGAACGCACAAAAGTTAGTAAGGAAAGCTCGACAGCGATCCGTGTCATTACACGGCCACGATAAGCAGCAATACGAGCAAGAAACTCAGGGAACCGGCTTGAGGGTAAAGCAGGATAGTGTCTTGCTTTGGTTGTTGATAAAGCACCAGCCATATCACTGGCCGGGTTAGAGTCGATGTAATCGTTCTGGACGGCATAACGCATAATGGCCGTGACACGCTGCTGAAGACGCTGTGCGACGTCATGCTTGCCACTGGCATCAACCTTTTTAATCGGGGCTAACAGGTGGCTGGTTTTGAGCTGGCGAATGTCGGACGAACCTATATGAGGGAAGATATAAAGCTCAAGATAGCGAAGAACTCGCGCTCTATGGTCTTCACTCCAGCGCTTGTTACTGCCATGCCATTCACGAGCGATAGTTTCGAAAGTGTATGCCCCCGAATTCTCGGCCTGAGCTTCTTTCTGTTCGGCTTTAGGGTCAATGCCCTGCACTAGCAGCTTTTTAGCTTCGTCGCGCTTTGGTGTTGGCTGAGCAAGCGTCACAGTAGGCGATTCAGCAAATGCGAGGCGATGGTGTTGTGTGTCGGTGGGGCGTGGGTG
>NZ_JBJDNH010000102.1:0-4384 GCF_044900465.1 Klebsiella sp. NPDC088457 | reverse complement strand
CGGATGGGCCGGGGCGGCGGACCCGCCGGCGGCACCATCGGAAGGAGTGAGCATGTCTGTGCAGTTAATCGACTGGGATCTGGCCCTGATCCAGAAATATAACTATTCCGGGCCGCGTTATACTTCGTACCCCACCGCGCTGGAGTTTTCCCCTGAATTCGGCGCCGCTGAGTTCAATGAGGCGGTGGCCCGCTATCCGCAGCGCCCGCTATCGCTGTATGTGCATATCCCGTTTTGCCATAAGCTCTGCTATTTCTGCGGCTGCAATAAAATCGTGACCCGCCAGCAGCATAAAGCCGACCAGTATCTGGATGTGCTGGAACAGGAAATTAGCCACCGTGCGCCGCTTTTTAGCGCGCGTCAGGTCAAACAGCTGCACTGGGGCGGCGGTACGCCAACCTATTTGAACAAAGCGCAAATCAGCCGTCTTATGCATTTGCTGCGCAGCCATTTCCATTTTACCGCCGATGCCGAAATCTCGATCGAAGTCGACCCGCGTGAAATTGAGCTGGATGTGCTGGATCATTTGCGATCCGCCGGCTTCAATCGCCTGAGTATGGGCGTGCAGGACTTCAATAAAGAGGTGCAGCGCCTGGTGAACCGTGAGCAGGATGAAGCGTTTATCTTTGCGTTGCTTAACCATGCGCGTGAGATTGGCTTTACCTCCACCAATATCGACCTGATTTACGGCCTGCCGAAACAAACGGCGGAAAGTTTTGCTTTTACGCTGCAAAAAGTGGCCGAGCTCAATCCCGATCGCCTGAGCGTATTTAACTATGCGCATTTGCCGACGCTCTTCGCTGCGCAACGTAAAATCAAAGATGTCGACCTGCCTTCGGCGCAACAGAAGCTGGATATCCTGCAAGAGACCATCGCCTCGCTCACTGACGCAGGCTACCAGTTTATTGGTATGGATCACTTTGCGCGCCCGGATGATGAGCTGGCTATCGCTCAGCGCGAGGGCGTGCTGCATCGCAACTTCCAGGGCTACACCACCCAGGGCGATACGGACCTGCTGGGGATGGGGGTGTCGGCGATCAGCATGATTGGCGACAGCTATGCGCAGAACCAGAAAGAGCTGAAGCACTATTATCAACAGGTTGATGAAACCGGGAACGCCCTGTGGCGCGGTATTACGCTGACCCGTGATGACTGCATTCGTCGCGATGTGATCAAAGCGCTGATTTGCCAGTTTGCGCTCGATTTCGCCGCGGTCGAAGCGCAATGGGAGGTGGATTTCCCGTCCTATTTTGCTGAAGATCTGGCGCTGCTGGCGCCGTTGGCAAAAGATGGGCTGGTGGATGTGGACGAAAAGGGAATTCAGGTGACGGCGAAAGGTCGGCTGCTGATTCGCAATATCTGCATGTGCTTTGATACCTACCTGCGCCAGAAAGCGCGGATGCAGCAGTTCTCCCGGGTCATTTAAGCGCTTCCCCGGCGGGCGTGATGCCTGCCGGGGGAGAGAGCCGTTACTCCATACCCAGCTCTTTTAGCTTGCGCGTCAGCGTATTACGCCCCCAGCCCAGCAGGCGTGCCGCCTCCTGCTTGTGCCCTTGCGTATGGCGCAGCGCGGTGGTCAGCAGCGTCCGCTCCATTTCCGGCTGAGCCTCAGAGAGCAGGTTTTGATGACCGGAACGCAGGGCGCGATCGGCCCATTGCCCTAACAAGGTTGCCCAGCTATCAGGCTGCATATGGGTGGGACTATCCGGAATCGAGGTTTCAAACAGTTCGCTGGGAAGATCCTGAGTCAGAACTTCCTGACCCGCGGCCATCACCGTCAGCCAGCGGCAGGTGTTTTCCAGCTGACGTACGTTACCGGGCCAGGCTAAACGGGTTAACGCGGTTTCGGTTTCCGGATGAAGCTGTTTGGCTTCGACTCCCAGCTCGCGGGCGGCAATCTGCAGGAAATGGCGCGCCAGGCGGGGAATATCCTCACGGCGTTCGCGCAGCGGCGGGAGATGAACGCGAATGACGTTCAGGCGATGGAACAGATCCTCGCGGAACTTGCCCTCCTGCACCCGCTGCTCAAGATTCTGGTGGGTCGCGGCAATAATCCGCACGTCCACCTTCACCGGCGCATAGCCGCCCACGCGGTAGAACTGGCCATCGGCCAGCACGCGCAGCAGGCGCGTCTGCACATCGAGCGGCATATCGCCAATTTCATCAAGAAACAGCGTCCCGCCGTCGGCCTGCTCGAAACGCCCCTGGCGCACGGTATTGGCGCCGGTAAAGGCCCCTTTCTCGTGGCCGAACAGTTCGGATTCGATCAGATCTTTTGGAATCGCCGCCATATTCAGCGCGATAAACGGCGCTTTGACCCGCGGGCTATGGCGATGTAAAGCATGGGCGACCAGCTCTTTACCGGTACCGGACTCGCCGTTGATCAAGACGCTGATGGAGGAGCGCGACAGGCGGCCAATGATGCGAAAGACGTCCTGCATCGCTGGCGCTTCGCCAATAATGTCGGCCGTCGGGCTGGTGACCGTAATATTGCGCGGCTGCTGCTGCTCCTGATAGTGGCTGATAGCGCGATCAACCAGAGCGACCGCTTCATCAATATCAAACGGCTTCGGCAGATAATCAAAGGCACCCTGCTGGTAGGCGCTAACCGCAGCATCCAGATCCGAGTGCGCGGTCATTATGATGACCGGAAGCATGGGGTGACGCTGTTTAATTTGTTTCAGTAGCGCCAGACCGTCCATCCCCGGCATACGGATATCAGACAACAAAACATCCGGGGTTTTGGTGGTGAGCGCATCAAGCACTTCGCTGCCGCTTTCAAACGTTGCACAACTCAAGCCTGCCCCGGTGAGCGCGCGTTCAAGCACCCAACGGATGGAGCTATCGTCATCAACGATCCAGGCTATCCCTCGTTGCATAAACACCTCTACTTCCGAATAGGCAGGTATACCGAGAATTCGGTATGCCCTGGCCAACTGGTAAATTCAATTTTGCCGGAGTGCTGATCGATAAGACTGCGGGCAATGGAGAGCCCCAGACCGGTACCGCCTTCGCGACCGCTTACCATGGGATAGAACAGCGTATCCTGTAACTGGGACGGAATGCCCGGACCGTTATCTTCGACATCAATACGCGCGGTCAGACGGTAGCGGACGCCGTGCAGCGTCAACTGGAAGGCGGTACGGGTGCGCAGGATAATCTCACCGCCTTCTGGTCCCAGCGCCTGCAGCGCATTGCGTACGATATTCAGCAAAACCTGTTCGATTTGGTCAGGGTCGTGCGGAAGCTCCGGCAGGCTAGGGTCATAATCACGGATAAGTTTGACGTTATCCGGCAGCTCCATGGAGACCAGCTTCACAACCCGTTCTGCGACCTTATGAATGCTTTCAGTGACGTGCATGCCGGGATGCTGTGGCCCCAGCAGGCGGTCGACCAGATTTCTCAAGCGATCGGCCTGTTCGATAATCACGTTGGTGTATTCCATGAGCGCCGGGTCAGGCAAGGCTTTACTCAACAATTGCGCGGCGCCCCGCAGTCCACCTAACGGATTTTTAATCTCATGAGCCAGCCCGCGGACTAAGTCCCGCGCGGCGATTTGCTGCGCGTGCTGCAGCTGCTCCTGGCTCAATCGGCGCTGATTATCCATGGGGGCCATCTCCAGCAGGATATAGCCTTCCGGCAGGCGCTGTGCCGTCAGAGACAGGATATGCGAGCGGCCGTCGATCACCAGCGTCACTTCGTTATCGGTAAAGCCCTGGCCCGCCAGCAGGCTTTCCTGCATCAGGCCGATATTCAGGGAAAAATAACTCAACAGCTCAGGGAGCGGCGTACCGAAGAGTTTACGTGAACTTTGCGCCAGCAGCTGCTGTGCGGCCGGGTTCGCGTAATGCACCGCCAGCTCGTCATCGACCAATAAGATACTGTTGATTAAAGAGTTAAGGATCTGCCCAGCATCGGGCTGAGTGCCTGTTGCCATCTGACAGTCTCCTGAAAAGAGTGCACCAATTTAGTGCAGTATAGCTTTTTATGAATAAAAAGCGCATGAGATCAGCATGTTGGTGGAGAAAAAAGCCCATCCTGAGATGGGCTGAAAGTTTCCACGGCAACAAAATATCCCGGATACCCCACGCCACAACACGGAATACCCTGGATTTACAGCAAAATTAGACGCTGTAGTACAGCTCGAACTCAACCGGGTGCGGAGTCATACGGATACGGTCATTTTCTTCCATACGCAGAGCGATGTAAGCATCGATAGCGTCGTTAGTGAACACGCCGCCAGCTGTCAGGAACTCACGGTCCGCGTCCAGCGCGTTCAGTGCTTCTTCCAGAGAACCAGCAACCTGTGGGATCTCTTTCGCTTCTTCCGGCGGCAGATCGTACAGGTTTTTGTCCATCGCTTCGCCCGGATGGATTTTGTTCT
>NZ_JBJDNH010000101.1:0-4387 GCF_044900465.1 Klebsiella sp. NPDC088457 | reverse complement strand
AGTCGGACTGAACGGGGGGTTCGTGCATACAGTCCAGCTTGGAGCGAACTGCCTTCCCGGAACTGAGTGTCAGGCGTGGAATGAGACAAACGCGGCCATAACAGCGGAATGACACCGGTAAACCGAATGGCAGGAACAGGAGAGCGCACGAGGGAGCCATCAGGGGGAAACACCTGGTATCTTTATAGTCCTGTCGGGTTTCGCCGCCACTGATTTGAGCGTCTTTTTTGTGATGCTTGTCAGGGGGGCGGAGCCTATGGAAAAACGGCTGCCGCGCGGCCTTTCCTCCTTCCATCATGTGGCTGCTCGGTTTTCTCGAGCTTTTCTACGCATGCTCCTGCCGCTCGCCGCAGCCGAACGGCAGGAGCGTAGCGACTGAGTGAGCGAGGAAGCGGAAAAGAGACAGGTTTGACACTGAGCACTGACGCTCTGAGGCCTTTTATGACGAAACAACAGAAAACAGCGCTGAACATGGCTAAATTCATCCAGAATCAGTCTCTGCTCCTGCTGGCGAAGCTTAACGAGCTTGATCTCGATGTCGAGGCCGACCTTTGTGAGAAACTCCACGATGATGCGGAGCATCTTTTCCGTACACTGTCCTCGAGACTGGATGCATTACAGGATGGTAACTGATGGCCAGAGTGTCTATTAGTGAGGCTGCCCGACTGACGGGTAAGAGTAGAACAACACTGCACAGGTTAATTAAAGCAGGTGACCTGTCCACCTGTAGCGGTGAACGCAATGCAAAAATGGTAGATACTTCAGAGCTTTTACGTGTCTTTGGTCCCTTCGAACAACCGAAGGGTGAACACCATTCTGGACAGGTCGCTGAACAGCGTGATACAGCCTCTGCTGACCAGAGTGAACAGGTGATTCGTCATCTGAAACAGGAGATTGAACACCTGAACACCTTACTTTTGTCCAAGGATTCGCACATTGACAGCCTGAAACAGGCCATGCTCCTTCTTGAAAATCACCAGGCAAAATTAACTGAATCCCCGGCGCCATGGTGGAAATTCTGGAAAAAATCCTGATCCTGCCATGCTTGAGTTTTCCTCTCCGGCCATCCCGGGGAGTTCCTGAACCTTCCCAAAAATCGCCAGATCTCTGAGCGCTCTTCACCACTAAAAATACCCACACACTACGCAAAATTAAAATTTTGCATATTTTTATTTAATATCAGAAGCTTACTTTCATGAGATTTCGTTTTTTAAATTTTATTTACATAGATCCGACTCTGTGACGACTCGTCATAGAGTCCCCGGCGAGTCGTCATAGAGTCGGTAACGACTCAGGACTATAAAAACAATGAGTTAATAACGACCCGACTCTAGACCCGACTCCCCGTTTGGTTGTTTTTTAGACTCGGCGACTCTAGGTACGACTCTAGTGAAGAGTCGCCGGTGAATCGTGTGGTGAGTCGTCCGGCGACTTGCCATAACGTGATTGCCGGCCGTCGACGAACACGATTCCTGAACGTGCTGAAAACCGGTTTTCCGGCTGCGCCGGCAACGCTTCACGGCCACGCAATAAATTGCGTCCCCGTTCACCGTTTTCGGATGGAAAGAACGCCGGAAACAGGACTTACCCTGGCTGAATGGAGTGAATTTTCGCGCTATGCACTTGCGTGCATACTCATGCATGCCGTAAAAACAGAGCCTGCGCGTTTCTGGCGGGTTTTCGGGTGGTTTGTTGCCTGTTTTACCGGTTTCCCGTCAGAAACGCCCTGAGGCCGTTTTAGCGGTGCGTACAATCAGGGCTTTATGTTAAATAGAGGTGTTCGGCGGGTATAAAAAAAGCCCCGTAGGGCTTTTTACCGCTTATCAGCTCAGGCGGTGCAGTTGGGTCTGGATATAGGCATGAAATTCAGCGTGAGTCAGGTAGGTCTTATTCAGACGAGCTTTTAGCTCGGTGCCCATCGTGCGTAATGTAGCCCGATTTGCAACTGACTCCTGTTTGTTCACTTTGCGCAGGTGGTAATTTAGTTCGTAGTCTTCTGAAAAGTTTACATATTCGTGATCACTTAAAGCCATTTTATTTTCCTTCCCATTTAATTTTTTGGGTAGTTTACCCATTTTGTAAGTATGGTTTTAGTGGCGACTTTTCAAGCTGAAACAGATGATTTTCTATTCTTCTAGCTTGAAAAGTGTATGATGATATACATGTATATCAAGTATGTTTGAGGAGGTCTGCATGCTGGCTATCCGATTATCTGATGAGATTGAGGCCCGTCTGGAGTCGCTGGCGAAACAAACCGGCAGAACAAAGACGTTCTATGCTCGGGAAGCGATACTGGCGTATCTGGAAGACTTGGAAGATTATTACCTTTCAGCAGAAACTGCGGCACGCGTTCGCCGCGGCGATGAATCTGTGCATTCGTCTGTAGACGTGAGGAAGTCACTTGGTCTGGACGATTAACTATTCCGACCGGGCGCTCAAATCGTTACGTAAGATGGACAAGCAGAACGCGCGACGGATTGTGGACTTTATGGATTTACGCATTGCTGTTGCCACCGATCCTCGTCAGTCAGGGAAGCCACTCAAAGGGGAGCTGGGCGAGTTCTGGCGCTATCGGGTGGGGGACTATCGTATTCTGTGTGAGATCCGGGATGACGAGCTGGTTATCCTTGCAGCCACCATAGGCCATCGCCGTGAAGTCTACGACTGAAGCCCGCAATGCGGGCTTTTTCATGCGCAGCGTATAATTATGGAGATATATTAAATAAAAATCGCACAAAAAAACCTCATAGGCAGTCTAAGTAGACTGCCTGTTTGCGACATGTTCAGCTGTCTTCTCAGCTACTATCTTATTTTTTTCCTTCTACCGTATGTGGATAAAATTGATGAGTTAATTGTCTAGTTTTACTTGCAACTATCCCGATAGATGCACCTTTCAACTTATACATTTAACCTTTTTGAAAGGTGCTTTTTGTTGTTAACTCTATGTCATGTCCTTTGTTCATCATGTGGTTTGAACGAAACTATGCTCTTCAATGATTTTAATATACCTTTTGACTCTGTATCGTTCGCAGAGTCCTGCCTTTCTTCACTAGTGCCTGTTGCCTTGTATTGACTATCTCCTATTTGGCTTATCATTCCGTCGTATCTTGGGTCAAATGAAGAATCATCGTTTATCTCCCCAATTTTTTTCATTATTAGTTTTTGTATTGCTGGCTTTGAAAGAGAATGAGAAGCTGTATGTAGCTCATGTAAAAGACCAATTATTTTACTTTTTGGCGATAAGGCATTGTATGATTTTTTTGCACCTTCAATCTGTGACTCCAATTCCCTTATTGTTTGATCTTTTTCATCTGACTTACAGGACACTCTATAAGATGCATATAAACCACTAAAGAAAGCGCCTACAAGGTACGCCAGTATGGTGATCTTGTCTCCGTAGCTTGCATATTCATCAGGCAGGTACTTTTTTATCAGAATTAATATAATTATAGGTATTACTATGGCTAGGGCTGAAGATATCCACCCTATGATAAACATACCTATATCACTTGTCTTCTTCTTGCTCATTCCGAATCCCTTCATCTTTTATTGTGTTTTCAAAATTTGGAACAGCGTCGACAACCAATGATATTGATAATTTAAGTTTACTTTCAATTAACTCTTTATTGTAAACATCTTTGCTTCTTACAAATTCCTCTCTAGAAAAAATATAGTGCTCCTTTTCTGCGTCAATGAGTATGCATTTTACGCCAACTACCATTGTATTAAATTTGTTCACCAAGTCCATGGCTGGTGTATCTTTTATTTTTCCAGCAAATGATATTGGATTTATTACATTTATAACCATTAAATCGTCTGAAAAGTCTTTTATAAAAATGAAAAAAATTTCTTCATCATATTTTATTTTTAATGATATTGATGTGTCTGTTACTTCTCGCTCCTCTTCTATCTTTAGGTTTTTTATTTTAGTTATGGTTTTAACTATATCTTTAGAGAACATTTTAATTCCTTTTTGTGCATGGTTAACTTTCGCTATTATAGCTTTTTTATTACATCGTGAATATATAGATGCCGTGAAAGATACTTGTTTTATGCAAGCTTGCAGGGTAGTCTTTCAGGCACAAACGAAAAGACCACCCGGCAAGGTGGTCTTTTCGAAGGTTCATTAACCGGCAAGTTTTTGAACCGTGGTAACAGTCTTGTGCGAGACGTGTCACCAAATCTGTCCTTCCAGTGTAGCCTCAGTTAGGTCTTCACTTCAAGAACTCTAAATACATCTCTCGCACATCCTGTTTACCAGTGGCTGCTGCCAGTGGCGCTTTGTCGTGTCTTTCCGGGTTGGACTCAAGATGATAGTTACCGGAGAAGGCGCACCAGTCGGACTGATCGGTCGGTTAGAGCATACAGTGCAAGATGGAGCGAACTC
>NZ_JBJDNH010000100.1:0-4471 GCF_044900465.1 Klebsiella sp. NPDC088457 | reverse complement strand
AAAAAAGTTCGTCACTTTATGGAAACGGCCAGCCCATTCCCCGGAGGTAAACATGGGCTGGCAAAAGTGTAGCGGTATTCGGCGCAGCTATTTAGGGCTTGTTTCTGTAGTACGCTCAAGGATTAGATGCTGACCTTTGGCTAATTGCCCGTTCTTAACTTTATACCCGATCTCTTCCCATAACGCCGGGTAGTCGAACATTTGGACCAATCCGGTCGGGGCACCTGGCGGTGCGTCCCGGTAAATACCAAAACCAAGCCCATGGGCCGACACTAAAACTGGACGGGAATTTCGATAGCATTTCTGTAAAATAACGTCTCGCCTGCGATCATCGCCAAAAGTGACCAGAGGTTGACCAGCTTCGTCGTTTCCAAACATTTCCTCAGGGGGCGGAAGGGAAGTACCTGAGAGGTTTTGAAGCTCATCGTATGCGTAAACCAAACGTTTCGGTGGTTTGAGCATAGAATAGCAAAGCCTCAGGAAACTTGGTGCAAAGTCTTGTGCTTCATCGGCAAGAATAACGTCATAAAGTTGTGCCGCATTCGATGCATTTTGCAACGCAGTCTGGCAAGCTCCATCAAATGCCCTATCATTTCCTCCGAATTTATTAGCAGCGCTCCTGAAATCTAAGAACTCAGTATCTGTCGCACGGCAATATTCATAGTAGATGCCATCCCTCGCATCTCCTCCTGGGGCACCCCAAGCGTTAATAATCCTAATCTTAGTCCAATCTGGTTCTTCACCACTTTGCTCAATACAAAAATTGTTGATTAAACGACGGAACTGACCTTTGAGGGAACGTGTATGGAAGGTTATCGCTATGCGCCAATCGGGATATTGTGTATGCAAATATGCAGCCTTGAGAGCTAGCACTATGGTTTTACCTGAACCAGCCAATCCTCGGATGCGCTGTACCCCATCTACTGTTTCAAGAACGGCCTTATTCTGCCGATGATCGAGCGTTGCAATAGAATCTTCGAGACGTTTGAGTTTAGCTCCACGAGAGTCGGCTCGGTGAACTTCTCGCTTTGAGCGGCTTTTCCGAATACTGCTTAGACTTTCGATAGCCGATAGTGTCAGTCGATAGAGATCATTACTGCCGTCCGCCCAATCAAACTCATCCAGAACGGTAGCAAGTCCAGCCTCATTGACGAGCGGATAGTCTGCAACCGCTACAGCCTCAACATTTTTGACTCCTGGAGCAAATGAAATCACCGACAATGGCACAAGCAACTTACGCCCTTTGACAAGTTCGCGATGTAACTTCAATCGAGCTTCGATTTTGTTTACTAAATCATCCTGCCGATCTACGTATCCATCAACGTTAGTACCTTCAATCAAATCGAATAACACAATTCCCTTCGAGGGACTTACCAACGTTGCGTCAATTGAGTATTTTCCATCGGGAGTGGCGATCAATGGATAGCCTGTGAAAACTTCCCCTTGTATGCCTTGCAAGATATCAATACTTCGCTCTAATGCATCGGTAGCAACCGGTTTTTTGTTTACACCACGCGTAATATTCAATCGTTTATCCATTAGTTCCAATCCTCATTGAGGCGGCTTAGCAATATCGACATACTCGCAAAAAGTTGTATGGGAAACGCCATACGGCGCGTCACTTCTGCAACCCGCATGTCAGGATCGCGTAAAAAAGCCTTTGTCTCTCTAACTTACTGGTTATCGCGCTTAGGTTTCCGCCCACGGGTTCGAGCACAGGGGGGGCAGTTCAGCTTACGTTTGTTCAGAAATAAATCATGGTCGAATTCTGATGACGTCTAGTACTCATGGAAAACTAACCTGCCTACTGAGCTGTTGACGTGACCTTCTTCTTCAAACTCTCGAAACCAATGTCACGTTGCTTAATAGCGGCAATGGTTTGCACTAAATTAGACAAACTACGCTAACTCGATTCAGCCGCCATAAATTAGGGAATTTCCGGCCCGAAGCGCTTTGCGGTAATGTGCAAGCTCCTTGAGCAATATCATATCGCGGGTCGTTTCCTCGTAGATCACATCACACCCTGCTTGGTTGTGTGCGACAAGTTGCTGTAAGCCTCGATGCTCTTCCGATATACGAACCTATCCCATAGGTTGATGCATGGACGCAACCAAAACATTGTAAACTTGATAGGTAGAATATTAACACTCATAGGCGACATGCACGATCAAAAAACCGGGCTTTCGGTTAGCAATGAAGTCGGTAGGCCGACCTCTGGGGGGCTTTATCATCGTCGTAGGACTATGTCTGGCGTCCGGCTATCCTCACCATTTTTAGTGCCGTTCTGGCTATAGACATCGGCCTGAAAGTCTTCTCCAGTTCCTTGTACTTGGTAGTTTTGCTGTACATCTGCTCCATCGTCGGAGGTGTGATCCAAGTTGATCTCGTTCTACCTACCTAGTGGTGCCTTTCGTAGATGCGTACTGAACAGCTTGCGCATTCATTGACGGTTTTGGTCTCGGAATGCTCCGGTATGTTGAGGTCGTGGACGATAATTAATATCGCTTTTCTAAAAATGCTGTTTCGCCTCAAGGCGCTCGCAGGCTTCCATCCGATGAAACTGATCGTCACATAGTGTGTTTATAGGTCCGTTGGGTAAAAACAGCATCAGGTCAATACGGATGCTGACATCACATGACAAGTTCAAAAACTGGCTCTTTACCTACAAATCACCTGATAGCAGCCAATAGGTATTCTGTTGGCTGCTATCAGGTGAGGACAAATCCGGGTTATCTGATTTGTCAGTGAACTACATTGCCATTCTCGTCGATATCATCTGCCCCAAACCCCTTTTCACCGCTGCGGAGCAAAGGGCGCTATGTCCGTGTATTCAGGGGCAGATTTTTCTCCTTGTGTGTTTTCCGTTTCTGTATCTGCCTCCGGTTAATCGTTTCCCGTCACAACCCGTCCCGCAAGGATGAAGTGCACGCATGCTGCGCCCTTGCAGGCCGGAACGATGCCGGGAAAACGAACCGTCAGGCGATACGAAAACGAAAATCACACCACTGACGGAGAAAAAATCATGACGATTTCCCTGCATACCCAGACTAGCGCCCCTAACACCACAGCGGCGACCAGCGTATCCTCGCTGGACCTGTCAGGCTCCTCAAAAACGAAATTTTCTAAAACTAAAACCGACATTTATCAGACCGTCACCGACGGCATAATTACCGCACTGGAAGCCGGTGTTAAGCCCTGGGCGTGTCCGTGGCAGCGTGTAGCGGGTATGTCCGGATTACCTTCCAATTACGCCACCGGAGCAGCCTACAGCGGCATGAATATCATGTTGCTGTGGTGCAGCGCCTCAAAACAGGGTTTCAGCGATTCTCGCTGGATGACGTACAAACAGTCGCAGGCAGCAGGCGGACAGGTTCGCAAAGGCGAGCACGGTACGACAGCCATTTTCTACACCACGCTGGAGAAGGAAAACGACGCCGGAGAAATTGACCATATCCCGATGCTGAAAACCTTTGTCGTGTTTAACGTCGAACAAATTGATGGTCTCTCACTGACGGCAGAAACCGTTGCTCCGGAAGCGACGTTTGACCCGTTGCCGCAGGCTGAAAACCTGTTTCGTAGCAGTGGTGCCAGGATTATTGAGAAAGGACAAAATGCCTTTTTTATGCCGTCAAGCGATGAAATCTGGTTACCGGAACGTCATCTTTTCGCTGACGCGGCTAATTTTTACGCCACCGGTCTGCATGAGCTGGTGCACTGGAGTGGCGCAAAAAGCCGTCTGAACCGCGAAATGAAAGGGAGGTTTGGTAGTGAAGGGTATGCAGCTGAAGAATTAGTCGCGGAGTTAGGAAGTGCATTTCTGATGGCAGAACTGGGGATTGTCGGAGAGGTTCAGCACGAAAGTTATATTGCTTCCTGGCTGAAAGCACTGAAAAACGACAAGCGCTATATTTTCAAAGCCGCCAGCGCGGCATCGAAAGCGCATCGTTACTTGATGGAGAAGGTCTGAACAGATGAATAAGACGCCGCAAAGGAATGCGGATTTAACCTGATTCCGGGGCAGGCAGAGTGACAGGGAGTTCAATTTCCCTGCGAATTTACCGGGCATTGAATGCCCGGTAAATTCGCAGGCTGCGGGTGCGGGCGGCAAAGAGCCCGCGCATCCCGCAAACGTTATTTTTATATCAGTGATTTCTGTGGATGACAGAGTCGGTATGACAGAGTGTGTGTTAAATGTGAAAGACTGCAACGGTAAAAGAGCCTGTTTTTGGTGCTATGATAAGTGCATAAGGCCGTGCAGCTTGCACACATCTCATTGCAGGAGAAAAAACATGACCGCGAAACAACGCAGCACGCAGAGTGTGACCATGACGGTGGAACGCGCCTTACTGGTCCGGGCGCGTGAGGCAGGCATTAACCTGAGTGCGACCCTGCCCACACCCCTGGGTGCGGAGCTTCTCCAGTATGAATCTTAAATATGGCAGCAAGAGAAATTGGAGGCCATCGACGCAGT
>NZ_JBJDNH010000099.1:0-4882 GCF_044900465.1 Klebsiella sp. NPDC088457 | reverse complement strand
AAACAAACTACAAAAACACACAAAAAAAAACCGCAAAACACTAAAACCCAACAATAAACTAATAAGATCTATATGGCACAACGAGTACAACTCACCGCAACGGTGTCCGAAAACCAACTCGGTCAACGCTTAGATCAGGCTTTGGCCGAAATGTTCCCGGATTATTCGCGTTCGCGCATAAAAGAATGGATCCTCGACCAGCGAGTGCTGGTTAACGGCGCTGTCAGCGACAAGCCGAAAGAAAAAGTTTTAGGTGGCGAGAGCGTTTCTATCGATGTTGAAATTGAAGAAGATGCACGCTTTGAGCCGCAGGATATTCCGCTCAATATCGTCTATGAGGATGATGACATTCTCGTCATCAATAAACCTCGCGATCTGGTTGTCCACCCAGGCGCGGGCAACCCCGACGGTACTGTGCTGAATGCGCTGCTGCACTACTACCCGCCGATTGCCGACGTTCCACGTGCGGGTATCGTTCACCGGCTGGATAAAGATACGACCGGACTGATGGTCGTGGCGAAAACTATCCCGGCGCAAACCCGGCTGGTGGAGTCGCTGCAGCTGCGTGAAATCACCCGTGAGTATGAGGCGGTGGCAATTGGTCACATGACGTCGGGCGGGACGGTTGAAGAACCGATTAGCCGTCATCCGACGAAACGTACCCATATGTCGGTGCACCCGATGGGCAAACCGGCGGTCACCCATTACCGCATTATGGAACATTTCCGCATTCATACTCGTTTGCGTTTACGTCTGGAAACCGGTCGCACTCACCAGATTCGCGTACACATGGCGCATATCACTCATCCGCTGGTGGGCGATCAGGTCTATGGCGGTCGCCCGCGTCCACCGAAAGGGGCGTCGGAAGCCTTTATTACCGCGCTGCGCAAGTTTGACCGTCAGGCTCTGCATGCCACCATGCTGCGTTTGTATCATCCGATCAGCGGTATTGAGATGGAGTGGCACGCGCCAATTCCACAGGATATGGTTGAGCTGATTGATGCCATGCGCGCAGATTATGAAGATCATAAGGACGATATTGACTGGTTATGACTAAACTGATTGTACCGCAGTGGCCGGTTCCGGAAGGGGTGGCCGCCTGTAGTTCCACGCGCGCTGGCGGGGTGAGCTTGCCTCCGTACGATTCGCTCAATCTGGGCGCCCACTGCGGAGACAATCTGCAGCATGTTGAAGAAAACCGTCGGCGAATGTTCGCCGCAGGCGGGCTACCGACGTATCCGGTCTGGCTTGAGCAGGTTCATGGCACCGCGGTGCTGCAGCTGAACGGCGGGCCATATGAGTCAAAACGGGCGGATGCATCATACTGTAATACGCCGGGCACCGTGTGTGCCGTGATGACGGCGGATTGCCTGCCGGTTCTTTTTTGCAACCGGGCGGGAACTGAAGTCGCTGCGGCGCATGCCGGATGGCGCGGATTATGCGATGGCGTGCTGGAAGAAACGGTCACCTGCTTTGCCGATAAGCCGGAGAACATTCTGGCGTGGCTTGGCCCGGCTATCGGTCCTGACGCTTTTGAAGTCGGCCCGGAAGTGCGCGACGCTTTTGTGATAAAAGACGGGCAAGCTGAAAGCGCTTTCCGTCCGGTCGGCGAGAAATACTTTGCGGATCTCTATCAGCTGGCCCGCCAGCGCTTAGCCCGCGTCGGCGTAACGCAGATCTTCGGTGGCGATCGTTGTACGCTAAGCGAAAAGGATGATTTTTTCTCTTATCGTCGCGATAAGACTACGGGTCGTATGGCGAGTTTTATCTGGTTGAGATAACCTGGCGAATCAAGACGGTCCAGAAGGCAAACTTATTTTTCGCATAGTTCAGGTCTTTAACCTTGAATAGTTGAGGGATGACCTCATTTAATCTCCAGTAGCAATTTTGACCTGTTATGGGAGGAGTTATGCGTCTGGATCGTCTTACCAATAAATTCCAGCTTGCTCTTGCCGATGCCCAGTCGCTCGCGCTAGGGCACGACAACCAATTCATCGAACCTCTTCATCTAATGAGCGCCTTGCTGAATCAGGAAGGGGGATCGGTACGTCCTTTATTAACCTCTGCTGGCATTAATGCCGGGGAGTTAAGCACCAGTATCAGTCAGGCGTTAAGCCGTTTACCCCAGGTGGAAGGCACCGGCGGTGACGTGCAGCCGTCTCAGGATTTGGTGCGTATTCTGAATCTTTGCGACAAGCTGGCGCAAAAGAGGAAGGACAACTTTATTTCGTCGGAACTGTTCGTTCTGGCGGCGCTTGAATCTCGCGGTACGCTAACCGACCTTTTAAAATCTGCCGGAGCAACAACCGCCAATGTGACTCAGGCGATTGAACAAATGCGCGGAGGTGAAAGCGTGAACGATCAGGGTGCCGAAGACCAGCGTCAGGCATTGAAAAAATTTACGGTCGATCTGACCGAACGTGCTGAACAGGGCAAACTGGATCCGGTCATTGGCCGTGACGAAGAGATTCGCCGTACTATCCAGGTTCTGCAGCGCCGAACGAAAAATAACCCGGTTTTGATTGGTGAGCCCGGTGTTGGTAAAACCGCCATCGTTGAAGGGCTGGCGCAGCGTATTGTAAACGGCGAAGTACCGGAAGGGCTGAAGGGCCGTCGGGTACTGGCGCTGGATATGGGGGCATTGGTCGCCGGAGCCAAGTATCGCGGTGAGTTCGAAGAGCGCCTGAAAGGGGTGCTGAACGATCTGGCAAAACAGGAAGGCAACGTCATTCTGTTTATTGACGAGCTGCACACGATGGTCGGGGCGGGGAAAGCGGACGGCGCAATGGATGCCGGCAACATGCTGAAACCTGCTTTGGCGCGCGGTGAACTGCACTGCGTCGGCGCGACCACGCTGGATGAATATCGTCAGTACATTGAAAAAGATGCAGCTCTGGAGCGTCGCTTCCAGAAAGTGTTCGTGGCGGAGCCTTCAGTCGAAGATACCATCGCCATCTTACGTGGGCTGAAAGAACGTTACGAACTGCATCACCATGTGCAGATCACTGACCCGGCGATCGTCGCGGCGGCAACATTATCGCACCGCTATATTGCTGACCGCCAGCTGCCGGACAAAGCCATCGACCTGATCGATGAGGCCGCATCCAGCATCCGTATGCAGATTGACTCGAAGCCGGAAGAGCTCGACCGACTCGACAGACGTATTATTCAGCTTAAGCTGGAACAGCAGGCGCTGAAGAAAGAAGCCGATGAGGCCAGTCTGAAACGTCTGGATATGCTGAATGAAGAACTGGCGGATAAAGAGCGTCAGTATTCTGTACTGGAAGAAGAGTGGAAGGCGGAAAAAGCGTCGCTCTCCGGCACGCAGACGATCAAAGCCGAGCTGGAACAGGCGAAAATCGCCATTGAGCAGGCGCGTCGCGTGGGTGACCTCGGGCGGATGTCCGAACTGCAATACGGCAAAATTCCGGAGCTGGAGAAACAGCTTGCGGCGGCTACCCAGTCAGAAGGCAAAACCATGCGTCTGCTGCGTAATAAGGTTACCGACGCCGAAATTGCTGAAGTTCTGGCCCGCTGGACCGGTATCCCGGTTGCCCGGATGATGGAAGGCGAGCGCGAAAAACTGCTGCGTATGGAACAGGAGCTGCATAGCCGGGTGATTGGTCAGAATGAGGCGGTCGAAGCGGTCTCCAATGCGATTCGCCGTAGCCGTGCTGGATTGTCCGATCCTAATCGTCCGATCGGTTCATTCTTGTTCCTTGGCCCAACCGGGGTGGGTAAAACGGAGCTGTGCAAAACGCTGGCTAACTTTATGTTCGACAGTGATGATGCGATGGTGCGTATCGATATGTCCGAGTTTATGGAGAAACACTCCGTCTCGCGTCTGGTCGGTGCGCCTCCGGGATACGTTGGTTATGAGGAAGGTGGGTACCTGACTGAAGCGGTACGCCGTCGTCCTTACTCGGTGATTTTGCTGGATGAAGTGGAAAAGGCGCATCCGGATGTGTTCAACATTCTGTTGCAGGTGCTGGACGACGGTCGTCTGACCGATGGACAGGGGAGAACGGTCGATTTCCGTAATACGGTCGTCATCATGACCTCCAACCTGGGTTCGGATCTGATTCAGGAACGTTTCGGCGAGCTGGACTATGCGCATATGAAAGATCTGGTTCTGGGTGTTGTCAGCCACAACTTCCGTCCGGAGTTCATCAACCGTATTGATGAAGTCGTGGTATTCCACCCGCTGGGCGAGAAACACATTGCTTCTATTGCACAGATTCAGCTGCAGCGGCTGTATAAACGTCTGGAAGAACGTGGTTATGAAGTCCACATCTCAGATGAAGCGCTGAAGTTGCTGAGTGCGAATGGTTACGATCCGGTGTATGGCGCGCGTCCGTTAAAACGCGCTATCCAGCAGCAGATCGAAAACCCGCTGGCGCAGCAAATTCTTTCCGGTGAACTGGTTCCCGGTAAAGAAGTTCAGCTGGTGGTAAAAGACGACCATATAGTGGCAGTGCAGTAAATCACAAAACGACAAAAACGGGCCTATCGGGCTCGTTTTTGTTTAAAAACCAGGCGAGAATTAAAGCCTGGATAGAGTTTTGCTTAATAAATGAGCGAACGAATCGTTTTTCTGAATTTATACTTGTCACCTCAGAATTACTGCCTATAATGCGCCTCCACTGACACGGAACAACGGCCAGCAAGCCGCCGGGTCAGCGGGGTTCAGCGATGAACGCCAACGGAGAAAAGCAAAAATAAACGCTTGACTCTGAAGCGGGGAGGCGTAATATGCACACCCCGCGCCGCTGAGAAAAAGCGAAGCGGCACTGCTCTTTAACAATTTATCAGACAATCTGTGTGGGCACTCAAAGTGACATGGATTCTTAACGTCTTCGGACGAAAAATGAATACCAAGTCT
>NZ_JBJDNH010000098.1:0-5174 GCF_044900465.1 Klebsiella sp. NPDC088457 | reverse complement strand
CATTGGCTATTTCACTTACCAACGCAGCATGGCTATTTGTTTTTTGGATGATTGTAAAAAGGATGTGAGCCATGGAACTTCATCACCCAAACACCCCATCACCCCATCACCAGACCGTCAAACTACCTAACCCAACTACATTGAGATAAACAAGCGTGACCAACGCAACGGCCGCTATAGCCCAGACGATTGTGTTCATCCACATAGTAAAGGGTCCTTAACAGTCTTAATGTTGACTAACCAAACGTCTCATCAGGCCACTGAGATTTTACAACTCGTCCGATAACTCGACATGTTTCGTTACAAGGTATGCTCTGATAGCGAGGGTTGGGGTTAAGCGGTTCAAGCCATGGCTGACCATCATCCCATGTAAATTTTTTGAAAGTTACTTCTGTGTCACCAAAGACACTGGCAACACAGAAATCACCAGGCTCCACGCCCTCTGCCGGATCGACGAGTATTAGCATTCCTTCTGGAAAGCTTGGCTTCACTCCTTGAGGGGCAGTCATTGAATGCCCGGAAACCTCTAGCCAGAATGAATCTTTACTGGCCTTCTTGGTTGTTGACACCCATGAATGTGCGTCGCTTTTCGTATAAGTCCCCACGTCAGAAAATTTCCCTGCTTGTACAGTCGTGAACAATGGGTATTCGTATTGCGGAATGATCGGCTTGTCTTCCTTCGTATCTCCAACACTGAAGGTTCCATCAGGGTTAAATTTTACGTCGTTTACCCCAAGATACTGAAAAATTGCCCCGATCTCTTGCAGTGAGGGATTTCTTCTGCCATTTAGCCAATGGCTAACGGCACCTTTGGTTACACCCATGTGCTCTGCCAGCTTATCTTGGCTTAAGCCAAGCGCATCAATCCGTTGCTTTGCAATATCGTACCAGTTCATTTTCATACCTAAATTATACAATTCGTATCAACATTCGATAGTCACAATGTGTAAACTGCGTATTGCAATATTGAATACGATGTGTATACTTATTCGCAGGAGGAACCCTATGAACAAAATCCGCAGTTTTCGCGAGAAGTTTGGGTTAACGCAAAGTGACCTTGCGAAAGTCGTTGGTTGTACTCGAGGAGCAATTTGCCACTACGAGACCGGGCGACGAGGGATGGATATCAATCTTTGCCGTGTGTTCATCAAAGCATTTGAGCAATACGGGCACAAAGTAACTATTGATGATCTTTTCCCACCCAAAGCAGCATAAGTAACACCACTCTTAAACATCCCAGCCCTGAAAAAGGGTGTCAATCGAGCGCTGAAAAGCGCACATCAAGACCAAAACAAATCTATTGGCATGCCTCAGGCATAGCCACAACTAACTATTTTTCAACACCAAGGAATTATCACAAATGGAAAGCTCAATTGACCGCAACAAGGTCAATGCCCGTCGCATTGAATCCTGGTTGCTAAACCGTATCGCCCTCATCGGAGGGAACAATGTTGCAAAGGCTGTAGGCGTCGATAAAGCGCAGATATCTCGCTGGAAGGAAAGCTGGTTGCCGAAGATGGCAATGCTGCTGGCGGTGCTGGAGTGGGGTGTCGTTGATGACGATATCGCACGGGTATCAAAGCTGGTTGCTCTGTATCTGGAAGAGAACATTTTGACGAGCGTCAGAAAGAAAAATCGCCCGGCGGCAACCGAGCGATCAGAGCAGATAACTATGGGTTTTTAGTACGTTCAACGAGGTTAATTATATGCGAAATAAAGGTTTTAATCCACCTGAAGAGCATAAAGAAGTTAAGCGTTCACGCTTTCTTAAGTCCATTGACGTAAGAACTAACCTCCGCTTCGCACAGGTTGCCAGAACGGAGCTTCTGAAGGCGGAGGCAAGGTCGCTATTACCTTCGCTGCCAAAAGAAGAGGGGTATACGTTTATCCCCAATTCTTTCCTGGAGAGGCTACTAAAAGCAGGTATATCAGCGGAGCAATTTAATGATGTTCTTATAATTTTTCGTCAAGGCGGGCAGCGATGAACAGCACGGCAAAAATATTCGATTTCAGCGCGGCACATCAGCGCAGGAGCAACAGGATGGAGAACCAGAAGACCGGTTACATCCCGTTGTACCGGAGCATTCTGAAGCAACCTTGGGCGAAAGATGTATATCTCCGTACGCTATGGGAAAACCTTCTCCTGAATGCAGCCAGAAAGCCATTTACAGCTAATTTCAAAGGGCATATTTGGCCTCTGGATGCCGGGCAACTGGTAACCACATCAGCAGACTTAGGGCTTGCTCTGTGTGACCGGAACGGAGATCCGGCAAGCAGGCACGCAGTGGAGAGAATGCTCGCCTGTTTCGAGAAAGAGGGGATGATTACAGTTCAGGCGGAACGGAGAAAAGGCACTCTCATAACCATACTGAATTATGCCGAATATGCTCAAAAAAGCGACGATTTACCCGCGCATAACCCCGAGCATAACCCCGCGCATAGCGAAGCCAGTAATGGCGCGGCTACAGGGTGGTATGCCGCGCATAACCCCGAGCATAACCCCGCGCATCATGAACAAGAAGGTATTAACAAGAATATAAATAATAAAAACACTCAGTCATCTTGCGATGACCGCGAGCCGGGTAAACCTGAGAGACGAAAACCCGTCGTGATTAACTACGACGAATATCTTCAGGCCTACAACGAGATTGTCGGAGATCGACTCCCTCACGCTGTCGAGGCCAACGAAGAACGCAAGCGCAAAATCCGCAAACTGGTTAACTCTCTCGCTACCAAAAACATCGACGGCTTCCGCGCCTACGTGAAAGCGTTCATGGCAGCTGCAAGACCATTCCATTTCGGCGATAACGATCGCGACTGGGTAGCCAATTTTGATTACCTGCTGCGTCCGAAAGTTCTGGTGGCAATCCGGGAGGGGACCCTATGAGGCAAGACATCGAAGCCAGTGTGATCGGTGGGCTGCTGGTCGGTGGGCTGACTCCTGCAGCAAGTGACGTACTGGCGAGAACGGAGCCAGATGCATTCACGATACCGCTCTACCGGAAAGCCTTTGAAGTTATCCGTAAGCAAGCCAGAACACGAAACCTGATAGACGGTCTCATGGTCGCTGAGGAGTGCGGCGAAGAGCATGCTACCGATGTGATGATGACCGTAAGGTCGTGCCCCAGCGCAGCCAACCTGGCCGGGTACGCTGAAATGCTTTCAGAGCAGCACCAGAAGAGGTTATTTCTTCACGCGATGGACGAGATGCGCGGGCCGGTAAGCAATGGCTCCCTGGATTCCTCTGGCGAGGCTATGGACGAGTTAATCAAGCGGTTAACGACAATCCGCAAGCAAAAGCAGGAAATTAAGCCTGTTCGCCTTGGTGAAATCCTTGATGACTATGCCGAAACGCTCGAAAGGCGACTGAGGAATGGCGATGAGTCCGACACGCTGAAGACCGGTATCGATGAGCTTGATGCGATCACCGGCGGGATGAACGCCGAGGACCTTGTCATAATCGCTGCCCGCCCTGGCATGGGCAAAACAGAGCTGGCGCTTAAAGTCGCTGAGGGAGTGGCAAGCCGGACGATACCGGGGACCGACCGGCGCCGTGGCGTGCTGATTTTCAGTATGGAGATGAGTAAATTACAGCTTGCTGAGAGAAGCATTGCTGGCACTGGCAACATGTCAGTCAGCGTTCTCAGAAACCCCGCGAGACTTGAGGATGAGGGATGGGCAAGAGTTTATAACGGGATTTGCCACCTGAAAGACCTTGATGTATGGCTGGTTGACGCTTCAAAACTGTCAGTCGAACAGATCCGAAGTATCGCCGAGAGGCATAAGCAGGAGCACCCCGACCTGTCCCTGATTATGGTCGACTATCTTGGGCTGATTGATAAGCCGAAAGCCGAACGAAACGACCTGGCAATCGCGCACATCTCAGGCAGCCTGAAGGCGATGGCGAAGGACCTCAAGACGCCAGTTATCTCCCTAAGCCAACTTTCTCGCGATGTTGAGAAGCGACCTAACAAGCGCCCAACCAACGCAGATTTGCGCGACTCAGGAAGCATCGAGCAGGACGCAGACAGCATCATCATGCTCTACCGAGAAGCCGTTTATGACGAGAACAGCCCGGCAGCTAAGTTTGCTGAAATCATCGTAACCAAGAACCGGTTTGGCACTCTCGGAACGGTTTACCAGCGCTTCATCAACGGTCACTTTCACTCGTGCGACCAGGAGGAAGCAAAGCGCGTATCTACCACTAAGCAGGCGCATGGCAAACGTTATGCGAAGGGGGCAGACGTATGAGGGGAGTTAGAAATGATGGCTTTATACGGGAGGATGGGATGACAAGCAGAGAGCAGTTTGAAGCGTGGATTGGCGAGGAGCAAGGCTTTCACGGCATTGATTTGGAGTGGCACCAGACCCGAAACTGTTACGCACAATTCGGCATTCACCTTGCATGGTGCGCATGGCGGGCAAGCCGCGAAGTTGAAATCAAACTCCCTGAGAAGCGCGGGCATCTAAACGTAGTAAATGGATTCGTTCTACCAGAGGCCGAACAGTATGACGAAGCAATTGATGACTGTGATGATTCGATAAAAGAGGCTGGCTTTAAGGTCAAAGGAGGCTGACATGCCTGAATCTTACATAGCAGAACTATCTGCAAGTGTGGCCGGTATCGTTGCGATAGTCGGCCTTTTTTATGCCCGGAGGAAATGGTGATCGAGTATCTGTACTGGTCTGGAATCGTGGCAAATATCGCGGTCCTGATGTTCCTTGCTCTTTGCATCTGGGCTTTTTTTATCTGGCCGCTTGTGGAGGCGTTGAGCATCACAAGGTGCTTAATCTGCGCGTCAAAGGCATACGGAGGCAAGCCAAAAGCGAAGGAGATTATTCGAACTTTTAAGGAATGGTATCTGGACTTGCTGTTTGGAAGGAGTTGGACGCGAATTAGCAACCGCCAGTTCGAGTGGGAAGGCGTCGGAAACTGGCGCATCCACTGTAACGAAGAAGATTAACAGGCCTGCAAATGCGGGCCTTTTTTATGAGGGTAAGAACATGAGTAACGAATTAACAGCAGCACTGGCGACTATCGAGAAATGCCGGGAGATTGTCGGCTGCCCGGCGGGTGTGGACCTGCAGGACTGGGTGAAGCAGCTGGCTGCGGAGAACGTGGGGCTGAATTCATACATTGAAGCCGAGTGCTTTGTGTTCAAATGCCACGACGT
>NZ_JBJDNH010000097.1:0-5416 GCF_044900465.1 Klebsiella sp. NPDC088457 | reverse complement strand
AAAAAAGTTCGTCACTTTATGGAAACGGCCAGCCCATTCCCCGGAGGTAAACATGGGCTGGCAAAAGTGTAGCGGTATTCGGCGCAGCTATTTAGCTTGTGAACAATGATAAAAATCGCAATGGATACCCATCATCAGGTATGTTATGACATGAATATTACATCAATGAGCAAAGAATCAATACGATGATATCATCCTCACCGAACTGGAACGATTTACGTATTTTTCTTGAAGTCTACCGCACTGGCAGCTTTTCCGGTGCGGCCAGGCAGTTAAAAATGGATGTTTCAACCGTCAGTCGCCATATCGCCAGTCTGGAACGGTTTCTGTCAACACCGGTGTTTGAACGTAATCCTGCGGGTCTCAAAATGACCTTGACAGGAAAAGAATTACTCAGCCATGTTGAAGCCATGGAGGCAAATTCACTGGCGATGCTGGATTCCAAACATAGTGGACACGGGCAGCACCCTGCTGGCGAGGTGCGTATTGCAACAATGGAGGGTATTGCCTCCTTTTACTTATCGGGGCAGTTCATTGCGTTTCACCAAAAATACCCACAAATACATCTTGAATTAATCACCTCCTCACAGCAGGTTCATGTAAATCGACGTGAAGCAGATCTTTTTTTAAGTTTTTATCCTTATGAAGGAAAAGGGTTAGATATTCTGCCCGTAGGCAAATTCTCGCTCTATCTTTATGCCTCCCCCGATTATCTGCATAAGCAAGGCGTGCCAGCTACGGTGTCAATTCTGGAAAAACATACGTTTGTTAGTTATATCGAGGACCTTATTGAACTGGATACGGTGCGCTGGCTTAACGAATATATTGAAAAGCCGACGGTCATTTTCAGTTCAACCAGTATGGTGGCACAAATGTTCGCCGCGATCGCGGGGGGGGGTATTGTTATGCTACCGGAGTTTATGCATGCAGAAAAATATGGGCTTACCCGGATCCCGCTGAATGAAATTGTAGTAAGCCGTACGGTATGGCTCTCCGTTCACCGGGAATTACGCTATTTACCCAAAATGAAAGTAGTCATTGCGTTTTTACGTGATATTTTTCTCCGGGATTTTCCGGCACCGCCAGGTATTCGTATCAGTTAGGGCTGTATACACGTGCGGCACTGCACCATGACAGTACACGTGCAATGGGTTTATTACGCGACCCTTTTCCCATAACCTCTTATATTCCCACTCTATTAATTAGTGTCGGGATAATTACGGTAATAGATTATCTGCCAGGCACAGGCTAACGCACTATTTTCGTGCGTGCCCCCTTTTGCAAAAATGCAAAGGTTAATGCGAAATCACATCTTTCCCCGCTATACATGCTTTGTTAGCGTGAGTAAAAACAACAGGGGGAAACGTCATGTCAACAGAAAAAAAACAGGTGATAACGGACTTTTATGCCTGCTATACGCAGGATGCCTTTAGAGGAAAAACGCGTAAAAAACAAAAAATAATATTTTCATTGCTTGTTTTGAGTCTGTTTTTTTTCTTTTCAATTCCTTTTCTCAACAACTGCTTCCCCAACGTTATGGCGTATAAAATTGGCGGTGCATTCAATGTCGGTTTGTTATGGGCCATATTGCAATACCCGATTGGCGGCATGATCGCCTGGTGCTATGCCAGCAAGATGAAGTATTTTGACAATCAATTAGATCCTCAATCTTTATCAGGGGCAAAAAAATAATGATTACACCTATCCGCATTGCTGCCACCCTTGTGGCCGCATCCTCATCTTATAGTTATGCCGCATCAGGGAATGCTGTCGTCAGTGAAGGTCACAAAGGCATTACCTTCATCATTTTTGCCGTGTTGTTTATCGCCTCGTTAGGGATAACCTGGTTTGCCTCAAAAAAGAACCATTCGGCAGGGGATTTCTACACGGCAGGCGGGGGCATCGGACCATTACAGAACGGTCTGGCGATTGCCGGTGATTATTTATCAGCAGCCGCGTTTCTTGGTGTGTCGGGATTAATCGCATTATATGGGTTTGATGGCGTCAATTATGTGATTGGT
Source organism: Klebsiella sp. NPDC088457 (assembly GCF_044900465.1). NCBI lineage: Bacteria > Pseudomonadati > Pseudomonadota > Gammaproteobacteria > Enterobacterales > Enterobacteriaceae > Klebsiella > Klebsiella sp. NPDC088457. Next base: position 3,395 of record NZ_JBJDNH010000097.1, on the reverse strand, counting down.
TTCTTTGTCGCGTTTATTCCCGTGCTGTTACTGGTTGCGGAACCCTGCCGTAATTTGGGGAAATATACCCTTGGTGATGTGCTTGCCTGGCGCACCGCCTTTCGCCAGACCAAAATTGCTGCCGCTATTTCAAGTGTGATTGTCGCACTGTTTTATATGGTTCCCCAGATTGTCGGGGGGGCGGTTATTGTCAGGGCATTAATTGGCATCCCTTACGAGATCTCCGTCTGCGCCGTGGGCGCACTGATGTTAATTTACGTCGCATTTGGTGGCATGCGTGCAACAACGGTGGTACAGGTCACCAAGGCGGTACTGCTGATTTCCTGTTGTCTGATTCTGGTGATCCTTTCATGGCTGCCTTTCGGTATGAACCCGTTCGGCTTATTTAACGCATTGATCGATAACCCAACCCTGCAACACTATGTGATGAAACTGGTTAATGATCCGGTTATGACGCCTCAGGCAGCCAGTCAGCGCTTCCTTGAGGCCGGTTTATATCTGAAAAACCCGCTGGAGCAAGTTTCTCTGGGGCTGGCGCTGTTATTAGGAACTGCCGCCATGCCCCACGTACTGATGCGTTTTTTTGCCGTGCGTACTGCCACCGCCGCCAGAAAATCAGTGCTGTGGGGCATGTTATTTATTGGCGGATGTCATCTGCTGATCATCTTTATTGGCTTTGCCTGCGCACATTATATTGGCGGCGATGTGGTTAAGGCAGCAGATAAGGGCGGCAATCTGGCCGCACCGTTACTGGCACAATTTCTTGGTGGGGGTGCCACCAGCTTTGGCGGGAATTTCCTGCTGGCGCTGGTCGCCGCCATCTCTTTTGCCACGATCGTTGCCGTCGTTGCCGGATTAACGCTCGCCGCCGCGTCCGCCATGGCACATGATGTCTATGTCGGGGCCATTAGGAATGGTATCGCCTCTGAACGGCAACAGGTGGTGGCCGCCCGCGTCGCCACCCTGCTGATGGCTATGATTGCCGTGCTTGCCGGGATCGCTGCAAAGGGCCAGAACGTCGCTTATCTGGTTGGATTAGGCTATGCCGTTGCGGCCTCCGCGAATCTCCCCGCCCTGGTGATGTCGCTTTACTGGCACCGTTGTAATACGGCCGGGGTACTGGCCGGGATTATTGGCGGCACGGTGCTGTCCATCGCGATGGTGCTGGTTTCTCCAGGTATGTCTTACCCACTACAACAAAAAGCTCAACTACAAACCCAATTGCAGGTGCTGACCATGAGTAATCCGCAACCATCGCCGATACTCGATAAGCAAAAAGCGGAATTGCAGGATCAGATTGATGCCATCCCGCCTGATGCCACCAGCTTGGTCGGACTGAAAGCCCCGCTGATTACGCTGAACAACCCTGGGATCATTTCCATCCCGGTGGGCTTTTTACTGGTGATCGTGTTCTCGCTGTTATTCAAAGATGAACGTGCATTACGGCTCTGGCCCGAGCTGGCGATCCGCCGTGAATTCGGCTCCCGCATTCAATAATAGCGCTAATACTATCCACACTAAGAGACGTCAACAGGAACAGCATTATGTTATTACCACAAGTAAAAGTAGCCGCAGTGCACGCTGCACCGGTATTTATGAATGCGCAGGCAACACTGGGAAAAGCACTCATCTTTATTCAGCAGGCAAAAGAAAACGGGGCCGATCTGGTGGTGTTTCCCGAATCCTTTATTCCCGGGTTTCCCGTATGGGCCGCATTGTGGGCCCCCATCCATAATCATCACTGGTTTGAGATGATGGCTGAAAACAGTCTGCTCATCAGTGGCCCTGAAATCGCAGCACTCAAAGCGGCCGCCGCCACAAATGGCATTTTTATTTGCATGGGATTCAGTGAACGCAGCGAATACAGTGTGGGCTGCCTGTGGAATTCGAGTGTCCTGATTAGCGACACCGGTGAGTTACTGAATCATCATCGTAAACTGGTGCCCACCTTTTATGAAAAAATGGTATGGGCACCCGGTGATGGTGCTGGCATCAATGTTGTCGACACACCTATTGGACGTATTGGCGGTTTAATCTGCGGTGAAAACACTAATCCGCTGGCACGCTACGCATTAATGGCGCAAGGGGAGCAAATTCATATTTCACAGTGGCCGTCAATATGGCCCACTAAACGGCCTTCCGCTGGTGGCAATTTCGATAACCTTGCAGCAAACCGTATTCGTGCCGGTGCTCACTCCTTTGAGGCCAAATGTTTTGGCATTATCAGTGCCTCATTAATGGGAGACGACATGAAAAACATGCTAATTGAGTGGGACAGTTCAGTCAGCGATGTTATTGAGCACACACCGCAGGCCGCCACCTTGTTTGTTGACCCAACCGGTAGTCAGATTGGGGATATGCTACAGGATAAAGAAGGGATTGCTTACGCCACCTTCGAACTCCGCAGGATCATTGAAGTCAAGCAGTTGCATGATGTTGTTGGCTATTATAATCGCTTTGATGTGTTTAACCTGACGATCAACCGACATCGCCAGACCCCGGCAACGTTTATTAATAATCCTCATATCAATGCTATATGCACACAAGAAGCAACTGACGTAACGGCAGAGAAACAAAGCACGCTGAAAGATTAATAATTCGCCCTCTGGCAGTCACGATCTGCTGGCTGCCAGAAAAATGTAAAAGACCTATGTCAGTTAAAATCTCTCAAAGCGATATCCTTTTGCTGTTAATAATACCACTACAGTTGGCATTAGGCGCACTTACGCGGCCTGGAGATATTATTCTTACCGAGGAATTGACCTACTACGGCTTGAAATCAAGCGCGGCCATGATGGGACGCCCTATTATCGGTGTTCGTATGGATGAGCAAGGATTACTTCCGGATGCACTTGAGACTGCTATACAGCGATCCGGATCTAAAGTTCTCTTCTGCTGCCCAACGCTTCACAATCCCACGACTGCGACAATGAGTGAAGTACGGCGTCGTGAGATTGTGAGTATATGCCGTAAATATAGTGTGGTCATTGTCGAGGATGACGTCTATGGTTGGATGCAGGAGGAGTCGTTACCATCACTCGCGGAGCTTGCTCCGGAGCGTACCGTGTACGTCACCGGGTTGTCCAGGCTTGTTGGCCCAGGACTCAGGATTGGTTACATCGCTGCTCCGAGTGAGTATATCCGGGCGCTTGGCGTGGCGTTGCGGGCTACAACTCTCATGGCGTTTCCGCTGAATGCTGCGGCCGCGCTCAATGGGTAGAGTCTTAGGACGTGGTGTAAATTCGGCAGGATGGTGAGAGCCATCGGCTTATCCGGTAAGGTAATGGTTAATCAGACGACTATCTTAAAAGGAGTCAACCGATGGCTGACAACAGCATGACATTCAGTAACACCCTGGCGCAACTTGGTGGTGAGGATTTTTTACGTGAGCTCAC
>NZ_JBJDNH010000096.1:0-5717 GCF_044900465.1 Klebsiella sp. NPDC088457 | reverse complement strand
GGAATAATAAACGACTCCGGCAGCGTGATTTTGCTCCCGTTGTGCTCGTTGACTCGAATTCCACCGCCGTCGTAGAGCATAGCCAGGTTCGGATAACGTCGGTGCCGTTCAGGCGATTCGGCGATGTGCTTTTCACGTCGTCGTTGATATGCATACCCTGCGGGCTGAAATGTTTGAGTGATGCTTCCAGTTTCATGCGGCCACTTCTCCGATATCAGAAATTAAAATTTGTCCGGTTACACCCCAGAGCTTTGTTACCCGCAAATCCCAGATATGTGCGTCATCAGCAAACAGCGCATCCATCAGCGCTTTAATCATGTTGTCGACATCCGGCTTATGCTGGTGAGCCTGCCCGTTCATCACTTTGCGTTTCTTCTGGCTCCAGCTCGCCGGCATCGGCAGGATGAAGGTAATGTGACTTCCCGCCTCCGGCATGGTGACTTTCTTCAGCCTGACCTCATCGCAGAATGCCCGGTAGCGAAGCACGACCTCCCGTTGTTTCCATTTGTCTGCGCGAGTTTGTCGGGGCTTGCCCATTGGCGTGATGTTAAAAATCTGCATTATTAGCCTGGCTCCCTCTGGTATAGCGGCGTTGCTGTGGCTTCGGTTTAGGCATTGAACGCTGCCGGGCTTCTTCCTGGTCAATCGGCAGGAAATGACCGTTATAGAACCGGCGGTAAATGGTCCCCAGTTCACCATTGCGTTGTTTTGTCACGTTGATTTCGGCAATGCCCTTTGCCGGGGATTCCGGGTTGTAAACCTCATCGCGGTACAGCATCAGGATCAGGTCGGCGTCGGCCTCAATCTCACCGGAGTTCTTCATGTCGGAGTTCATGGGCCGTTTGTTGGGTCTGGACTCTACCCCGCGGGAAAGTTGGCTCAGTGCGATAACGGGGGTTTTGTTAGCCTTGGCCAGTCGCTTGAGCCCCTTGGAGACTTCACCCACGGCAAGGTCATAACGCGCGTTACTCTGGATTTTGATAAGCGCTAGGTAATCGACGACCACCAGCGCAATCTCCGGATGCTCCAGCTGATAACGGGTGGCGGTCTGGTGAATCTGTTCGACGGTCAGGTCGGTGGCATCAGTGATCCAGATATTGCGAGTGGCCAGGCGCTCCATGCCGTTAAAGAATCGCGCCCAGTCTTCGTCTTCAAACTGGCTCGCGGCCTTCAGGCGGGATACTGGCATGCCGCCCGATGCTGAAACCATACGTTTTGCGATCTGGGTGTCGGACATTTCCATGCTGAAAAACAGCACACCGTGCCCCTGCGCAGATACCTTGTCGATGATGTCCAGCGCCAGCTCGGTTTTCCCCATCGATGGCCGAGCCGCGATAAACACTAAATCCGTTAATTCGATACCACCTGTCTTCGCATCAAGCTCCTCAATCCCGGTAAGCAGGCAGCGAGTCTCATCCCTTCCCTCACTGCGGGATTCAACCTCATCAGTCACCGCGGCGAGCAGGTCTGAAATATGCACGGGCTGCACGATGTCGGCCGAAATGTCGATGGCAGACATGGCCTGCTTTGCCGACTCCAGAGCGGCAAGAGCTGCGTCGCCGTTGCTGGCTGTCCTGATTTGTTCCAGTGCCGTTTCAAGCATCACCTGAGCATCACGAACGCCGGCATTGCGAAGGAGCACATCGACGTAAGAGACCAGCGCGGTTTTCGCCCAGCTTACCCGGGTGGTTTCCAGAATGGTTGTTTGAAGTGCCGGCAGTGTTTCGCACAGCAACAGCGGATCAATCACCCCGCCGCCGCGGGCCTGCCGGCAGATACCTGTGTAAATTTCACGGTACTGACGAACCGAGAAGGAACTCGCCGGCAACCGGGAAAGAATATCCAGTACCTCAGGGTCGGCACGGCGTAAAAATATAGCGCCGATGACCGCCCCTTCCAGATCTTCGTTTTTCCACACTGGCGTCATGCCGACACCCCGTCATTGCCACGGAAGCTTTCCCAGTTAAACGCCAGGCGGTTGCGTCCGCCATTGGTCACGCGGTCAACGATGCGCTCACCGATGGAATCCTTAAGCTGCTCAAAGGTCAGGTTGCTGATCAGGATGGTGGGTAACACATTCTCGTAGCGGGCGTTGACGATCTCCTGCAGGATGGCCAGCTCTGAGGCGCTGCCAAACTGCACGCCTACTTCGTCGATGACCAGTAGGTCAAGGCCTGTAAAGTGATCCAGTACACTGTCTTCCGTCACTTCAGAGCTGTGACGCCAGGTGCTTTTTACAGCACGCATAACACGCATCACATCAGTTATTTCAACGCGAGCCAGGTGGGTGCGAATGATGTTTTTTGCCATTGCGACCGCAAGGTGATTTTTGCCGGTACCACACTTCCCTACCATCAGCAGGCCTAACCCAGCTTCATAGCAGTGCCCCCAGTTTTCAGCATAACGCCGGCAAGCGGAGAGGTTTTTCACTGCATCCTGATTCACGGCCTGGTAGTTATCGAACTCGCAACCTTCGAAGCGGCGCGCGATACCAGCGCGATCCAGCAGATCATCGACACGAAGTGCGCGCAGTTTTGAGTCCACCTCTGCCAGTTCTTCTTTCAGGCACTCCGGGCATCGTGAGTGTTTAAAATTCTCGCCGCCGCGAAAAGCTTTGCCCACCAGGGAAAAACGTTCAAACCCGCCGTGTTTTTCGCAGGTGATGGTCTCAACTTTCCCGGACTCCCACCCGGCGTAGCCCCACGGAAGTCTGTGCTCCAGTGCGAAAGCCAATTCTTCGTTCAGGTGCTCCTGAGTTGCTTTCAGGTCTGTGCGCTCTTTGTGTTGATTCAATAAATTTAACATTTGAATTATCTCCCGATTACCACTGACAACCTGATTCGCCATAGTCCTGCTCGCTAAACCCGGATACCGGCAGCGCGCCAGGGCGCCCACCTCCGGGAGCGGATGGCGCCTGCCAGGATTCTTCGAAGTGCCGATCGGGCCCAAAGAACGTCGCCGCCTGCTTGACGAACTGGGTGCCGACACTGCCGGTTGCACGGGAGTAGGCTGCATAGCGTTTAACGCCTGCCAGTATGTCTTCAGGCTTAACTCCGTCTTTCAGGCGGGCTTTCCATGCTTTGAAAGCTCCCGACTTTGAATTACCACCGGCGCGTTTGGGGTATGCCTGCCAGGCTGTTTCGAAATCAGGAGAATAATCCTGTTTTGCAGAACGGGCCGGTGCAGAGGCGTCAGCCGATGCGCCAGAATGTTTTATAGGTTCATTGACTGGTTCTTTGACTGGTTCAAAAGAGTGACTGATTCTGGGTGCAGCTCCTGCACTACCCCCTGGTGAATCTCCTGCACCACCTAGTGAATCTGCTGCACCAGGTAGTGAACGATTTGCACTACCCCCTGGTGAATCTCCTGCACCACGTAAGGTGAGTTGATAAATGTTGCTGGAATTACCCTTTGGGCCAGTCCGAGACTCTTTTTTAATCAACCCACGCTCGCAGAGCGCCTCAATGTGATTCATCACAGAGCGCTTACTGATTTCGCACTGATCAGCAATGTGCTGGTAACTCGGCCAGCATTCCCCTAGATCGCTGGCGTTGTCGGCCAACTTCAGCAGCACAAGTTTGCGCAGAGGATTGCCCACCCTGAGTTTCATTGCCTGAACCATGAGCTCCATACTCATTTGAAAGTCCTCAGACTGATATCACCGGCTGCTTTGCCAGCGCTTGATTTGTAATCGGATACTCTGGTATGGTTTTTCATGAATTTACCCCGCTAGGTAGATTTGAGTGGTTATACGTAGCAAAGTCAGAACAAGCCGGGATGAACTCCACCAGCTCTTCCCGGCTTTTTCTTTGCTGATTTCCGTTCGGATGTCGTTGTCTGCCCGATAGCCCACTGACGCGCACGAAAGAGACAATCCTCGAAGATCGCCCCCTTTCTGCTTGCCTGCGAGCTTCTGCGGTAATAATCCACTCCGTGCTCAGCCTCCCCCCTGCGACACTCCCACTGAAGCCCTCAGCTTTCAGCGCCGACGTTATGTGCTTGCGAATGAAGTCTTCAGGTGACATGTCACACCTCGGCAGCATTCTGCCGACGGCCAGCCATTGCCGCAGACAGGATTTCTTGCTCGGTATAGAGCCCCTCAGACGCCTCTGCAATCGCTCGGGCCAGGAGTGTTTCGCCAGTAAAATCACTGCGCGGAAGTGTGTTCTGAACCTCCCACTTGTAAACCTGCCTCAAGGTCCGCCCCGTAACCTGCGAAACCTTCCTTAAACCAACATCTCTGAGTATTTGAGAAAACATATTTACCCCGGTGACAAAATGAACATAATGTACATATTAAATGGAATAGAAAGTTCATGCAAGTTGATATAGGGTGTACACATGGTTCAAAATGAAAAAGTGCGAAAAGATTTCTCCGAGAGGCTGGCACTGGCCTGCAAGAAAGCGGGGATTGATACACATGGCCGCGGTGTAGCTATCGCTTCGGCACTGTCTTTAACACCTAAGGCTGTCAGTAAGTGGTTTAATGCTGAGACGATGCCTCGTCAGGATAAACTTTTCTTACTGGCCAAGTTCCTAAAGGTCGATCCACTCTGGCTCCAGCATGGTGACATTGCCGAAACTTCGCCTCGGCATGGGGCGGATACGATTGAGTACATAGGGCAAATAAAAAATGGACTTGTCAGGGTCATAGGTGAGGCAATGTTAGGGGTTGATGGCAGCATTGAGATGGTTGAGGAGAACGATGGCTGGCTCAAAATTTACAGTGATGATCCTGATGCGTTTGGCTTAAGAGTGAGAGGTGACAGCATGTGGCCACGCATTCAATCAGGAGAATTTGTGTTGGTCGAACCAAATAAAAACGTTTGCCCTGGCGACGAGGTTTTTGTAAGAACCAAGAGCGGACATAATATGATCAAGGTATTGGGCTATGACCGTGATGGTAAGTACCAGTTCACCAGCATCAACCAAGACCATAGACCAATAACAATGCCTTACCATGAAGTAGAAAAACTCGAATATGTAGCTGGAATACTTAAACAATCCAGACACATAGAAGATGATGAATTAGAAGCCCAGTTAAAATCCAATCACTAATATAATCCCGGGTTTCCGGGATTTTTTTTACTTAATTCCCTTCAAAATCAAATTCATATACAAAATGTTCATTTCTCAAATCAATAAATGAACATTTTGTTCTTGATAAAAATGAACATCATGTACATAATCATCTCATCGGCAAACAACGGAGCCAATGTGATGAAAATGACAGTTCCAGAACTCAAGCAATTTAAACAATCTGCAGAGAATGTATTTCAAGCAGAAGTGATCTGTTCTCTTCTTGAGGATTATCCGCACCAATTAGCAGATTCTGAACTTTATGCGATAGCGTCTCTTATTAAAAAGCTGACTGGTGATGCTTATGTCTACATGAATGAGGTCATTTATCAGCAAGAGGGGGTCGGACAATGAAAACTCCCGTTCAGATGCTTGAAACTATCGCAGCGTATATCGCTGAAAACACCGTGCTTCTGGAACTTATTTATAAGCACAGCAACGAAGATCACGAAACTGATTGTGCAATGGCTTGCTTAATTCGCTCAATGAAAAAGATGCTGGATATCACGAACGAATATATTAAGGAATATAGCGACGCGTCTGCCCCCCCGGCAGGAAAAGGACGAGAGTGATATTGCCGATGATGTTTTTTATGCGACAGTCAGTGCGGCAAAACTCCGGGAGGTGGCTCACGTATA
>NZ_JBJDNH010000095.1:0-5732 GCF_044900465.1 Klebsiella sp. NPDC088457 | reverse complement strand
GGCGGCGTGGCAAGCGAGGCGATCGCCAGCCACGGGCGGGAGCATTCGCTGTCGGTGACGCTGCCGCCGCTGGCGACAATCTGGCTGGTGCGGGAATCTGCAGGGCAATAAAACGCGCAGCTGATCTGTTGCAGTTGACTTATTACCGGAGGTGATCGCTTCTGAATTCATTTGCAGAAGAGTGAGGCTTTTTCTTCATTATTTTCTTTTATAGCTTTTATTTAATAGCAGGACATAATTATGAGTAAAATTGAATATACTGACAACTTAATGCTGTCGCGCCAGTTACCGCTTAAATCCGTGGCCCTGATCCTCGCCGGCGGGCGCGGTACCCGCTTAAAAGACCTGACCACTATTCGCGCAAAACCTGCGGTGCATTTTGGCGGTAAATTCAGAATTATTGATTTTGCCTTATCGAATTGTATTAACTCAGGAATAAGACGTATTGGGGTCATTACACAATATCAGTCGCATTCACTGGTGCAGCATATTCAACGCGGCTGGGCATTCTTTAACGAAGAAATGAATGAGTTCGTGGATTTATTACCGGCGCAGCAGCGGGTGCATGGTGAGAACTGGTATCGAGGTACGGCGGATGCCGTGACCCAGAATCTGGATATTATCCGCCGCTATGATGCGGAATATGTCGTTATTCTGGCCGGGGACCATATCTATAAACAAGATTATTCGCGGATGCTGCTCGATCACGTTGAAAAAGGGGCGCGCTGCACCGTGGCCTGCCTGCCGGTCCCGGTTGAAGAGGCAAGCGCTTTTGGCGTCATGGCAGTGGATGAGAATGACAAAATCATTGAATTTGTTGAAAAACCGGCTAATCCACCCACCATGCCTGGCGATGAAACCCGCTCGCTTGCCAGTATGGGCATTTATGTGTTTGATGCGGAATATCTCTACCAGCTGCTGGCGGAAGACGATCGGGATGAACACTCCACCCATGATTTTGGCAAAGATATTATTCCCAGAATAACGGCGGCAGGTGAAGCATATGCGCATCCGTTCCCGCGCTCCTGCGTACAGTCGGATAATAATGCCGAGCCATACTGGCGCGATGTCGGAACTCTGGAGGCGTACTGGAAAGCGAATCTGGATTTAGCGTCGGTGGTACCTGAACTGGATGTTTACGATCGTAACTGGCCTATCCGTACTTATGTTGAGTCGTTACCCAGCGCTAAATTTGTTCAGGACCGTTCCGGCAGTCATGGCATGACCATGAACTCTCTGGTCTCCGGCGGCTGTATTATTTCTGGCTCGGTGGTGGTGCAGTCGGTTTTATTCTCCAAAGTTCGCATTAACTCGTTTTGTAATATTGATTCGTCGGTTTTATTACCGGGCGTCTGGGTCGGTCGCTCCTGCCGGATAAGACGCTGCGTGATCGACCGGGGATGCGTTATTCCGGAGGGGACGGTGATTGGCGAAAATGCCGTTGAGGATGCGCAGCGTTTTTATCGTTCGGAAGAGGGGATCATCCTCGTGACCCAGGAAATGCTGGACAGACTTGAACGATGAAGCCGTTTGCGGAAAAAAAAGCGGCCGCGGCCGTGATTGCCATCATCGGCACCGCCGCCTTCGCGCCTGAATAATTAAGGAGCATCGATGCGAGTTTTACATGCCGGAGCGGAGATGTTCCCTCTGTTGAAAACGGGCGGGCTGGCTGATGTGACCGGCGCCCTCCCGGCGGCGCAAATTGCCGAGGGGGTTGATGCCCGCGTGCTGCTGCCGGGGTTTCCCGCGATCCGCGACGGAGTACGGGATCCGCAGGTGGTGGCCAGCAGGGAGACGTTCGCCGGGCCGATGACGCTGCTGTTTGGCGACTTTAACGGCGTGGGCATCTATCTGATTGCTGCCCCGCATCTCTATGACCGGCCGGGTAATCCTTATCATGACCCGCGGATGCAGGATTATCCCGATAACGTCCTGCGTTTCGCGCTGCTGAGCTGGGTCGCGGCCGAGCTTGCCGGCGGTCTGGATCCGTTCTGGCGGCCTGAAATCGTCCACGCCCATGACTGGCACGCTGGCCTCACGCCGGCGTATCTGGCCGCCCGCGGCAACCCCGCGAGGTCGGTATTTACGGTGCACAACATTGCCTATCAGGGGCTGTTCCTCGCCCGGCATATGGCGGAGATCGCTTTACCGTGGTCATTCTTCCAGATGCATGGGGTGGAGTTTAAAGGACAGATCTCCTTCCTTAAGGCGGGCCTCTATTTCGCTGACCATATCACCACCGTCAGCCCGACGTATGCCCGTGAAATTACCGAACCACAGTACGCGTTTGGTCTGGAAGAGCTGCTGCGGCAACGTCAGCGGGAAGGGCGACTGTCGGGGATCCTGAACGGGGTTGACGAAAATATCTGGGATCCGCGCCGCGATCCGCTGCTGGCGGCGCCTTACGACCTGAATTCGCTGGCGGAGAAAGCGAAGAACAAGCAGCAGCTGCAGACGACACTGGGGCTGAAGGCGGACGATCGGGCGCTGCTGTTCACCGTTGTGAGCCGGCTGACCAGCCAGAAGGGGCTGGACCTGCTCCCTGGCGCGCTGCCGGGGATCATTGAGCAGGGAGGGCAGCTGGCGCTGCTGGGAGCCGGGGACCCTGATTTGCAGGCCCGTTTTCTTGCCGCCGCGGCGCAATACCCCGGGCAGTTGAGTATCCGGATCGGCTACGACGAGGCGCTGTCGCATCAGATGATTGGCGGCGCCGACGTCATCCTGGTGCCCAGCCGTTTTGAACCCTGCGGTCTGACCCAGCTTTATGGCCTGCGCTACGGCACATTGCCGCTGGTTCGCCGCACCGGCGGACTGGCGGATACCGTCGCCGATTGTTCGCTCGAAAACCTTGCCGACGGGCTGGCGAGCGGATTTGTGTTTCCCGACAGCGAGACGGAATCGTTATTACGTGCCATCCGCCGGGCCTTTGTCCTGTGGTCCCGTCCATCGCTGTGGCGGTATGTGCAACGTCAGGCAATGAGCATGGATTTTAGCTGGCAGATTGCCGCAAAGTCTTTCCATCAGTTGTATCAGCGCATTATTTAATTGCTACGGATAAGAAAAATGGAACCACGCATAAGTTATATTTCACCCAGGCTGAATGAAGAAGCGTTGCAGCATGCTATCGCTTATAAGCTCATGTTTATTCTTGGTAAAGACCCTTCACTTGCCAATAAGCATGAATGGCTCAACGCTACGCTGTTCGCCGTGCGCGATCGGCTGGTAGAACGTTGGCTGCGGGCGCATCGGGCGCGGATCTCGCAGCAGGCCCGGCAGGTTTATTATCTGTCGATGGAGTTTCTCATCGGCCGAACCCTCTCTAACGCCTTACTGTCGCTGGGCATCTATGAGGATGTGAAAACGGCGCTGGCAGGGATGGGGCTGGATCTGGAGGAGCTGATTGATGAGGAGAACGATCCGGGGCTGGGCAACGGCGGTCTCGGCCGTCTGGCGGCCTGTTTTCTCGACTCCCTGGCCACTCTGGGGCTGCCAGGCCGCGGTTACGGCATCCGCTACGACTACGGCATGTTTAAGCAAAACATTATCGACGGCCGGCAGATGGAGTCACCGGACTATTGGCTGGAGTACGGTAACCCCTGGGAATTCGAGCGCCATAAAACCCGCTATACCGTGCGCTTTGGCGGCCGTATTCAACATGAGGGCAAAAACTCGCGCTGGCTGGAAACCGAAGAGATTATTGCGGTGGCCTACGATCAGATTATTCCGGGTTATGAAACCGATGCCACCAACACCCTGCGTTTGTGGAGTGCCCAGGCCAGCAGTGAAATTAACCTCGGTAAATTTAATCAGGGGGACTATTTCGCCGCCGTGGAGGATAAGAACCACTCCGAGAACGTCTCCCGCGTGCTCTACCCGGACGACTCAACCTATTCCGGGCGCGAGCTGCGCCTGCGTCAGGAGTATTTCCTCGTTTCGGCGACGGTGCAGGACATCCTCACCCGCCATTACCAGCTGTATCAAACCTATGACAACCTGGCGGATAAAATTGCTATCCACCTCAACGACACCCACCCGGTGCTGTCGATTCCGGAACTGATGCGCCTGCTGATTGACGAACACCGCTTCAGCTGGGATGACGCTTTCGAGGTGACCTGCCAGGTCTTCTCCTACACCAACCATACCCTGATGAGCGAAGCGCTGGAGACCTGGCCGGTCGAGATGCTGGGGAAAATCCTGCCGCGCCATTTGCAGATCATCTTCGAGATTAATGACTATTTTCTGAAAACCATGCAGGAGCACTATCCCGATGATATTGCGTTGCTGAGCCGGACCTCGATTATTGATGAATCCAACGGCCGCCGCGTACGGATGGCCTGGCTGGCGGTGGTGGTGAGCCATAAGGTGAACGGCGTGTCGGAGCTGCACTCCCGGCTGATGGTGGAGTCGCTGTTTGCCGATTTCGCCCACATCTTTCCGCGACGCTTCACTAACGTCACCAATGGCGTCACGCCGCGCCGCTGGCTGGCCGCCGCTAACCCGTCCCTTGCCGGGGTTCTGGATCGCTATATTGGCCAGACCTGGCGAACAGATTTAAGTCAGCTGAGTGAACTGGGGGAATATCAGGATTATCCGCTGGTTAACCAGGCCGTCAGCGCCGCCAAACTGGCGAATAAACAGCGGCTGGCCGATTATATCGCCCGCCAGCTGGGCGTGGTGGTGAACCCGAAGGCGCTGTTTGATGTGCAAATTAAGCGGATTCACGAATACAAACGCCAGCTGATGAATGTGCTGCACGTGATCACCCGCTACAACCGTATCAAGGCGGACCCGCAGGCCGAATGGGTACCGCGCGTGGTGATTTTCGCTGGCAAAGCCGCATCCGCTTACCACACGGCAAAACAGATCATCCATCTGATAAACGACGTAGCCAAAGTCATCAACAGCGATCCGCAGATTGGCGACAGGCTAAAGGTGGTGTTCATTCCCAACTACAGCGTCAGTCTGGCGCAGATGATCATTCCGGCCGCGGATCTTTCTGAGCAGATTTCGCTGGCAGGGACCGAAGCCTCCGGGACCAGCAATATGAAGTTCGCCCTCAACGGCGCGCTGACCATTGGCACGCTGGACGGTGCCAACGTTGAAATGCTGGAGCACGTGGGTGAGGAGAATATCTTTATCTTCGGTAATACCGCAGCCCAGGTCGAGGCGCTGCGCAGCAACGGCTACCAGCCGCGCGATTACTACGACCAGGATCAAGAGTTGCGCCAGGCGCTGACCCAGATGGGAACCGGGGTGTTCAGCCCACAGGAGCCGGGCCGCTATCGCGGTCTGCTGGATTCGCTGATCAACTTTGGCGACCACTATCAGGTTCTGGCCGATTACCGCAGCTATGTTGACTGTCAGGACAAGGTGGATGCGCTCTACCAAACCCCGGAAGAGTGGACCGCCAAAGCGATGCTCAACATAACCCACATGGGCTATTTTTCATCGGACCGCACGGTGCGGGAGTATGCGCAAAAGATCTGGTATATCGACAAAACGCAACTCTAATCCCGCCTTCACCCCTGGGAGCGTCGGGGCGACCGGCCCCGTCGATGAGCGGCCCAACAGCAACACATAAATAAGCCTGACGGATATGACAGGAGAGAAAAATGACGGACAGTAAACGCGCAGGGGAGCCTGCACAACAGAGTGATTTGATTAACGTCGCTCAGCTGACCGCGCAGTACTATGTACTGAAGCCGGAAGCGGGCAACGCCGAACATGCGGTG
>NZ_JBJDNH010000094.1:0-5900 GCF_044900465.1 Klebsiella sp. NPDC088457 | reverse complement strand
GGTGGTTAGCCATGTTCTTTTGCTCATCTGGTTGAGTTCCTGGTGATGATGGCAGGCGGTGACACACGCGCTCAACGCGTTGTTGTTGTGAGGGTTCCGCCACAACCAAAAGCGGGCGAAAGGGCGCGCGCGCGCGGGTTAATCTCCCCGGCAGGAAGCGAGGAGGATTAATGGCGATTGAAGAAGCATTCATCATGCAGCGGGCACGGCAGCTCTACTGGCAGGGGTACCCGCCGGCGGAGATCGCGCGCCTGATGGGTATCAACCCGAACACGGTATACTCATGGAAAAAGCGCGATGAGTGGGACACCACACCGCCGATCCAGCGTGTCACGACGTCCATTGACGCACGACTGATCCAGCTCACCAGTAAGGACACAAAGACCGGGGGCGACTTCAAAGAAATTGACCTGCTGACCCGGCAGCTCAAAAAGCTGGATAACGGCACGCCAGTGACACAGCCGAAGAAAAAGATCCGCAAGAAACAGAACTTCTTTTCAGAGGCGCAGATCTCCGCGCTGCGTGCCAATATTATCGACTCGCTGCACTGGCACCAGAAAACCTGGTATGAAAACCTTCACCACCGTAACCGGGCCATTCTGAAGAGCCGGCAAGTCGGCGCGACATGGTACTTTGCCCGCGAGGCTCTGCTGCGTGCGCTAACGGGTGACGTGAAATACAAGCACCAGCTCAACCAGATCTTCCTGTCGGCGAGTCGTCGCCAGGCATACCAGTTCCGCAGCTTTATTCGCGCCGCCGCCGCTGAGGTTGATGTTGAGCTGAAGGGCGGTGACATGATCCAGCTGTTCAACGGTGCGGAACTGCACTTTCTCGGCACGTCGGCGGCAACCGCACAGTCCTATACCGGCAATCTGTACTTTGACGAATTTTTCTGGGTCGGGCAGTTTGCCAACCTGAAGAAAGTAGCTGGCGCGATGGCGACGCTGAAGGGGCTGACGCGCACCTACTTTTCCACCCCATCGGCAGAGAGTCACGAAGCATACCCCTTCTGGTCGGGTGAAGCCTTCAACAAGGGCCGTAGCCACGGTAAGCGCGTGGAGTTCGACACGAGCTGGAAGACACTTAACAGCGGGCTGATGTGCCCGGATAAAATCTGGCGCCAGATCGTCACGTTGCAGGATGCCGTCGATAACGGATGGGATCTCACTGACATTGACGAAATCCGCGAGGAAAACAGCCCGGAAGAGTACGACAACCTCTACGCCTGCACCTTCATCAAGAACGGCGAAACGGCCTTTGATTACAACATGTTACTGAGCTGCGGCGCAGACGGCTATGACGAGTGGCCGGACTGGAAGCCCTACGCCATGCGCCCGATGGCCGATCGCCCGGTATGGATTGGATACGACCCCAACGGGTCCAGCGGCAAAGGCGACAGCGGCGCCATCTCCGTTAATGCGGCACCACTGATCCCCGGCGGCAAATTCCGCACTATCGAGACCATTCGTGTGCGCGGCATGGAGTTTGAGGCGCAGGCCGCCATGATCATTAACATGCTCACACGCTACAACGTGCAGCACATCGGCATTGATGGCAGCGGTATTGGCGAGGCAGTTTATCAGCTCGTGAAGAAACGCTTTCCGGCGGCGGTGTGCTACCAGTTCTCGCCAGCCAGCAAGCGCATGCTGGTACTGAAGATGCTGCAACTGATCCGCGCCGGCCGCTGGGAGTATGACCGCGGCGAGTATGACCTGATCACCGCATTCTGCGCCGTGCGCAAGGTAGTCACTCCTGGCGGCGTAATCACCTACGATACCGACCGCGCCCGTGGTGTGAGTCACGGCGACCTCGCCTGGGCGACTATGCTCGCCACCGTTAACGAGCCGCTGGGTCAGGAAGGCGGCAACACTATGACTGTTATGGAGTACTGATGAGCAGACGAAAATCCCCGCGCGGCAGGCAGTATGCCAGAGAGCAAGCCGACCTCGCCGACGCGCTGAAGTCGGCGCCGGGCCTGAGCGCGTTCACGTTTGATGGCCCGTGGCCGGTGACGGGTGCTCATGACCTGCTGGATAACATGTACTGCGCCAACAATGGCCGGTACTACGAGACACCGATCAGCTGGTACGGGCTGGCCCGCCAGTTCGGCTACGCAAGCTGGCACCAGTCGGCGCTGTTCTTCAAACGTAATGTGCTGGCCGGGTGCTTTGTCCCGCACAGGCTGCTGTCGCGCCAGGCGTTCTCTGCCTTTGCGCTCGACTGGTTTGTGTTCGGTAACGCGTATCTTGAGATGCGCCGCAACCGCCTGAATGGTCCGATGGGCTTTCGTAACTCGCTGGCGAAATACACCCGGCGAGGTTCTGACCTTGACACCTACTGGTTTATTCAGTCGGGGCTTGACGATCATCAGTTTGAAACCGGTTCGGTGTGCCACGTTATCAATCCGGATATTCACCAGGAGATCTACGGGATGCCGGAGTATTTCGCCGGCCTGCTGTCGGCCAACCTGGCCCACTCCGCCGACAAGTTCCGCAAGCTCTACTACGACAATGGGTCGCATGCCGGCTGTATTGTCTACGTCAGCAGCGCAGTGGCCGACGGCGAGAGTCTTGAGAACCTGAAGAAGACGCTGACCGATACCCGGCGTGGTGGTGCGTTTAAAAACATTCTGCTGAGTGCGCCTGGCGTCGGCAAAGACGCGGTGCAGATCCTGCCGTTCAGCCAGATATCGGCGAAGGATGAGTTTGTCGGCGTGAAGTCCTCCACCCGCGACGACATGCTCGCGGCTCACCGCGTGCCGCCGCAACTGATGGGCGCCATCCCGGAAGGCAACGGATCATTCGGCGACGTCGAGAAGGCGGCGCGAGTGTTTGCGGTCAACGAACTGACGCCGGTCATGGAGGCGATGAAGCATGTTAACGACTGGCTCGGCGAAGAGGTGATCCGCTTCAACCCTTACGCCCTGCTGGAAATCCCGAAGTGATCTGAAGGTACCGCACTGCCATTCCTGGCGGTGCGGTACCGACCTGCAGCACCATCATTCCCGGCCATGTCGGCCAACCTGCAAAACCTCAACGCCATATTTCCCAATCAGACGCAGCCAGCTCCATTCTGGCGGGCTTTTGCCTGCGCGTTCACCCGATGCACCGCGAAAGTGCGCGCCCGGCAGGCGGCTTTTGGCGAGGTATGCCGACCCCTTCCCTACCCCCAAAGCGCGCGCTTGCTCCCCCGCCTCGCCTGCGCGCTAAACATGCCTCTTTTTGTGCACTTTGTGCAACCGGCTGAAGCCCCGCCAGTGCTGAGGCCGGGCAGCAAAAACGCCATTTCAAAAATTGTGCAATTTTGTGCAAGTTTATGCGCCATTTTTGCAGGAAAAAAAATCCCGCCGAAGCGGGATTCATTGGTTATCAAATTATGCAGATTTCATTCGATAAGCAGATAAAGAAACAACGTTTTCGGTAGCGATTTCTGGGGCAAAATCTAACGAATTATCGTTCGCTAACTCAGCTAACATAGCCGGAGTAATACACAGACGCTTGGCTAATGACTCAACATCAACTGACAGCTCCGTTAAGAGAAACTTCATTGCCTTATGAAATAGCTCTGGCTTTTCATTAGGAATCAAATAATCCTCTTTTTCATCAATGGCTTCCCCCTTGCGCTTTAAACCGAAGAATGCCGTTTTATATTGGGCATCGGTCAAGAGAGAAAGCTGATGCGCTCTATAAATTGTTGCTGCCTTACTAACTTTCCACGTCAGCTTAAACTGACTTAACCCCTGCCAGTCGATACGGCCGCCAATTGGGCGAGGGAAATATTTTGCCATCGCCGATCTGGGTAGAAGCAATGCTGATGCAAAACGGTTAGCTTGAGATTCAGTTACCCGATCCCCCGTTGAAATACCCTCATGCAAAATCAAATGTGCCACTTCGTGAGCAATATCAAAACGCTGACGGCAAGGCGATTTTTTAGCCGTATTTCTTACAATGAATGGCCGACTTAAAGGAACAGAAAGCGCATCCACGTCATCAGAGACAGAATCGAAAGAAGTAACAAATGCTCCTAGCTTTTCAGCAAGACGAGTCATATTGTCGATCGGCCCAAAACCCAATCCCCAATCAGCCCGGCATTTCTCAGCGGCTCTTTCTATGTCCTCTTGAGTATTCACTCTCAGTTCAGGAAATCTTACTGGCGGTAAATTCAAGTACTCATCAAAAACTTCAATGAGACGGCGATACAATTCAGCTTTAGCGAGCGTCGCCCACTTAGTAGCCATGCGTGTTGAACTACGCTTGCGGAAGTGAACGATCTCTTCATTCACTGGAGACTGCTCTTGCACTGCGAAAAATTCAGGCGTGACCAGCAATACGGCAGCTAATTTATTCGCAAGCTCAGGAGTAGGCACAGCCGAGCCGGATTCCAGCCGCTGAATGTACTGGCGGGTCTTATCGACCCGCTCAGCTACTTGCTCCAGTGATAACTCGTGATACAGACGAGCCAATCGCAAATTAGAACCGTTAAACACTTTTCACCTACTATTATCCATTATCGCTTTTCTTTTCCTTTTCAGGAACAGAAGCGCTGATATCATCCAGCTCAATCTTAACCGGTGCTGGCGGGGTATCGTCTGTAGAATGCAGCACAGTTACCCGTTCTTCGCCATACGTCCATAAGGAGAGCATTTCTTCCAGCGCATTATAACCCGCAAAATGCACTCGCCCACCTTCACCTTCGAACTCTGGCTTTTCTACAACGAAGCGCCAAATCGTAGGGATTGTATCTTCTGATGCAAATAGCTGATCAACACTATTCTTTCGGAAGAAGTTAGCCTTTTTCGGATTAGTTGGATCATCGCTAAAAGAACGGATTGGGATACCGCCAATAGTGATTGTGTAATCGTTATTCGGATTTGAAAGCCCCAACCAGTCGTATTTTTTTGACATGCACAGTTTGACGATTCGATTCTTCTGGCGTCCAAAAGTGCATGTTGCACGGGTATAATTATCATCAAGAGAAGAAGACAAAAGCTCATGCGTGTCTTCCTGCACTTTAAGGAGTGCCTCCGCAATGATAGATAAGCGTTCTTCGGTTAACTGCGGATGAAACGTCCAGGGTAATGGGTAATTTTGCATCGGGTCACTTTCCTTTCAGTGCAAAAATCAAACTTTGTCAACCGGGATAATGGTGCAGAATTTTGATTTTGTCAACTAACCCCTGTTAATTTTTACAGCCACTTTTTAATGATTGAGAATTTCGTCAGCTTATTTCTCAGCCGCCATTTTTCGCGTTGCTCGATAGAATCGACCAGAACAGTTAAAAGTGACCATGACTAACCATTCCCCCGCAGGTTCAATCCTGTTTTTTCCGTTTAACTGCCTTCTTCCAGCGTGTGACCAGGTCACGCACTGCCATGTATTCGGAAGTTGGTTTATCTTTCTCGCCTGCGCGCCATACGTTCACTCCACGCAACCGACCATTGTCCGCCGCGAGCAGACCGCCGCCGTGGCGAACGCGTGCGCCGCCTGCGACCGATCGCACAACCTCATCACTGACGAAAATCCGACAGTCTCTGAGCTGTGCGCCGATGCTGGCGATCACCTCTTCGGAGATGCCGTGTTTTTGCGTCGATTCCTGTTGTTGCGCCTGGCGCAATGCGGCTTCGGCCTTTTTCTTCTGATATTCCGCAACCGCGGCGGCATAGTTATCTGCGCGTCGCTCCGCCTCGATCCGCAGTTGTTCGCGCCAGCGGCGCTCCGCCTCTTCCGGCGTCAGGCTCATATCTTTCGCGGCGGTAACTTTTGGCCCCCATGTCAGCGCGCTTTCATCATCAATCGACGTGCGCAGGCCGCGCGCGGTACGCGTGTTGGCTTGATCTGAGCTTTCCCGGGCTGATTTTCTTTGCCTTCTGTTGTTCTCCTGCCTTTGCTTTCGTGATTATG
>NZ_JBJDNH010000093.1:0-6037 GCF_044900465.1 Klebsiella sp. NPDC088457 | reverse complement strand
CATTGGCTATTTCACTTACCAACGCAGCATGGCTATTTGTTTTTTGGATGATTGTAAAAAGGATGTGAGCCATGGAACTTCATCACCCAAACACCTCATCATCTCATCACCCAAAGAAGCAGCAATCTGGATCGACGCGCACGACCTCCAGAGCCTCGGTAAGCGTTTCTGCTGTGTCGTAAAGATGCCAGCGCATATCCTTGCGCATCCAGTACAGCTTCCACTGGCGTTGAGTCCTGAAGTATTTGATGCGCACAGAAGGGAGAATGTTAGTTTCTCCTGGCTCGCCGTTCCATATCGGTCTCTGCTCGCCGATTTCGATAGTCTGGTCGTTGATGCTATAGACGATATCCAGCTCTTTTCTCACGTGTGCAGTCGGTCTTATGCTGTCAACAAACTGTCTTACCTCTTTGTTTACGGCGTGATACTCAAGGTCGTTGAATGCCATATTGACTCCTTGTTAACCAAACACCTCGTCAGGCCACTAAACAAGCCTTAACTTGGTTTCCACTGCTACGCCGATAATCCTGCAATTTCCGTTAATGTTTGTAATAGGCCACTGAGGGTTAAGCCCCTTCAGGTATCTGCGACCGCCATCAATCACTAATTTCTTGAACGTTGCTTCGTTTGAATCGGAAAGCTTGGCAATCACCAGGCTGCCGTTAATGGCTTCTCTGCCTGTGTCAAAAAGTACATAAGTACCTTCAGGAATACTCAGCCCTGCGGGAGATGTCATTGAATCTCCATCCACCAATAGCCAAAATGCGGCGCCTTGAATGTGCGCGTCAGACTCCAACCATAAATCTATGTCTTTCAGCGTGTACGGCTCAATAGCTTCTGCCCACGCGCCAGCTTGGACATTGCTCAGGACCGGGTATCTAGCCCCTTTAGTGTACGGCTGGAAATTTGAGACATTGCTATGTTCTTTGCTTTCCTCACCCGATAAGTACCCTACGGGCATGCCGTATTCCCTTTCCAGCCTCGCAGCACCTTTCTCACCAAGAGAACTCTTTCCGGTGATGATCTGCGATATATAGCTTTTATCTTTTGCGGGCAGGGTTCGATTCTCAAACCATTCCTGCAGGCGCTTACGCCTAGTCTCTTTTATGTCCATACGCACATGATGATTAGCAAAAACTAAATAAGCAAATACTTGACGTCGTGTTTAGTGTTTAATAAACTCACCTCATACAACCGAGGTGAATGCATGGAACTTAAAACCTACATCGACAGCCTGGAGCGTGGAAAAGTTAAAGAGTTGGCTGCATCTCTTGGCATTTCAAGCTCCTATCTATCTCAGATGGCATCTGGGAAAACCGCTATCTCCCCAACTCGTTGCGTAGAAATCGAAGCCGTAACGAATCGCGAGGTTAGCCGTAAAGATCTGCGCCCTGATGACTGGGAAAAAATCTGGCCTGAGCTGGCAGCAGCATAAGTAACAACCCCACAACGGACGCTCGTCCTACGTCGCTGTAAAAGCGAATCCAAAAACACCAAAACAAATCTATTGGCATGCCTCAGGCATAGCCATAACTAACTATTTTTCAACACCAAGGAATTATCACTTATGGAAAACACAATCAAACGCAATAAAGCCAACGCTCGCCAGATTGAATCATGGCTTCTCAGTCAGGTATCCATCATCGGCGGTCGCAATGTCGCTAAGGCGATCGGAGTTGACGAATCACAGGTAAGCCGATGGAAGGTTTCATGGTTTCCGAAGATTTCAATGCTGCTTGCGGTGCTGGAGTGGGGGGTCGTTGATGACGATATCGCACGGCTGGCGAAGGAAGTCGCCGCGGTTCTCACAAAACAAAAATCGCCCGGCGGCAACCGAGCGATCAGAGCAGATATCAAACGCTGGGCTCCGCCGAACGAGAACAACACGCAGGCGTATATCAACAGCGTGGCTCAGGCGACGGGCGTCACCCCCGAGCAGCGCATCGACACCAGCGACAGCCGGTTCATGATGAAACTGTTGCAGGCCATCATTAAGCATGAGAACGGGAGCCAGCCGTACAGCTTCGATACGTTTGTTCGTGCCGTCGATCTCGCTGGTTAGTCATGAGCCGCTTAACCGCCATTATCAGCGCAGTGGTTATCTGCCTGATTGTCTGCCTTGGGTGGCTGGCTAATCACTACCATGACAACGCTACCGAGTTCAAAGAGCAGCGTGATAAAGCGACTGAGCAGCGCAACCTGGCTAACGCCACCATCACCGACATGCAGACCCGTCAGCGTGACGTCGCTGCGCTTGATGCAAAGTACACGAAGGAATTAGCCGATGCAAAAGCTGAAAATGATGCTCTGCAGCGCAAGCTTGATAATGGTGGCCGGGTGCTCGTCAAAGGCAAGTGTCCAGTGTCAGCCGCAGCTCAAGCCACCGGCGCCGCCAGCATGGGCGATGATGCCACCGTCGAACTCTCTGCAGTTGCTGGACGAAACGTTCTCGGTATCCGGTCCGGAATCATCAGTGACCAAACAGCCCTGAGCGTCCTGCAGGACTACATCCGCACGCAGTGCCTGAAATAACAGAGCCAGCTTAACCGCTGGCTTTTTTATGTAGTAAATATCCGCGCCATGCCCGGCGCATTCACGCAAAGCCTTACAGAAATAAGCTTCGGAGAATCACCGTTATAAGCGGCGGCTTCTTTGCGGGCGGTGTTTCTGGGCAACGAGGCTTATTTTTATAAGGTAAAACGCCATGAACACTCAACTGACGTTCAAAGATCACCAGGTCGTTCCCTTTGATAATGGTGATGGAAAGATCTGGTTTACCAGTGAACAACTCGCTGAATTACTGGATTACGCCGACAGCAAGAAAGTGGCAAACATCTACAACCGTAGAAAAGACGAGTTCACGGATAGTATGTCTGTCATCCTCAAAGTGAGGACTTGTAAAGAAAACAATGAGATACAGCATACAAAAATCAGAGTTTTCTCTCCAAGAGGCGCGCACCTCGTTGGCATGTTCGCTCGTACAAAAGTAGCGAAAGACCTGAGAGTGTGGTTGTTGGATCTGGCTGATAAAGAATCCGGGGCAATCGTCGGCACTCTCGATGTTAACGGGTTAATACAAATGACCGGCCAGCAGATTCATAATCAGATTGCTGCTTTCGATCGCATGTCATTTGAGCATCGCGGGCAGAAAGGCAGCGGACTGATGTCGCAACGCAAGCGCGACATCAAAAAGATTAAAGAAGCCACAAAGCTGGCGTTACAACTGACGCAATTCTCCATCCCTGACATGGGTGATTTTGCAGGAGGTGAGCCAGCATGACGCCACAGGACTTCATTCATAAAAATGTAACTGCCGAGCCGATAAAGCTCGGCTACGACCAGAACGCTGCAATGACCGGTGCAGATATGGCGATTGACCACTACCGACGATGCTCACAAGCCAGCAGGAAGGGCAAGATATTTGATGACTGTCTGTATATCGCCAAGCAGTGGGCTGGCAAGCAAAAGTCGAAGCCAAATCCTGAACACCACCAAGCGCCGTATCGTCGCAGCATCCCCACATTAACCATGACCGCAGCCCGACGGGGCACTCCTCTGCGTGAGTGTGTGGGGATAATCAATAACGATGCATACCGCGATTTGCCGCCTGACATAGCGGATTTGCGCTCATAGCTCGCCATTCAGCGCGAGGGTAGAAGAAGCTGAGTATGTTTTACAGAGCTTTCCACTGAGAAGGCTCGATAAAATAGTGATGATATTAATACCCGCCACGGGCCGGATACTCACTCAACAGCAGGAAATTCTAAAAATGGCGACCAAAAAGAAAACTGGCCGCCCTTCTGATTACTTACCAGAGGTGGCGGATGACATTTGCGCTCTGCTTGCCAATGGTGAAAGCCTGGTCAAAGTTTGCAAACGACCAGGCATGCCGGGAAAGGCTACAGTATTCCGTTGGCTTGCCGAACATGAAGAGTTTCGAGACAAGTACGCAAAGGCGGTCGAGGCCCGAGCCGATGCCGTTTTCGAAGAGCTATTCGAAATTGCCGATGATGCGGTCGAAGAATCGGCGGCAGTTGCTAAAGCCCGTCTGCGTATCGACACGCGCAAATGGGCGCTCGCCAGAATGAATCCTAAAAAGTACGGCGACAAGATAACTAATGAGCTTGTAGGCAAAAACGGCGGCCCGATACAGGTAGAAACACGCCCATTAACGGCAGGGTTAAGGTTGAGAGCAAAAAGGACATGAAGAAGCGAGGCATACCTTCGCCAAACATGGCCGATTCGTTAATCATGGCCTTTGCGCCATCTTCTAATGCTCTGGAGAGACTGAAAGCCCTCTCCAGTTAAGGTGAGGCAATGGCTAAGCGCAGCAACCGACAACAAAAGAAAATTGAAAAGCGGCTGGACAGTTACCAGAACGTTTTCATGAACATTGGTACGGGAGGCGATCGATCTGCATACAGCAAAATACGCTTCTCTCACCTGCTGAACAGGGCAACGTTAGACAATATCTATATCGGTGACGGTCTTGGTCGGCGTATCGTCGACATCGTCGCAGATGAGATGTTTCGCGCAGGTTTCAGCGTAGAGGGCGCGAGCGATCAGCCGAAAATCATGTCTCGCTGGGACGAGCTAAACCTTACCCAGCATTTTACCGACGCAGTAGCATGGTCTCGGCTATACGGCGGCTCTCTTATTCTTTTTGGTGTTAATGACGGTGGCGATCTCACATCTGAGATTGGGCATGGAGAACTTGAGTTTGTGCGCGTCTATGACCGTTATCAGGTGCAACCTTTTTTACGTGACGTTAACCCGGAAAGCCGGACGTATGGCGAAGTCATTCAGTATCAGATCAGCCCGATATCAGGTACTCCATATTATGTTCACGCCTCACGTTGCCATATTTTTGATGGTGAGCGCCTGCCTAATCAGATCCGGCATCAAAATCAGGGTTGGGGAGCGTCATGCCTGCAGGGCATTTATGATGCACTAACCGATTTTGGCATGAGCCATAAGCATGCGACAAGCCTCCTTGAGCGTAAACAGCAGGGGGTGTGGTCTGCGGCAGACCTTGCGGAATTGTGCAGTGATGGCGAGGGAAGGGAAGCGGTGCAAGCGCGACTTAATATGGTCGACATGACCCGCAGTATTGGCAATACGATCGGTGTTGACGCCAGAACAGAAAAGTACGAATTGCTCAATGGTGACTTATCCGGCGTCACTGACTTGCAGGACAGAAAGCAACTAAGGATTTCCGCGCTGACGGGGATTGATGAGCAGATTCTGTTCACTAAAACGCCAACGGGTCAGGGGGCTGATAAAACCACAGTTCCCGAGTCGTGGAAACAGCTGATCGGACGGAAGCAAAAAGATGAGGCCCGCCCGGCAATAGAGAAAGCGGTGAGCTACCTCACAACCGACGCCACCTGGACAATCAAATTCAACCCGCTCTCTGTGCCTTCTGATAAAGAGCGTGCGGAAACGGCGAATCAGTGGGCTCAGGCAGACGAGAGGTACTCTCAGCTTGGCTGGGTCAGCAATGATGAAGGCGTTGCGACACTGAAAGCCCGCGGCGGTTACGTTTATCCGGAGGAGGATGATGGCTAAGGTATGGCTTCACCCCTACGGCATTGAACGTGACTACACAAACGCACTGGTTAAGGTGACAAAGCAGTTCAACCGGAGCATTACGGATTATTACGGCGATATCCGAACCTGGCTATGCTCTACGACGGCGGTGGAATTCGAGTCAACGAGCACAACGGGAGCAAAATCACGCTGCCGGAGTCGTTTATTATTCCGACAACTTGTACAAAACAACTGGTACGTATGTGGTTTAAACTGCCGACGTCGGACATTGGCGATACCACTGTTTTGTATAATAACCAGCTGCTGGTGATTGGCGGGACGTATGCGTCAAACCAGTCTCTAGCTTACCTGGGGGCGAATAATACCGCATCAGGAACGCTGAACAATATTGTTATCGTTGCAGCTGATTACGCAGATAACGTCTCCCGCTTTAGCTAACAACAAATTGCGCCTGTCATGAAAATTGATAGGCACTCCCTCCCTTGAT
>NZ_JBJDNH010000092.1:0-6078 GCF_044900465.1 Klebsiella sp. NPDC088457 | reverse complement strand
CGGTTGGTGGTTTGTTTCTTTTTGGCGATTGATCAGATCGCACAATCCGGGCTGAGTTCCCTCAAAGTGATCTACTATTTGGCGCAGCTATTTAGTGCCTGAGCGGTGCCATGAACATTGCATCCGCAGTGGACTGACCCCACCCCGGCAGTCGCTCATAAGCCCAAAAAGCAGTAGAAAAAAGTGCTGGAACCCGATCCCTGTAGTAGAAGCCGCAATACCGGTTTTTATTCCCTCAGACCATGTCTTTATGCCAGCTGGCTGGCAAATAATCCCGAGGCACTGACCGCATCGACCGCGATTTTATTCAGTCGGCTGCGAATCATATCTGCCAGCGCGATGGTGGAAAAACCGGTGCAGGAAAAGGCAATTATCTCCGCACCTTCTTCGTAAAGCCGGTCGGCGCAGTCAAGGGCACTGGCTCGACCTTCTGTGGTCAGTAAATCCGTTGTGTTAGTGACCCCCTCAGGGCGGGCGTAACGCACATTTTCACCGAGAAGGGTGCGAAACGGCGCCGGTGCTGCCGACCCTATCCCCATCACTGCCACCGGACGTTTCAGCATCGCGGCGATACTGGCGCAGGCGCTACCCGCGGCAATCACTGGCACCGTGACGGCGGCACGCAGCTGTGCCAGACCGGGATCAGCAGCACAGCTGAGGAATAGGGCGGTACAGCCCTGCGCCTGCAGCGACCGACCCAGAGTGAGGATCTTCGGCACCGCCAGAGCTTCGCTGTCGGCATCGAAAATTCCGCTTCGCTGGTCGGCAATACAGCGGCTGATGGACGTAAGACCGTACTCCTGCTGAATCAGACGCCCGTGCTCTTCGACAAAATGCGTATCGTCATGGGTTAATACGCGAATAATCCCCAGCATCGGCACTCTCCTTCAGTAAAATTGGTGATCGGCAGCAAGCGTAATAGCTGGCTGGTCCGCTTTAAACAGCAGGCTGGGTTTGCTGCCCCCCAGTTGCGCATGGCCGTTGCGCACGGTTATCCAGCTGCCTTCCGGCAGACCCGTCACCTCAAGCTGAGGATCGACGGTAAGCAGTTCGCGGATACGCTGCTCGCGCGTCTCGCCCTGATGCCCGGTCGGGAGCGCATTGGTAAAGTGCGGATTGATTTGCAGCTTGACCAGGTTAAGGGCATCCAGTCCGCCCGGATCCACAATCGGCATATCGTTGGTGGTGCGGATGGTCGGGCAGGCGAGGTTTGCCCCGGCGCTCCAGCCGACATACAGCGCGCCATTCTTCACCGCCTGGCGAATAGGGTCGAGTAGTCCACGCTCGCGGCACTGTTTCAGTAGATTGAAAGTATTGCCGCCGCCCACCATCACAATATCGGCGGACGAAATGACTGCAGGGGCGTCATCAACCGTATGTATGCCGGTAATATCCAGCGCCAGTTCGGCCAGTGCCTGGCGGACTTTATCGGTATAGGCATCAAAGGCTTGTGTGACTCCAGCAAAAGGAATAAATACCACCTTTCGGCGTTCCCCGAGCTGCGCCTTCAGCAGCGGCAGGGCATACTCCAGGTACGCGCTTCCGGGCAGAACGGAGTTGCTTAGTAACAATAAATCCATGATTCTTCTCCTGTCACAGCAGATTACGTAACAAGTCGACTAGCAGCTTATTCGACAGCACCACCGGGATGGCGACGTGTTGGGCGCAGATGTCCTGATGCCAGGTGGTATAGCCCATACAATCGGTCAGAATCACCTCTGCGCCCTGAGCTTCAAGGGAGCGCGCAGCGTCGGCGACCTCCTCTTCGTTGGCGGTGTACGGTGAGGCGACGGCGAATACCGGCGTCTGCGGCGCGTCGCGCCATTTCTCCAGTTCGCTGGCGACCTGGGATTCCAGCGGCACGAGGATCCCGGACCGGCGCGTGCCGACGAGCGCATTCAGCGTCGGCGGCAGGATCTGATCCGGTTCGACAAGCCAGGATTTCTGACTATGCAGCCCGTGAAATTCGCCGGTGCAGAGAATGACAATAAGCTCGCAACCTTCTGCCTCCAGCCAGTCGATTTTCTGTTGCAGCGCCTCACCGACCGCCGGTTTTCCCATTACCACAGCACGCCCGTCCAGCAGGCGTGAGGTGAGCAGGGCATCGCCCGGTTGCGGCGCAAAGCGCGCCGCAATGGCGGCGTCATCCAGCCGGTCCAGTACCCCGGAATGCAGGCACTCCACATGCGGCGGCAGAGCGGCTTCAAGGATAGGGGTAATATCGCTGCGTGGCGCCTGACCGATGGTCAGGGTCCCAATTTTGCGAATCGTCATCTCAGACTCCCGATTGTCGTTTTTGCAGATGTGCCAGCGAACCGTAAAGATCCAGCAGGCGCTGGTATTCCGCTTTATCGAAGAACTGGCAGGTGCCGCGGCTAAACTCTTTTGCTACTTCCACCGCGAATTTACAGGCCAGCGCGATATCCGTTTCGTGGCTTGCGCCGGTGCCGCAGCCGGGAACGGTGCTCACGGCGGTGATCGCCACGCCTACGACAGGAGCCGCGGTGGCAATCGACGGCTGCAGGATGCTGTTAATGTGGTAGACACCGTTGCCGTACGGCGTTATATCCTGGGTGGTGATTGGGAAGGTCACCGGCAGTTGCCCGGTGGTCATCTCCATGACCCGCAGGAGATCGTCTGAAACACGCAGGATATAACCCTCCTTCACCGTCGGAGAGAGGGCAAAACCTTTATGGTTGATGATGCGGTTGCCTTTGGTGGTATCAATAGACAGGACCGCATCCATTTCATCGGACACTTCCTGCTCGTTCATATCCTCGGTGTCTACCGGCGAGTCCATAAAATCCACCGGCTCATGCGGGCGCGTTGGCGCATCCGGGCAGATATGGGTGGTGACGATCACATCGCCCGGCAGGCTGTCGCCCTGGCGCTGCATTTCCGCCAGTTTCAGGGCGCTGGCGATGGCCGCCACGGCACCGTCGGCATCGGAGACCAGACCGATACGTCCCGGACGTGCACCGATGCCGCCCAGACGACCGACGATCCCTAGGGTCGGCGCGCTGCCGCCGCTGCGTTTACCCTGCGTACCCGGAATGACAATTTTCACGAAATCCGTTCTGCCTTTCGGGCCGCTGACCTCTGTCACGCTCACCTCAAGACCGGCGTATTCCGCCAGCAGGTTTTTCACCTTTTCGCCGCTGGCATAGGCGCTGTCGAGTAACTCAAAGACCTGTAATGTTTGTTGTAAGCTCATGTTGTTTTCCCTGATGTTGCGTCGTTATTTTTTGCCGCCGGAGAGGACGGAATTAAAGAAGCTGAACAGTGCATCACCGGCGATAAGACCGGCTGCCAGCACTTCGATTTTGCTGCGTGCCGATTCACCCCCCACGCGCAGAACGATGGCGCGAATGGCGATTCCGATCATCACCGCCCATCCCGCCAGCGGGTTGTTAATCAGCAGACCCGTTGCCAGCAGGACGCCCATTTGACGACCGGGACCACCAATCAGCTGGATAATCGCGCCGGGAATGGCCCAAATCAGCAGCGATTTGGCGATATCCAGCGACACGCCGGCGTTAATTGCGGCGACGTAGACTTTGGCGACCGGTGGCACCAGTCCCTGTGAGAAGTAATCGCGGAAGATAAATAGCACCACAGGCATGGCGACCACAAAAGCCAGCATGGAGGCAATCAGCTGTTGACGGCGGCCTTCCAGTTCGAAGCGGGTATGTGCTCCTTTACCGCGCAGGATCCAGCCCGCTTTCAGGTCGTAGCCCATATCGGCAAATGCCGGGCCGGTGGCGGCAGAGAAGCCGCACAGCATCGCCAGCGCTTCCGGCGGGAAGCCAATCAAAATACCGATCAGCAGGGTAATTAACGCCACCGCAAAGGCCGGGAACCAGCCGGAGTGCATGGCTGCGAGGCCGACGATCATTTCATGCAGGAAGGCGGCAAATGCGGCGTAGATCATAATGCCGATAAGCCACGCCAGGGTCAGATGTGCATACAGGCCGCTGCCCAGGGCAATTAGCACGGAAATCGCCACGAAGCCGATTGCGCCGAAACGGATGGTTTTACCTATCTGCTCGTTCTGCGCCAGCGGCAGGGCCTCATCGTGACCGGCCTGTAGCGAAGGTGTGCTCTTGCTCTGACGGATCAGGCGGATAATCTGGAACAGCGCGACCACGCCCGCTCCGGCCATTACCCCGTGCGGGATATACATCTTGTTAATGTCGAGGCCGAACATCGGTTCGGAATAGCCGCGCAGCAGGAATCCGACACCCAGCATCCCCAGTGCCCAGATATTGCCGATAAACGCCGTGCCGAGTGCCGCCATCGGGAACTTAAACCACGAACCGATCGCACCAATCACAATGCCGGTGCCGAGCAGGGCTGCCTGTTTACCGCCCTGATCGCCTGCCTTGATCGACTCTGCCGCAGCGATGCCCGGCGGCCATGCGCCTTCCGCCGGGAAGATACGGGTATTAAATAAGCGGTACAGCAGCCAGGCGTCCAGCAGCATCGCCAGCGCTACGCCGATAAACATCGGCATAACCATCTCCTGATGACCAAACAGCCAGGGAATGGAGATTGGCAGCAGCAGCGAGTTGGCGGCACCAAAGGTTGCTGCGGAGGTGGCACTTTGCGCCAGGTTCTGGACATGGATAGAACGAAAACGTGCGAAGCACTGGATCGGGATACGGGCTATGATCATCGCCGCCATCGCGCCGATAATCGCGGTATTGGGGGTCACACCCAGGGTTGTTAACAACTGAACGCCGATGACGGCACCGAAGACACTCAGTACCAGCAACAGCAATAACGTGGCCGGGGCGAACGCGCGCGGATGCGTTTCGTTGTGACCCGATGAGGTTTCGGAATGGACGGTCTGACTCACGGTATTCTCCTGGCATAGACAAAAGGGGGGAATCAAGGCAGAGCGCTCACCAGCGTGTCGCCGGTTTTAGCGGCGATAGTGAGAGAGGTCTCTTTCAATAACGTCGCGATCCGTTGCAACTCTTCAGGTGTGGCAAGGTGTTGTGGAAACGACAGGCAGAACGCCACGGCTTCATGAGTGGCCGGGTCGCCTACCGCACAGCTAACGGATGCAGTCTCGGCAACCGATTCATTTACTGCCGTCGCATAACCCGCATCACGGGTACGGGCGACGGCAGCGACCAGCATGCTGACATCCTGACCGGCGCCGTTTAGCTGGGCCGCCACCAGTGGACTGGCGAAGAAATCATGCAGTTGGGTATCAGAAAAACGCGCCAGCAGCGCACGTCCGGTAGAGGTGCCCCAGGCAGGAGAACGGGAACCCGGCCAGGTGACGACCGACAGCGCCTGGCGGCCGTGGATCACCCGGAGGACCAGAATTTCCTGGTTATCAAGCATCGAAATATAGCCGGTATACCCGGTGCGTTCGCAGAGGCTGCGCAGCGCCGCGTCAACGTGATCGCTGAGGGTTATCTGACGGCTGACCAGATGGGAGGCAGACATGATCAGCGGTCCTGGCAGGAAGGTACCCTGGACGTCGTCTTTCTCCAGGTATCCGTAGGATTCCAGCTGGCTCATTACCCGTGAGGCGGTGCTTTTCGGCATACCGAGATGGATAATCACATCGCTGATGCGGATCGCGCGTTGCTGACTCACCATCAGTTTCAAAATACTGGCCGTGGTCTCTAAGATTGACATATTAAGGTCTCAAAAAATGGGACTAATGTTTCATTAAATGGAACTGCAAAAACGATACCAGTTTTTATCACATTGATTTTGTATGAAATTTTAATCCACGGTCAAAACGCGCGCACTATTAATGGGTGTCATATTGGTGCAATTGAATTGTAGGGCGGCATGAAATGGTGCAGCGGAGTGGTATGGTCAGACAGGAAAAAAACGGCCTCCTTAACGGAAGCCGGTTGATGTGACCGCTGCTAAAAACTTTATCTAAGAATGTGCATATCCTGGATGGAGTGGGCTGCTCATCGTCATTCAGATAAAACTCCACGGGATACTCTTAACGCTAAATAGCTGCGCCAAATAGTAGATCACTTTGAGGGAACTCAGCCCGGATTGTGCGATCTGATCAATCGCCAAAAAGAAACAAACCACCAACCG
>NZ_JBJDNH010000091.1:0-6119 GCF_044900465.1 Klebsiella sp. NPDC088457 | reverse complement strand
AGTGACCATAAGCTCTCCCGAATCAGGAGAGCAGATTAACCCCTGGATCTAATTTCAGGCGTCGGATATGGATCACTTTCGCACCGTTGGTAACATAAATAAGCCAGCGTAAGCCTGGCGATGTCAGCGCGACCGAACATGCCCGAGCGTCGGTGCGTGAGTGCCATGAGTCCAGCCACTGCGTTCTGCATCAGCTTGCGCCAGGCCAGCGAGCTGAAGTTCGCGGCCAAGTCTACGGAGCACCACGTGCCTTGCAGCACTGTGGCCACTACGCGGGAAGCTGACGTGTCTGGCAGGCTCAGGCGCGCGTCGCCACGCAAGCGTACCAAGCCGTCGGATTGCGCCTGCGCAGGGAACCATACGACAGCGGGAACGATCTGTCCGGGCAGAGAGTACGTCGCGAGCCTGTCCAGCTGTTCGACCCCGTTCTGAAGCACGCATACAACCGTCTCCGGGCCGGTCAACGCCCTGAGCCATTCTGCTGCCGCGTCGATTTGTGTGGACTTGACTGCCAGAAAGACAAGATCGGCTGTGCGAGTAATTTGCGCCGGATTCGTCTGTACCGGACCGGGTACGGTGATAAAGCGGTCGCCGTCTTGCAGGGTCAGGTGATCGCGGGGAGTACGTCCACACAGCAATGGTGTGCGGCCGACTTCGTATAACGCCGCCGCGACTGTGGTGCCGATGGCACCCGGACCAACAACAGCGACAACCGTATTGATTTCAGCGTTCATGATGCGGACTCCTTGTAACAGAATCTACTTACGTGATGGTTGTGCCCTTCGCAAAGGGAAGGTAATATATTACACATGAAAAAAGAAAATGGTAACAGAGTTTCAGAAAGCGAGCAGCGATTACAGCAATGGCTTGGCAGCATTCACGCCCGAAGCGGCGACCTCGCTACAAGTGAGGCTAAAGTTGTCGATCTCCTGCTTGTCGATCCTTTGTTTGTCGGTACCAGCACGACAGCACAGGTTGCCGCCCGTGCAGGTGTATCACCGCCGACAGTAATACGCGCTGCACGAGCGATCGGGTTCACCGGGTTCACTGAACTTAAGATAGAGATTGCCCGGGCTCGTGGTACTGCCCGGTTCTTTGCACCGCCTGAAGTTCTCACAGCGGATGCGACGCTGGCATCGGTGCTGGAAACATCAGTTCGTGCTGGTGCAGACGCGCTGACTGCGCTCAGCGGTGCTATTGAAATCTCCGCCCTTGATGAGGCGGTCGATTTAATCCAGAGCGCATGCCAGGTATTCGCATTTGGTGCCGGCCCCTCTGCGACGGTTGCCGCTGATGCTGTATTTCGTCTGCGGACGGCGGGGGTGATAACCATCAGTATCCAGGATTATTTATCAGCGATGATTGCTGCTCGACTCCTTGGTTCAGGCGACGTGATGATCGTCGTCAGCTCGACAGGTCGCACATCATCCACACTCGCCGTTGCTGATGCCGCATCCTCGGCCGGAGCATCGCTTATCGCAATAACTAACCAGTACGATACCCCACTGGCGACACTCGCCAACGTTTCGCTCGTGGTTGGCGGAGCGCCACTACCGGCACAGATGGCCGCTGCCGGCAGTCGACTGGCCCAGCTCGTCGTTATTGATACGCTGGTCGCTGCTCTCACTCTGCGGGATAAAGAACAAAGTCGCAGGGCTGAACGGGCGGGTATTGATTTGCCGGATATGTCCTGATGCAGTTCAGCACGGTTGCGATGATTCTTACTGCTTCAGTAGCTCATGCAGTATGGAATATAGCCTCAAAATACAAGAAGGAAGACACACTCGTGTTCGTCTGGGCCTACAGCTGTGCCTCAGCATTGTTGTGGGTTCCGATCAGCCTCATTCTGACAGTTGAGGGACAACAGGAGCTCGACTGGCGACTCGCAGTCGGGGCAGTTATCTCATCTGCGCTTCATATCGCTTATTCTCTAATCTTGCAGGCTGGCTACGAGCGCGCCGAACTTGGTGTTGTTTATCCGATTGCCCGGGGGAGCGGACCGGTTCTGACGATACTGTTTGCAACCCTTCTGATGGGGGAACGGCTTTCAGCAAGCGCTTTACTCGGCGCGCTTCTCGTTATCGCTGGTATTTTCGTTGTCACCGGCAATCCATTCAGGAGCGGAAGCCGGCCACTTAAAGGAATGATATGGGGGGCAGCGACAGGCACCGCCATCGCTGGCTATACCCTCTGGGATGGTTATTCGATAATCTCTCTACACCTGGATCCAGTGAGTTACTACGCCAGCACACTCCTGCTACAGAGTCTGATTCTTACCCCTGGGGCGATGCGGCGACGATATCGCATTCCAACTGCTGTACGTGTGGATATCATCCCAATCCTTATTATTGCTGTATGTTCTCCACTTGCCTACATCCTTGTGCTGACAGCCATGCAGAGCATGCCACTGGCACTCGTCGCTCCTCTCAGGGAATCTTCCATCATTGTCGGTTCTCTTCTCTCGTACTGGCTGTTTCGTGAAAATCATCTGGCGCGCCGCATTGCCGGTGCAGTGGTAGTGCTAGCCGGAATCGCAGTGATTAGCCTTTGAACGCTTTGTTGGATGCCGATACTACGAGTGGATTGTTATGGTCGTTAAAGGCAACAGCGCAGGAGAATATCCCCTCGCAGGAAAATGCCTGTGTTAAGGAATCGATACACAGCGAATACAACACCAAAAATTCCCCAACCCAAAAGGTTGAGGTCTAGGGTTTGAATCCAACAGCCACAAACGCATGTCGTGTGATGGCTTCCAGCGTGTTTCTGTCAGGACGGGTTTTTGCCAGGACATTAAGCCCTTGTGTCGTGCAAACCAAGAATGCAGCAGCTTCGGAAGCATTGACATCCCTCACAAGTTCCCCTGCTCGTTTTGCCCGCTCGATCGCACCGGATAACGCTGTCTCTAGCCTGGCGAGGTGGAGTTGAAAGGCTTCACTGATTTGTGGGTCACTCATGGAAAATTCCACAATGGAATTCGTCACAAGGCATCCCCATCGCCGCTTGCCATCAAGCATCGAATCAACGAGCGCTGCGTAGTAATTGGTGATCCCTTCCCGGCCAGAGGGCGTGCTGTTCAGACGCTCGATTGTCTCTCGTGATGCAGCAGCCATATAGCGCTTGAGCGCTTCGATGAACAGCCCGTGTTTGTCGCCAAACGCTGCGTAGAGACTGCCGGGGTTGAGTCCAGTCACACGACAGATTTCTTGCATGCCAGCTCCTTCATAGCCCCATTCCCAGAAAGTGTCCATCGCATGCTCAAGTACGTTTTCGAGATCAAAACTTCGTATACGTCCCATAAAAATGATGACTCATTAATCAAGAATTTTTCAGTTAGCCCAATCATACATTGCCATGATAGCAACTTGAAGCTATAGTTTTCTTGAATTTTAATTCAAGAAAAACCAGTACCACACAGTGAAGCCCATAAAGGCTGAAGCTACTTCGGGGCCTGGCTGCCTCTCTTGCAATTCTGTTATCTGCAAAGCTTTCGAAGCTCTTGCCGATATTTTTCCAGAACTCTCAACCTTAAGAAGGTGTTGCTATGAATAAGATTATCGAAGATGGCTTTCTAAACATCGCAGGTAGTCGTGTTGCATATTCCCGTTACGGCCATGGAAGTCCTGTTGCTCTGATTCATGGCATCCCTACAAGTCGTCATCTCTGGAGAAATGTCACACCCCTTCTTACTGAATCGGGGCATGAAGTTTTTGCTATTGACCTACTCGGTTATGGCGATTCTGGGAAACCTACAGATGCTGACCTTGGAATCAAGGCTCAATCAGAAATCGTTTTCGAGATGCTTTCAGCTTTGGGATGGGAGTGCGGGACGATCATTGGCCACGATATTGGCGGGGGCATTGCTCAACTTTTGTCTATCAACCATCCAGGCATGGTGGATCACCTCGTCCTGATTGATTCAATCCTCTACGACTCCTTTCCTGAGCCTGGGATCTCCAGACTCAAAGATCCAATCTGGGATGGGATTCTGGGTGCGCCGGATTTCGAGCTCAGGACAGGATTTGCTAAAGCTTTTCATCGTGGAATGTTCCACACGGAGCAGATTACCCCCGAATTTATCGACGCCTATGAACGACCTTTCCATGGAATCGAGGGAAGGCACGCTTATCTTCGTGCTGCCCGGGCTCTGCGAACGGAAGAACTTTCTTCATGTATGGAGCGTATCGAAAAGCTGGCGCTACCAACGCTCATCATCTGGGGCAGAAAGGACACGTTCCAGCCGCTACAACTCGGAGAGCGTCTGGCCCGGAAAATGGTTAATGCTCAGATAACCATTATTGAGGAGGCAGGACATTTTCTGCCGGAAGATGCACCAGAAGCGCTTGCCGCGTGCATAACGCAATTTACAACACATAGAGAGGAGCTGCATTGATGTCACTTCATTCTAATGCCTCAACACGTTCCCAGGTTGGATTTTTTATCACCCTTGTCGCGTCAACCTTCCTGATGGGGTCCAGTTTTGTTGCAGGGAAAATCCTGCTCCAGCAGGGTTTCACGCCCATGATCCTGATCGGCTGGCGTTTCTTTACTGCGGCTTTAGCGACGATTCCCCTGGTTCTGGTTGGTGAGCGAAAATTCGTAGCGGCACTTTTACCAGCTAAAGCATGCTTGCGCGATTTTATACTAGTAATATTGATAGGTTTGCTCCAGACAGCGGCTGTTATGGGGCTTCTGTTCTGGGCTATGCAGTTTATATCTGCATCAACCGCCGCCATTTTGCTTTTCACTAACCCAATCTGGGTAGCTGTTCTGGGCCGAATTTTTCTGGGAGAAAGCCTGCATCGTGCAAGGATACTGGGTCTTCTTTTAGGTGTTGCTGGTGTCGCTCTTGCTATTGGCATCAGGCCGTCCATCTTTTCTGGCGGTACCACACTAACTGGTGAAATCATCGGTATTGTTTCTGCACTTTGCTGGGCGGCTGCGACACTAATTAACAAACGAGCGGCTCTGCCATTTGGTACATGGGCATTGAGCTTTTGGCAAATGTTGATAGGAGCTGTTGCTGTCCTGATTATTGCCTATATCAATGGCGAGCACTGGCCTGCTGCCGTAACACATGAGCAATGGGGCTGGTTTCTCTGGCTTGCTATTCCAGCATCTACGGGATCTTTTGGCCTTTGGTTTGTTGCTTTGAGGAAAGGAGGTGCAACAAGGACCAGTGGATTCCTATTCCTGGCACCGTTATTCACCGTCATTCTTGCTTATTTCATTTTGAATGCATCCATTTCCTGGATGCAGGCTATTGGTGGCATTCTTATTGGATTAGCACTGTGGCTCGTAAACCGGGAAGTACCTGCAAAGAACCAGCGCGAAAGAATTAACGAGGTACTCGCTGAGGGGGAACAGTAATGTCCAGCTAATTCATTACGAGGTTGGTGAAGTTAAGAAACGTTTTAATATGTAATTACATCATTTGCATTGCTTTCAGGTTGTTCCTAAAGGTGGCTATTTCGCCGTTGTAGCGGAACGGCTGCATTTGAGCAGTCGCCAGTGTTGTATATTAAGGTTAAACCTAGCCTCGGCTGTTGCTGTAATTATATTTACCGTCTCTATAGCCTTGATATCAAGTTTGGCATGATAGGCTACGTGATAATGTCTGCTATAACCAAGCGTCGATACTGTGTATAAATCAGGACACACGCTTAACGATGTGCTTTAGAGGCGGCGCTGGCCGCTTTGAAAATATAACGCTTGTCGTTTTTCAGCGCTTTCAGCCAGGAAGCAATATAGCTTTCATGCTGTACCCCTCCATCAATCCCCAGGTCCGCCATCAG
Source organism: Klebsiella sp. NPDC088457 (assembly GCF_044900465.1). Taxonomy (NCBI): domain Bacteria; kingdom Pseudomonadati; phylum Pseudomonadota; class Gammaproteobacteria; order Enterobacterales; family Enterobacteriaceae; genus Klebsiella; species Klebsiella sp. NPDC088457. The sequence continues at coordinate 327 of NZ_JBJDNH010000091.1, read as the reverse complement.
AAAAGCACTTCCCAGCTCCGCCACCAGTTCTTCCTCTGCATAATCCGCACTGCCAAACTTCCCTTTCATTTCACGATTCAGACGTTTTTTACCCCCACTCCAGTGGACCAGCTCATGCAGGCCGGTAGCGTAGAAGTTAGCCGCATCCGAAAACAGATGGCGCTCCGGTAACCATACTTCATCAGTTGATGGGCTGAAAAAGGCGTTTTGTCCTTTCTCGATGATGTTTGCGCCACTCTTCCGTAACAGGTTCTCAGCCTGAGGCACCGGGTCAAAGGTCGCTTCCGGGCTGACAGTTTCTGTGGTCAGAGTTAAACCGTCGATTTG
>NZ_JBJDNH010000090.1:0-6645 GCF_044900465.1 Klebsiella sp. NPDC088457 | reverse complement strand
TTCTGCTCAAGTGGGACCACGGTCCCAGCTGGCTGACCGGCGGAGAATGCATGGACTAAGTGGGACCACGGTCCCAGCTGGCTGATCGGCGGAGAGTACATTGACTAAATGGGACCACGGTCCCAGCTGGCTGATCGGCGGAGAGTACATTGACTAAATGGGACCACGGTCCCAGCTGGCTGACCGGCGGAGAATGCATGGACTAAGTGGGACCACGGTCCCAGCAGGTTGATCGGCGGAGAATGCATGGACTAAGTGGGACCACGGTCCCAGCAGGTTGATCAGCGGAGAATACATGGACTAAGTGGGACCACGGTCCCAGCTGGCTGACCGGCGGAGAATGCATGGACTAAGTGGGACCATGGTCCCAGCTGGCTGATCGGCGGAGAGTACATTGACTAAATGGGACCACGGTCCCAGCTGGCTGACCGGCGGAGAGTGCATGGACTAAGTGGGACCAAGGTCCAAGATAGCTGATGGAGAATAATTAGAGGAAAATATGGAAAGGGTAACCAACAAATAAAAAAGGGTAATTATGGTGAAGAATTTCTGAAGTTAAAATCCTTCACCGCTCGGTATATTATAGGGCTGTAGCTCCCAGCTCTTTCAAAATGGCTTCAATTCTTTCAATACATTCTGCAGGCAAGCGCGTTCTGTCGAGGTTCAATATGACTTTATCACCCTTGTAGAGCACAGATGCACCTGGTGCGTATTGATGCCGCGAGCTGAGATTAGATCTGACCACTGGGGTATTTTTCAGAACAGCGTTCAACAGAGAAATGACTTCATCGGCTTCAAAAATCACTCCCGCTTTCTTTTGACCATGCAGGTCAGCAGCCTGTTTTATCAGTAACTCTTCTTTATCGGCAAAAGCTTTAAAAAGGGCTTCACCAGCCCGGGCAGACAGTTCTCCAGGATGAGAGAAGAGAGCGACAACCGATTTGGGCAGTCTGGATGTATTGATACAGCGACTGATAATCTTGCGCGAGATGTTTTCGGCATCGGCAAGTGCAGTGATATTGCCGGCAAATTCATTCTGCAGCCGATTTGCATAGCGATGGCCACGTTCATAAGCACTGGTTGGACGATAGTCATTACCTAGCCGTGACAACGCGGCCATTTGCTCTTCATCAAGGTCACCTACCAGGATCCGATAATCACTGGATGTCAGGATGGCAGCTTTGCGCCGGCGGCTGCCATCCGCAATCTCAATAACACCTGAAACACGGCGCCCGAAAGCAGGTGTTTGCTGGCCTGCCAGTAAGAAAGAAGGGATCAGGTCGTCCAGAGCGTCTTCTGTCAGAAGCTCCTGATCACGTTCATTACCTGACCAGACTCGGGAGTTTTCTTCAACCGAGCTACCTGGGATGACTTCGAGTGTAAATTTGACCTCTCGCCCACATACAGGCAGGGCGATTGCATTACCCCGGGCCATTGCCCCAACACGGGCAATCAACGAATCAACCATTGGCGCGGCCGGAGCAGGGGGCGTTGACACTTCCGCAGGTGCAGTACTCGCAGTATGTTTTGGAATAACAGGTGCGCGTTTCATTATCTAATCTCCCAACGTGGTTTAATCAGGCGATCAAAAATTTCGTTGCAAACAGGCTCCCAGATAGACAGTGCATTACGCCAGGCTCCTGTGGAAGAACGCTGATCGATAGCCTGTTCGAAAACCGTTCTCATACGGATCTGACCTTTACCGACTTCATCTGTCTCGCGGACAACATTTTTCAAAACCATACTTCCCCAGGCATCTCGGATCTGCTCTTCCATCCAGGGAGACTGCGAACCATTGTTGTTAGAGTACTTAGTTAACAGGATGCGGACATCCGGCTCAAATCCTTTCAGATCAACGTTCTTCAATAAGTCGCGCAGCATGTCAAAAAACTGAAGCGCGGAGGTGTAATCGAATAATTCAGCAGGTGTCGGAACTATCAGTACGTCGGCGGCACAAACCACATTGATCGTACCTATACCCAGGTTGGGTGCGCTGTCGATCACGATGACATCATAGTCGTGAGCTACTGTTTCTATGGCTAAACGTAGCATCAGATGCGGATCGGTTGGCAGTTTTCCTTCATCAAACTTCCCCATCAACTCGGTTTCAATCCGATGTAATGCCAGGCAGGATGGAATGATATCGAGACCTGGCCAGCAGGTAGGTTTTACCGCATAGCTGGCATCATCTTTTTCGCCAAGATAGAAGGGGAGTAATGTGTCTTCAGCATGAATATGGAGATCGGGGACCCATCCGTGATACATCGATGCTGTTCCCTGTGGGTCGTTGCCTTCAACAAGCAAAACACGTAACCCTTTCAGAGCAAGATCCTGAGCAAGGTGAACAGAAACCGACGTTTTATAAACGCCACCTTTGTGAGCAGCTACACCGATAACCGGTGGGAAGGCATCTTCTGAACGCCGCAGACGGGTACCAAAAACATCCCGCATGTGGTTGATTTGTTCGATGGTATAGCCGACACGTTGTTCAACTCTGCCGCGGGTTTCAAGATCGGGGTGTGGCAGACGGCCAGCTTTCTCTGCATCCCTGATAGCCTGAGATGATACCCCAACTAAATCAGCGGCTTCACCTATCCTCCAGCGGCGGGTAATTTTGCGTGCCTCAGGGCTGTCATCATTGAACTGGGCAATCGCGATTGCTTTTGTCATTTCATGGCCAGCGGTTATGCACTGGTTAAGCGTATCCATTAATCCCATTGAGCATCCTTTAATCATTACTTTGCATAATTTTATTAAATCTTGGAATTTAATGCAAAGCAATAATAAAAACGCAAAGCGAACATAAACATGCAAAGTTGCTCACAAAACAGGCAATTATCAATCCGGGTTAGATGAGATCTCACGGATACTGCATACCGCAGTCAATAATGGCTACTGCCGCTCGCCGCAGAACGCTTTCTCGCTCTGTGAGAAAGCGTTGAGGAAGCGGAAAAGAGCTGATCTTACTGGAAGCACTGTCGCGCTGATGCCAATTTCGCACACCAAATCTTTCCTGTTGTGAATATTCACTGTGGTATGCAATATATTGACTGGGGTATGGAATTTCATTATTCAGAGAGATCAGCACATGCCGATGCAGATCACATACTACAGTCAAGATTCGATCTGGTAGGGGGGATAGTGCAAGATCATGACGATGAACTCACAGCGAGGTGTATTTAGAATATCACACCAGGTGACAGACTTACGTCACCTGGTGTGGGTAGGTCTGACAGGGTTATTAATAGTGTCGATCCAATAAATGATCCTACAGAGATCATAGTGAGATCATAAGAGATCCCCGGATCGCCAGAGACGCTGTTCTGCCTGGCCTTAGGGGGGATCAGCATTGACTATAGTGTGTTAAATGTTGACTGACGTATGTATTATCTAATACTGTGATATGCAACGGTATTTACTGAGGTATGTATTTCCGTTGACTGAGATATGCATTTATACTTGCCTTTGTGGATAACTGTCGGGATCAAAGATGACGAGCGAAAATAATAGCTTACCTCTGAATCTGCAGGAGGTTGATAAGAAAACCGGTGAAGTTGTTAAGCTGGATGTCAACAGCACCAGTACCGTTCAACCCGTTGCACTCATGAGGCTTGGTCTCTTCGTTCCTACGCTGAAATCGACAGGAAAGAGTAAGGCTAACCGTAAAAACGTCACAGATGCGACTGAGGAGCTTGTACAGCTATCTATCGCGAAAAGCGAAGGGTACACCGACGTCAGGATCACAGGATCGCGTCTGGACATGGATACGGACTTTAAAGTCTGGCTTGGGATCATTCGCTCCATGTCAGAGTATGGCGTAAAAAAAGACACGCTGGAATTGTCATTTGTTGAGTTCGTTAAGATGTGTGGTTTTGATTCGCGCCGTTCTAACAAGAAAATGCGCGACCGTATCAGTAACTCTCTGTTCAAACTGGCGACCGTCACGCTGAAGTTCCAGAGTGACACCAAGGGCTGGACCACACACCTGGTGCAGTCAGCTTACTATGACATCAACGAAGATATCGTAGAGATCAAGGCCGAACCCAAACTCTTCGAGCTCTACCACATGGACCGGCGAGTACTGCTGCGGTTGAAGGCGATCGACGCCCTGCAGCGTAAAGAGTCTGCGCAAGCCTTGTATACCTACATCGAAAGCTTGCCTCAGAACCCGGCGCCAATCTCCATGAAACGTATGCGGGACCGGCTGAATCTCACCTCAAACGTGTACACGCAGAACCATACCGTTCGCAAAGCGATGGAGCAGCTGCGGGATATCGGATATCTGGATTACACCGAATTCAAACGCGGACGGGCCGCCTATTTCAGCGTGCACTATCGCAACCCGAAACTGATCAGCAGTACAGTGAAGTCGGCTCGCAAAGAAGAAGAGGAGCTGTCTCCTGAGCAGAACTATGATGAGGTCATTAAGGCTTTGAAAGCCGCGGGTATTGATCCTCAGAAGCTTGCCGAAGCGCTCACCAGTATGAAGTCAGAAAATTGACTGTAGTATGCAAAAAATCACTGCGGTGTGCTCTTATTCGCTGTTATTGACTGTGATACGTATCACGCATAGCGCAGTCAATATACCTTTCTTTATTCCTCATGCTTCCCCCCATTAAATTGACTGTAGTATGCGATTTAATACTAAAAAACACTGATATTGACAGCGGAATGCGCTTCTGGCGGGTAATTCGTTCCATGTATTGACAGCGAGATGATGGCCTGCACGCCGCAGTCAATTTTCCTGCTGTTGGCTGATGTTGAAGTTAAATGAAGGCCTGCGTGACGTGCTGGTCCACCCTGAGCAGGGAAAGGCTAACGCACAGTCCGGAGTCATACCTTCTGAATAAGTTCGTCAGCTGCCTGGGCTACACGAAAATTTTTCCTTCCTTGTTTCACTGGTTTCTGCAGGACCAGGGCCGGTTTCACTCTGAGGATGTGAATCGTAAAAAGGAACTGCATGTCCGGTTCAACCGATTCGAGCTGCTGTCATAGCAAAGTAGGTCAACGCATTTTCTGAGTTGTTTTGCCTCACTGGTCGAAGCCGGACTTTGTGCGATCAAGATAACTGGACCGATGCAATCATGCTCTGTTTAGAACATATTGTCTGCGGTATGAGGAAGCGGAAAAGCATCCACGGAAGACGGAACTGGCGATACTCTGTAAATACCCATAGGTGCCGCAGTCACACCGCCATATCGATGCAGTGCGCAGGAAAGAAAAAGTGTGGGCGGCAGTCTACGCTGCCCGTGAGTATTTCAGGGTATCTTCCATGACTGCGGTATGCGCTCATTCGGAATGTGCGCCTGGTAACCCGGGGGGAGGGTTACAAGCGTGCAGGAGTGAGGCGGACTACTCAGAGAATCCGGGACCCGGCAGTTCGATGAGATCTTATCTGAACATCAATAGAGGATATCCTTTGCTCAGGTAATCTCCGGTGTAGCGTCTCTGACTCATATGAATGCCTGTTCTCGCCGGCAGCCGGCAGCCGGCAGCGCAAACCTGAAATCAGGTTGCCGGGGGCAGGGCGCGCAGAATATCCGCCGCATCACGACCATCGCCGGTAAACGGGACGGCAAGGGTTGCTGCCAGCTCCAGTGCAAATACGCGGGTGTAGACTTCCATCGAGCGCGGATCCTTATGACCGACCAGTGCCTGAATGACCTTTTTAGGCTGCCGGTGATAGAGCATGTGCATGATGTAGCTGTGCCGAAATGTGTGCGGTGTCACCGGGATCGAAAAGTGGACCCCGTCGGCGCCGGCACGGCTCACGGCCTTCTTCAGCCAGTTACGCATAGTCTCATCGCTCACACCCCATAATGGCTCCCGCCGGCGGGGGCGGGTGGTGACCATCCAGCTTTCCATTTGTCGAACAAAACTTTCGTCAGTCAGCGGAACCAGACGCACTTCATCCTTTGGAGGCCGACCGCGGCGCGCACGCACTTTTTCAGACAGCACCCGGACAAAAGGGCGGAGTCCATCCATATCAAAAGACTCCGGTGTCAGGGTCTTCGCTTCACCGATGCGCATGCCAGTGTTCCACATCGTGGCGAACAACATGTGATGGCGTTGATCGGGCATATAAAAGAGCAGGGCGCTCACTTCCGGCGCAAGCAGGTAAGCCGGCGTGACACCGGTGGAGGTGGCCATGCGCCGGAGTGCGACCGCGGTCGCAAAATCGACCCCCGGAGCAATGGGCAACAGGGAGACGCAATCTGGTGAATTCTGCAGGGGAATGATGCTGTTCATGAGTTATTTTTCACGTAGCGCACGACGGGTTTGGAAGCCGCTATTCTGGCCTGAAACGGCAGATCCTGCCATGACAATAAATCGCAGCGCGCGGATCCTTTTGTTGGTTTTACCCGCATTATTGCGGATTAAACCAAACACGTAAAGGATCCTTTCTGGCGCCAGATCCTGCGCAAAGCCAGATATGGCAAGGGCTGCAGGCCATCTGAAGCATTTTGGGAAAAATGGGGTAATGCCAGGACTAACAGGATAGGAGAAAATAGAGAGGTGAATTGGAAGAGGGAAGGTGCGCTACGTGAATTGAATCGCCACGGATAATCTAGACACTTCTGAGCCGTTGATAATATAGGTTTTCATATTCAGCCGGTGGCATCTGCTCGCTCGAACCATGCCGAC
>NZ_JBJDNH010000089.1:0-6693 GCF_044900465.1 Klebsiella sp. NPDC088457 | reverse complement strand
CCTCGCACTCACGAAATTATCGACCTGAAAGAGAGCATCGCTGAGTTGGAGACCATCCGTGCAGCAGCCGAAAAACTGGTCCGCTGCAAAGGTCGCTATCACAGCGAGCTGAACTATCGCGCACTGGCGGCGCTGTTCGGCGTGAATACTCCAGACCTGCCGCCGCTGGAACATGAGAACATCCATTATGCCGACGCTGCAGAGATGGAGATTGCAGCACTCCGCCAGCGCATCGCCGAGCTGGAGTCCCGCACCGTCACCATTGAGCCGTTTCGCTCGTTTGTCACCGATACCGACTTAGCAGCGTTACACCGCTTCGCAGAATGCTGCGATGACCCTGAATCTGGCGGCCACGATTTGGAAATAGAGCAAGTACGGCGGCTTGAGGCAATCGGAGCATTGCAGCGCAAGGGACGAATTAGCTATATCACCGGCTTTGGTGATGTCCTGATATCAATTACCGCCGGCATCAAGTGGGAGGCTGAGTAGATGGCGAACTCATTACTTGAGGCTTGCAATAACTGGCAAATTCAACGGGCTGAAATACTGGCCCGAAACCCAGACATGATGCTGACAATTCAGAAGCTGGACATGATGGTTGAGTATTCCGTGCGGTCGGCAATAGATATCGCTCACCGCGTTGACTGGGATTTTCGGGAAGCTGAACTCTTGGCGAAGCAAGTGCACGGGGAGGCTAAGTGATGGCTATCACTGAAGGATTCTGCGCGGACCTCTACTGCGACTGTGAAGGTTGCCAGTCGGGGAAAATCTATCCACAGGCGCAGGCTGATTTTATTGGCAGGAATATGACCGACATTTCACACCAGGCGCGTGAGGCAGGCTGGCGCATCAGCAAAGACCGCCAGCGTTGCTATGCGCCGGGTCACAAAATTTCACGGGGAGGATGAGTGATGGCTGAGAAATCATCTTTGGAACGGCTGCGGGAAATTAATGCAGACAATCAGCGCGTGGTCACAGTCAGTGTCGGAGTTCTCAAGGCAGCCCGAAGTGAAATACAGGCTCACGTCAAACTGAACGGCAAGGGCATCATGACGGATATGGTCCTCAACTCCCTGAATGCGATTATCGAAGGAGCCAACCAATGATCAGCAAAATTCTGTCTCGTTTTAAAAACGACCCTGAGCGCGTGAAATATGGCGAGTGGGTTAAGCGCTTCTCAACTCAGGTTTTCGAATGCACTCGAAGTGAAGATGCGGTCAAAGCGGAGCTTGAGTGCTGGCCATTTGTTCCTGAAAACAGCATCTATAACTGGCGTGATGCCGATCCTGTTGAAGCCGCAAACGAAGCGTTGAGCTATTACGGAGACTGAGCTAATGACCAGCAAATTATTCATTGCAGTGTGGTCGTTCTTTCTGGGGCTGATGGCTATGTCGTTGATAGTTCGCGCTGGTATCGCGGCAGAGTGGATTGTAGGGGGATTGTGTAAATGACCAGCAAATTAACCAGAGAGCAGCTTCACGAACGTGCCCGCGAGAATGTCAAAGCGTTGAAAATGGCGTCACGCCAGCATGCATTCGAAAGCGCACGCGAAGAAATATTGGCTGACCTGCAGCTTGCTGAACTGGCGCTGGCCGCAATGGACAGCGAGCCGGTGGCGTGGGACTACGAATGGGCATCCTACATTACCTGTGATGGGCCGCAGGACTATAAGCGCGTCATTGAGCGTGAAGCGCCGCCAGAGTGGGCTATCGAAGAGGATCAGGCACGGAATGTTATCCCGCTCTATCGCCACGCGCAGCCAGCGCCGGTAGTGCAAAAGATAATGGCACGATTGGCGTACCTACTGGATGAAGACCAGTTCTCAAACATTGAAAGCATGGTGTTAGCGGCTGGTATAAGCCCGGTAGTACCGAAAGAGGCCACGCCGGACAGTATCGAGATTCTTGCAAGCGCCAGGCGTCGTGACTGCGCTGTATTCCAGTGGGATGAAGACCAGCGAAATGCGGCCGCTGACTCCTGGAACGCCTGCCTCGGCGCCATGCTCCAGGCTGATACCCTCACCAATGAGGGTGCCAGGCAAGTGGACGAATTGACGATGTGGATTAAGCGATTAGTCCGCTCGCTGAAAAACGCTAATCCAGACAGTAAGTTGCCACGTGAAGCGATGGACTACTTGACTGCAAAGGGGCTGATTAGTGTGGGGGATATATTGAGATGATTCCTGATAAAGACCTTACCGACGATGTGCTGGATGAAATTATCGCTGGCGCTAAAACGTCGATGGAGCAGTACCTTGCTCTGTCCCTAAAGGCTGAGCGTAAAGTATGGCGGCAGGAAGGACCCACCGACGATGAACGCATTATGGCTATCGAGGGAATTCATAACTGCGAGCGGTGCGGTGATGAAGGGTGGGTGGTCGGCGAAATGGGTATCACGCGCTGTGCGTGTGGCCAGGCTGGCAACTCTCCGGTAATTCCGGATGGTTCGGTGTCCATGCTTCGGCGCTGGTTGGCATTTGGTCGGGGTATGCAAAATGCAGGAAGCCGTCTACCTCACAATCTGATTGCGGAAACCGAGGACATACTTGCATCCGCCCCTCAACTACAAAACTCACCACAAAATATTCCTAAAATTATTCCTGTTTGGATTCCGGTAAGCGAGAGGATGCCGGAGAAGAACGGAATGTATCAGGTATGGAATGGTAAGCACATGGCTGCTCATTCCTTCTTCTTTGGCTCGTTCCAGTGCATTAACCCGGAGCAGATAACCCACTGGATGCCGCTGCCAGCCGCCCCGCAGGAGGTGAATCATGGCTGAGTTACGCGCAGGAGGGCTGGCAATAATTATTCGGTCCCGCTTCCCTGAAAACGTTGGCAAGGTCGTTAAATTGGTGTCTTGTGTTGGCGAAATAAACCATCACCTTGAGCGTGGAGTTTATTGGGAAGTTGAGGCTATGTCGGAGCTTGCAGGGACGCTTTGGCTCGTTAAATCTGGTTTTCATGGTTTGGCGCGGGCTAAAAGCCTGATGCCAATCGACGGCGACGACTTCAGCAGCGAAGACGAGCACCAGAAGGAGCGGGAGCATGCCTAAGTCCCCCGCAGAACGCAAAGCCGCGCAGGAGGTAATTATTGCAAATCGACCTGGTTAAACACCCGGGTGGCGTATTCTCTCCAGCAAACGAAACAGACCTCGAACGACTCCAGCGATTCAAAAACGGCGAAACCTACATAGCCGAAATCAAACTCACCAGAAACCCCGCTTTTCATCGAAAGGTGATGGCCTTCTTTGGATTCTGTTTTGCTCATTGGTGCGCAAACAGGGCGGGGCTGGAGCATATGGACGAGCACAGCCAGTTCGACCGGTTCCGAAAGGACCTGACAATACTGGCTGGCTTTTACGTGCAGACGGTGAGGTTAAACGGTGAGGTCAGGACCGAGGCTCAAAGCCTTGCTTACGCCAGCATGGACCAGGAGAAATTCGAGAGGGTTTATAAAGCGCTGATTAACGCCGCCATAAAGCACGTATTCGCCGGGACTACCGACCCGGCAATCCTCAACCGATTACAGTCATTTTTCTGAGGTGATATGAATCGACGAAGTCCCACACAGATAATTTTAGACAGCCTCATATTCACTCCCACCAAACGCAGCAGAAATAAACCCAGGCCGATCCCCACGGCATCCGAAGTAAAGAGTTACGACCCAACATATCCGCTACTGGCTAAGCGCTGGTTGCGCGTTAAAGAGAGGAGGAAATCCCTGTGAAAGTTTATGAAAAAGTTGATGGTGCGAACTGGCGCAATATCTGGGTAGTTGGCGATCTGCACGGTTGCTACACCAATCTGATGAACCGGCTTGATGAGATGAAATTCGACCCGGAGAAAGACCTGCTTATCTCCGTTGGTGACCTGGTAGACCGCGGCACTGAAAACGTCGAATGCCTTGAGTTAATCATGATGCCATGGTTCCGAGCTGTACGTGGGAATCACGAGCAAATGATGATCGACGGTCTGTCTGAGCATGGAAACGTCAATCACTGGCTGATGAATGGTGGTGGTTGGTTCTTCAATCTCGATTATGACAAGGAGGTGCTGGCGAAAGCGCTGGCGCATAAAGTCGCCGAGTTGCCACTAGTCATCGAGTTGACTACCGGTGATAAGAAAGTGGTTGTCTGTCATGCCGACTATCCTTCCGGAGTTTATGAGTTCGGCAAGCATATTGATGCCGAGCAGGTAATCTGGAACAGGGAGCGGATCGCCAATTCGCAGGATGGAAATCACCACGAAATAACAGGCGCAGATCTGTTTATCTTTGGTCACACGCCAGCCCGTCAGCCGCTGAAATACGCCAACCAGATGTACATCGATACTGGCGCAGTTTTCTGCGGAAACCTAACTCTGGTTCAGGTTCAGGGAGAAGAAAATGGCTAAACAACCACGGCGAAGATGCAAGATATGCCGTGAATGGTTCCATCCCAAATTTGCCAATGAATGGTGGTGTAGCCCGGAACACGGCGCTGAATACGGAATAGTGCTCAGAGAGAAGGATAAAGCCAGGAGAGAGCAGCAGCGAAAGGAAGAAGCCCAGCAAGAACGACGAAACCTGAAAATCCGCAAATTAGCCCTCAAGCCAGATAGTTACTTCAAAGCCCAAGCCCAGCAAGCCTTCAACAAGTTCATTCGCCTTCGAGACCATGATCAACCCTGTATCAGTTGCGGAGAAATCAATCCGCCTGACCTGCACGGTGGTCAGTGGGATTGCGGGCATTTTAAGACGGTTGGCGGATTTCCTGAATTGAGGTTTGAAGAGCGGAATGCTTACCGGCAATGCAAATCCTGTAACGCAGGTTCGGCAAAGCACGGGGCTAAGGCCGCAACAGTAGCCCAGCAATACGAGGCAACACTGGTAGAGAGATTTGGTCAGGAACTTGTTGACTGGCTGAATGGCCCGCATGAGAAGACTCGATACCGGCGCGAAGACTTCATTCGAATACGGGATGAGTACCGGCGTAAGTGTCGGGAGATGGAAAAGAAACTGGAGACAGCATGAAGCAGGAAATCATCGACGCCCTCCGTATCAGGTGGACCAGGCTTCAGCTATTCAATCGCGGCAGAACCTTTCCAGACAACTACATCCTTCTTCGTCAGTTTTACCGGTTATACAGGGGTAACGCATGAGCAGACTAACGCCAGTTTTTGGCATGGTTAACTTCGTGGACGACGCTCATTTCCGCAGGGTCTGGAAGCACCCCAAAAGGACCATAACTACTGGTCAAAAAGCATGGGTGCATTACATGCTGGCCGTGTGGGGAAGGGTAAACAGAGGTGATGATTCGCCGGGCGGCGCTGTGAATGTGATTGGCCGGATGATGATTCGAAGCCACTGGAGTGAGGACAAGGCAAAGCAGATAGAGAAGGTCGTTAACTGGCTGTACAGCGACGAAGGCGGGTCATTGCGAGGCGATGAGTTATATCGGAAGTCCCGGGAAATAATCATGCCGCAAACCTCAGTGAGCAACATCATCGCTCTCGCCAAAGAATCAGATGATGCCGCTTTTGTGGAGAAGGTCATGGTTAAGACTTTTCACAGGGAAAGCCCCGTTCGTGATGTAGCCATTAAACGATACTGCGGACGCAACTGCACGCAAGACATTGCCAGGGAGGTAAGTAGAATTACTGGTGTGGACATTCAGTATTGCAGAAAGCGAGTGGTATGGTGTGAGCGAGTACTGGAATCAGAATTTTTCTATGCAGTGAGACGTGAAATGGAGAATGCATTTCCACTAATTATGAATTAATTGGAAAATATTTTGCAAATTACTTGATTTGGGGAAATGAAAGTAGTAGATTTCATGTATGCTCAGGAGCAAAAGCGAACAGAGCAGCCAAACAAGGAAAGCCCCGGGTTAATCGCTCGGGGCTTTTTCGTATCTGCAATCCGGTCAGGGCTCTTGGGTAGAGACGTGCTGCACGACACGTCAAAGCCCTTCCGCGCAGAGCCCTGAACCAGATTGGAAGATGCCGCTCAGAGGTGGGCGAACCGGTTTGAACCCGGTGGTGCTGGTAACGGTAGGGGTTCGACTCCTCCATCTTCCGCCAGTATTCCGCAAGTCGGACATGAAGACCTGCAAATGATTGCGAATCAGCAGGCCACGCCCGGGAAGGGTGTGATGTTAAAAGTCCATACCTCCCGGACGCTCCGTTAGGCGCATAACTCTGTCCGGTAAGGCGCAGAATTACAGAAATCATCGCTTACCCTTATTGTCAGCCATTGCGCTGACTTTTTTATTTTCAGGCCCGCGGGAATCATCATCGACACGCTTCGTTGTTAAATCCAGCCCGACGGGCCTGACCCTTTTCTTACACACAGCGTCCCGATCCATTATCGGAGGCGAGAACCTATGGCAAAACGTATGCACGAAAAAGAGAGCATTGCCGGGATGTCCTGGCTCGTTCTGCTCATCATCGCGTGCTGGGGCGGACTGGTTCGCTACCTGATTGACGTGAAGCAGAACAAAGCGACATGGAGCTTGATTAATGCTCTTGCCCAGATGGTTGTATCAGGGTTCACCGGAGTCATTGCCGGTCTGGTGAGCATCGAGAGCGGGTTAAGCATTTACATGATACTTGCGACTTCGGGGATAAGTGGTGCGATGGGCTCCGTTGCGCTGACGTATTTCTGGGAGCGGCTGACGGGGATTAAAAATGCTGGAAATTAATAAACAGCGCAAAG
>NZ_JBJDNH010000088.1:0-6928 GCF_044900465.1 Klebsiella sp. NPDC088457 | reverse complement strand
AGATATGGGTACGGCTGCGCTACGGCGGCCGGTATGACCTGACGCGAGACGGTCACGGCTATTACTGCCGGGAAGTGGTTAAGCGGATGTATGAGGTCTGGTGCCACTGTCGTGGCCTGAAAGTGGTGTGAGGTGGGTATGGTTGATATTGAAATGATTAACGAAAAAGAAGTTATGAAGATGATCCGCGTATCTTCCCGTATGACTATCTGGAAATATACCGAGCATCATAACTTTCCGAAACCAATACGCACCCACCCCAAGCAATATCTGCGGTCTGAGGTGGAAGCGTGGATCTTGAACGGGGGTGTTAACCCGAAATCTTCTTGATATGCCAGAATATTTTTTCGGCATAAAGCTCATAGGCGGCCTTCTGTTCAGCAATCCAATCGTGTTTGTTATAAACGGTCAGAACGCCGCCAAGCTCATGCCCCAGCATTTTTTCGATGACATGCGGGGCAACGCCTTCTTCCGACAGCCGAGTCGCCAGGGTCCGGCGGAAATCATGTGCTGTAAATTCGCCAATCCCTAACGATTTTTCAATCCTTTTCATGAAACGGTTTGCGCCAGCGAGTGACATTGGCTTTTTAAGATCGGGTCCGGGGAAAAGAACATTTCCGTATGTCATTTCCGCCTTTTTGAGCAATTCATCTGCAGCATCGAAAATTGGCCGCCGCACAACCCTATTCGTCTTGCTTCTTTCAGCTGGTAGCAGCCAGACACCCTCCTCCCTGTTGAACTCGGATTTAACAGAGTCGCGGATTTCACTATTGCGGGCACCGTATAGCATCAGTAGCTGGTGTAATAAGCGGTTAGGGGTAGACCCGCGGCTGCGCTCAATAGCCAGCCATATCTTTGCCAGTTGGTTATAGCTTAGCGTCACCTCTCCAACTGCTGGCTTCACCCCAATATCTTTCGGTTGTAAAAGCATCAGCTCGGTAACGCCAACAAATTGCCTGCGGGTGCACCAGCCGATCGCCGTCCGAAGCTGAATTAACAACTGTCTGGCCCGCCGGGGATTAATCCTCTCTTCCTCAGTGAATCTCTCAACCCAGAGGCGAACGGGGATATCTTCGACAGGAACCCCCGGAAAGGCATCACTCATAAGCTTAATAACCGTCGATTTATAGAGGGAAACTGTCTTCTCCCTCAGAGCTATATCAACGTAATTTTCTTTCCAGTATTCGAGACAGTCCTTCACCGTGGGCTTCTTTTGAGCGCGGAGCCCACCGGCCATAATCCGAGGGTCAATCCCTTTATCAACTGCCTCGCGCAAATCAGCAACCTTGTTGCGAGCGTCCCTTAGCGTTAAGGACGGATAACGTCCAAGCCCCAGACGATGTTGTTTGCCATCCCAGCGAAAACGGAACTGAAAGCTGATTACCCCTTTGGGCGTTATGCGGATCCCAAGTCCGTCTGAATCAGTGATTTCAGGCGGACCCGAATATGGTTTACCATAGAGAGAACGCAGTTTTGTGTCGCTAATTGCCATTCTGTATTTTGTACTCAGCTATTGATGATTTATGTACTCAACCTGTACTCAATATCGCATGTATAAACATAAACAACAATATTTAGACGTGTACAATCATTATCAACGAATGACAAAAAAGACATTAAAACACACCAAATTCAAATACATATAACATCAGGCGTGTACATTAGGTGACAGTAAAAAACGATAGTATACAGAGCGCATTCCTCTTCCACGATTACGAGACCTTTGGCACCAGCCCCTCGCTCGACCGGCCGGCGCAGTTTGCCGCCATCCGCAGCGATGCGGATCTGAATATCATCGGCGAGCCGGAAGTCTTCTACTGTAAACCCGCCGACGACTATCTGCCGCAGCCGCAGGCGGTGTTGATCACCGGGATCACGCCGCAGGAGGCTCTCGCCAAAGGTGAAAACGAAGCCGCCTTTGCCCGCCGCATCCACGATCTGTTCACGGTGCCGAAAACCTGTATCGTCGGCTATAACAACGTGCGCTTCGATGATGAAGTCAGCCGAAATATTTTTTATCGCAATTTTTACGATCCTTACGCCTGGAGCTGGCAGCACGACAACTCGCGCTGGGATCTGCTGGATGTGATGCGCGCCTGCTACGCCCTGCGCCCGGAAGGGATCAACTGGCCGGAGAACGACGAAGGGCTGCCGAGCTTTCGCCTGGAACACCTGACCGTGGCCAACGGGATTGAACACAGCAATGCTCACGATGCGATGGCCGACGTTTATGCCACCATCGCGATGGCGAAACTGGTCAAAACCCAGCAGCCGCGCCTGTTTGAGTATCTCTACGCCTATCGCCATAAGCGCAAGCTGACGACGCTGATTGACGTCCCGCAGATGAAACCGCTGGTCCACGTCTCCGGGATGTTCGGCGCGGCGCGCGGCAACACCAGCTGGGTGGCTCCGCTGGCCTGGCACCCGGACAACCGCAATGCGGTGATCATGGTCGATCTTGCCGGCGATATGTCGCCGCTGCTGGATCTGGATGCCGATACGCTGCGCGAACGGCTGTACACGCCAAAAGCCGAACTCGGCGAGCGGGCGGCGGTGCCGGTTAAATTAGTCCATCTCAATAAATGCCCGGTACTGGCGCAGGCCAATACGCTGCGCCCGGAGGATGCCGACCGGCTGGGGATCAACCGTCAGCGCTGTCTGGATAACCTGCAGCTGTTACGCGCACATCCGCAGGTGCGCGAGAAAGTGGTCGCTATCTTTGCCGAAGCGGAGCCGTTTGTCCCTTCCGACAATGTTGACACCCAGCTGTATAACGGCTTTTTCAGCGACGCCGACCGCGCGGCGATGAAAATCGTCCTCGAAACCGAGCCGCGCAACCTGCCGGCGCTGGATATCACTTTCGCCGATAAACGTATTGAGCGCCTGCTGTTCAACTACCGCGCGCGCAACTTCCCCGGCAGCCTTGACGAAGCCGAGCAGCAGCGTTGGCTAGATCATCGCCGCGAGGTGTTTACCCCGGAGTTTTTACAGGCCTACGCCGATGAGCTACAGAGACTGTATCAGCAGTATGCTGACGACAGCGAGAAGCTGGCGCTGCTAAAAGCGCTGTGGCAGTACGCGCAGGAAATTGTCTAACTGGCGGGAATTCCCGGAGACGGCGCCTTGTCCGGGCGACAAAATCCACGACCGCACGGATTCGTCGCCCGGCAAGGCGTTAGCCGCCACCCGGGAAGGGGAGTTTAGCCTTTAGCGCGGCTGGCGATAATCGCCTCTGCCACGTTACGCGGCGCCTCGGCGTAGTGGTGGAACTCCATGCTGTAGGTGGCCCGCCCCTGCGACATCGAGCGCAGCGTGGTGGAGTAGCCGAACATCTCGGCCAACGGTACGTCAGCGCGAATGATCTGGCTGCCGAACCGCTCCTCCATGCCCTGCACCATCCCACGACGGGAAGAGAGATCGCCCATAATATTCCCGGCGTACTCTTCCGGCGTTTCCACCTCCACATGCATCACCGGTTCGAGAATCACCGGATCCGCCCGGCGCGCGCCCTCCTTGAAGCCGAAAATCGCCGCCATGCGGAAGGCCAGTTCCGAGGAGTCGACGTCATGATACGAACCAAACGTCAGGATCGCCTTCACGTCAACCACCGGATAACCGGCCAGCACCCCGGATCCCATCGCTTCGCGCAGCCCTTTCTCGACGGAAGGAATATACTCCCGCGGCACCACGCCGCCTTTGGTGGCGTCTTCAAACACAAAGCCGCTTCCCGGCGGAAGCGGTTCCAGCGTCAGCACCACATGGCCGTACTGCCCTTTCCCGCCGGACTGGCGGACAAACTTGCCTTCCACCTCGTTGACCGTTTTACGCAGGGTCTCGCGATAGGTCACCTGCGGGCGGCCAATATTGGCCTCAACGCCGAATTCACGGCGCATCCGGTCAACGATAATTTCCAGATGCAGCTCGCCCATCCCGGAAATAATCGTCTGGCCCGACTCCTCGTCGGTATGCAGACGGAAAGAGGGATCCTCAGACGCCAGGCGCTGCAAGGCAATACCCATTTTCTCCTGGTCGGCCTTGGTCTTCGGTTCAATCGCCAGGGAGATGACCGGATCCGGAAACTCCATCCGTTCAAGGGTAATCACCGCATCCGGGTCGCACAGCGTGTCGCCGGT
Organism: Klebsiella sp. NPDC088457; assembly: GCF_044900465.1. Taxonomy (NCBI): domain Bacteria; kingdom Pseudomonadati; phylum Pseudomonadota; class Gammaproteobacteria; order Enterobacterales; family Enterobacteriaceae; genus Klebsiella; species Klebsiella sp. NPDC088457. Next base: position 2,795 of record NZ_JBJDNH010000088.1, on the reverse strand, counting down.
GGTGACATCCTTCAACCCGACGCAGGCGGCAATATCCCCGGCATGCAGTTCATCCACCTCATGGCGATCGTTGGCATGCATCAACACGATGCGCCCGATCCGCTCTTTCTTACCTTTGACCGGGTTATACACCGCATCGCCTTTTTTCAGGGTGCCGGAATAGACCCGAATAAAGGTCAGCTGGCCGACATAGGGGTCGGTCATCAGCTTAAACGCCAGCGCCGAGAAGGGTTCATCGTCCCCGGGATGACGTGCCGCCGGTTGTCCTTTTTCATCGACGCCTTCAATGGCCGGAACGTCCAGCGGCGACGGCATCAGTTCGATGACCGCATCGAGCATCCGTTGCACGCCTTTATTTTTAAACGCGCTGCCGCACAGCACCGGCTGGATCTCCCCCGCCACGGTACGTTTACGCAGCCCGGCCACAATTTCGGCCTCGCTGAGCTCACCGGTTTCAAGATATTTGTCCATCAGCTCATCGTTGGCTTCCGCCGCCGCTGACACCATTTTTTCCCGCCACTTTCCTGCGCTGGCTTGCAGCGCATCCGGCACCGGCGCGTAGCTGAAGGTCATCCCCTGTGTAGCGTCATCCCACAGGATGGCGCGCATGCGGATGAGATCCACCACGCCGGTGAAATGCTCTTCGGCGCCAATCGGGATAACGATCGGCACCGGGTTGGCCTTCAGGCGGTCAATCATCATCTGCACGACGCGGAAGAAATCGGCGCCGGGACGGTCCATTTTATTGACGAAGGCCAGCCGCGGGACGTGATACTTATTCGCCTGCCGCCAGACGGTTTCCGACTGCGGCTGCACGCCGCCCACCGAGTCATACACCATTACCGCGCCGTCCAGCACGCGCATGGAGCGCTCGACTTCAATGGTGAAATCGACATGGCCGGGGGTGTCGATAATATTGATGCGATGCGGCTCTAAGCTTCGGTCCATCCCCGGCCAGAAGCAGCTGACCGCCGCGGAGGTAATGGTAATCCCGCGCTCTTGCTCCTGCGCCATCCAGTCGGTGGTTGCCGCGCCATCGTGTACTTCACCCAGTTTGTGGCTCATTCCGGTGTAAAACAGAATGCGCTCGGTAGTGGTGGTTTTACCGGCATCGATATGCGCGGAGATACCGATGTTGCGATAACGTTCGAGGGGGATGGGTCGGGGCATGATGCGTCCTTAGTCGTTTTGACTGTCAGTTAGCGGCCAGAGTGTGCCGCGGTATGGTTCACGGCAGCTATCATAGTACAACTGTACGAGTATATTCGAACTATTTTTGCTATCGTAGCTATTGGTGAAGCGGCACCGACTCGCATGGCTTTAGAAATTCAGTTTCGGTATATTACCGGCCAGCCGCCGATACGGGCTGCTGCTCCCGGGAGCAGAGCAACCGCCGACACAGGAATATTATGATCGCCAATCATCCCGAACGTGAACAAATTCGCCTGGAAAATGTGCTTTTTGCCCTTGGCAATCCGATGCGGCTGGAGATCATCCGCAGCCTCGCCGACGGCAGCGAGCAGAGCTGCAACGCGCTGCGTCATGAAGATGTGGCGAAGTCGACGATGACCCACCACTGGCGCGTCCTGCGCGATAGCGGGGTGATCTGGCAGCGCCCGCAGGGGCGGGAGAATATGATTTCTCTGCGCCGGGACGATCTCGACGCGCGTTTTCCCGGCCTGCTGGATGCGCTGCTTAAGGTGATGCAGCAGGAGAAGTAAATCGCCCACATTTCTGCCGAATCTCCCGGAGGCGATGCTGCGCATCTGTCCGGGCTACCGGCCCGCAAAACCACATGAACTCGTGCCCGGGAATCCCGGGTTGCGGCGTACACGCCTTACCCGGGCTACCAGACCGTGAGCAGCGGTGAACCTGTAGTCCGGCTAAGCGTAGCGCGAGCCGGGAAGATCGACATCCGCCAGAAACAAAAAAGCCGGAGGTTTCCCTCCGGCTTTCTCATCACCAAACGTGATTAGGCAACGTCTTCGTACTGCGGCACCGGGTTGCGGAAGCTTTTCGTCACGCAGGCCAGGTACACCAGACCGATACCCCCCCAGATCAGGCCCAGAATCATCGAGCTCTCTTCGAGGTTAATCCACAGTGCGCCCACGGTCAGCGCGCCGCACACCGGCAGGACCAGGTAGTTAAAGTGGTCTTTCAGCGTCTTGTTGCGCTTCTCACGGATCCAGAACTGGGAGATCACCGACAGGTTAACGAAGGTGAACGCCACCAGCGCGCCGAAGTTAATCAGCGCCGTCGCCGTGACCAGATCGAATTTGATCGCCAGCAGAGCAATCGCGCCCACCAGCAGCACGTTCCATGCCGGGGTACGCCATTTCGGGTGCACGTAGCCGAAGAAACGCGTCGGGAACACGCCATCGCGGCCCATGACGTACATCAGACGCGAAACGCCCGCGTGCGCCGCCATACCGGAGGCCAGTACGGTCACGCTGGAGAAAATCAGCACGCCCCACTGGAAGGTTTTGCCCGCCACGTACAGCATAATTACAGGCTGTGACGCGTCCGGATCTTTAAAGCGTGAGATATCCGGGAAGTACAGCTGCAGGAAGTAAGAGGCGCCGATGAAAATCAGGCCGCCAATCAGCGCCGTCAGGAAGATCGCCTTCGGAATCACCCGCTCAGCGTCTTTGGTCTCTTCAGACAGCGAAGAGATACCGTCAAAGCCGAGGAACGAGAAGCACAGGATCGTCGCACCGGTAATCATCGGCACCACGTGCGCCCCCTCAGACCAGAACGGACGGGTGCTGGTCAGCGTGCCCGCGCCTTCGCCGTGC
>NZ_JBJDNH010000087.1:0-7604 GCF_044900465.1 Klebsiella sp. NPDC088457 | reverse complement strand
CTGCCCCTTAGTATTATCTGCTGATTCTTTTTGTTTCTTTGTCTCGTCCTTATTGCCGAATTAATATTGAGCATTGAGCCAAAAAAATATCACTGGATACATATGGTACCGTCAACATTTCTTCGTTCTAAACCCGCGCGTTGTCTGCCCGTACTGCTGGCTGCTCTGATCTTTGCTGGCTGCGGCACCCATACCCCGGATCAAAGCACGGCGTTTTTACAGGGTACGGCACAGGCAGACTCCAGTTACTACCTACAGCAAATGCAGCAAAGCACGAATGATAGCAAGACCAACTGGCAATTACTCGCCATTCGTGCACTGCTCCAGGAAGGCAAAAAGCCGCAGGCCATCGACCTGTTCAATCAGCTGCCGTCTAACCTGAACAAAACCCAGGCCCGCGAGCAGTCTCTGCTGGCAGTAGAGGTGAAGCTGGCGCAGAACGATTTCCAGGGCGCTCAGGCTCTGCTGAATAAGCTTGATCCTGCCAGTTTTGAGCAGAATCAGCAGCCACGCTACTGGCAGGCGCAAATCGATGCCAGCCAGGGCCGCCCGTCAATAACGCTGCTGCGCGCCCTTATCGCCCAACAGCCGCTGCTGGGCCAGCCGAAACAGCAGCAACAGAATATCGACGCGACGTGGAAAGCGCTCACCGCCATGACCCAGGAGCAGGCCAACGCGCTGGTCATCAATGCCGATGAAAACGTGCTGCAAGGCTGGCTGGATCTGCAGCGTATGTGGTTCGACAACCGTAACGATCCCGCCCTGCTGAAAGCCGCGGTAAAAGACTGGCAGACCCGCTACCCGCAAAATCCGGGGGCCAAAATGCTGCCAACGGCGCTGGTGAATATGCAAAATTATAAACCGGCATCGACCAATAAAATCGCCCTGCTGCTGCCATTAAACGGTCAGGCGGCGGTATTTGGCCGGACGATTCAGCAAGGTTTTGAAGCGGCGAAAAACGGCGCGCCTGCCGTTGCCGGTAGCGCCGTTCCTGTTCAGGTCGCCCAGGCGGCTAACGTTGTCAGTAACGACGTGGTGAGCCCCTCACAGGCTGAAGTAGGCGATCTGACCTCGGCCAATGCCGCACAGGCGCCGGTGCAGACCCCTGCGGCCGATCGCGTTCCGACAGCGGTTACCGCACCAGCGGAAACTCAGGCCGCGACAACGCCGGATCCGGCCGCCGCCAGCGACAGCGCAGCGACAACCGCGCAACCACCGGTGACCGCGCCGCAGGCTCAAACGGTGGCCGCTACGCCGGCAAACCCCGCTGCGGAACTGAAAATCTACGACACCACCACGCAGCCGATGAGCCAGCTGTTAGCGCAGGTACAACAGGACGGGGCGACTATCGTCGTTGGCCCGCTGCTCAAAGATAACGTCGAGGATGTCATCAAGAGCAATACTTCGCTAAACGTCCTGGCGCTGAACCAGCCGGAGAAAGTTGAGAACCGCGCCAATATTTGCTATTTCGCCCTGTCGCCAGAAGACGAAGCGCGCGATGCGGCGCACCACATTCACGAGCAAGGCAAACAAACGCCGCTGCTGTTGGCGCCTCGCGGGACGCTCGGCGATCGCGTTGTTAGCGCCTTTTCCAACGAGTGGTTAAAGCTGGGCGGCGGTACCGTTTTGCAGCAGCGTTTCGGCTCCACTTCTGAGCTGAGATCCAGCGTCAACAGCGGCATCTCCTTGACCGGCACCCCGGTCTCTACGCTGCCGTCCGCGCAGGCCCAGGATAGCGTCTCCGGTAATCAGGAAGATGCCCCCATCAGCAGCGCAGGTAGCGTCGATGCGGCCTGGATCCTCGCCACCCCGGAGCAGATTGCCTACATCAAACCGATGATTGCCCTACGCAACGGGAGCCAAAGCAATGTCACCCTGTATGCCAGTTCCCGGAGTGCCCAGGGTACCTCAGGTCCGGATTTTCGTCTGGAGATGGAAGGGTTACAGTATAGCGAGATCCCGATGCTGGCCGGCAGCAACCCGGCGCTGATGCAGCAGGCGCTGTCCGCCGTACGTAACGATTATTCGCTGGCGCGCCTGTATGCGATGGGCGCCGATGCCTGGTCACTGGCCAACCATTTCTCCCAGATGCGCCAGACCCCGGGCTTTGCGCTGAACGGTAATACCGGCGATCTGACGGCCACGCAGGACTGCGTGATCAACAGGAAAATGTCATGGCTCAAGTACCAGCACGGACAGATCGTCGCAGCCAACTAACCAAACAGACCGGCGACGCCTGGGAAGCCCAGGCTCGTCGCTGGCTGGAGAGCCAGCGGCTGCATTTTATCGCCGCCAACGTCCGTGAGCGGGGCGGCGAAATTGACCTCATCATGCGCGACGGCGCGGTAACCGTCTTTGTGGAAGTGCGCTATCGTCGCAGCGCAAACTATGGTGATGCCGCGGCCAGCGTCACGTTGAAAAAGCAACAACGCCTCCTCCACGCCGCTCGTCTGTGGCTCTCCCGACATAATGGGAGCTTTGACACTGTGGATTGCCGTTTCGATGTGGTAGCCTTCACCGGAAACGACATCCAATGGCTGAAAAACGCCTTTGGCGAATAGCGTAAATGAATTAAGGGATACCGTGCTCGATAGAATTAAAGCCTGCTTCACTGAAAGCATTCAAACCCAAATTGCAGCAGCGGAAGCCCTCCCGGATGCCATCTCCCGTGCGGCCATGACCCTGGTACAATCGCTGCTGAATGGCAACAAAATCCTCTGTTGTGGCAACGGCACCTCTGCCGCCAATGCACAGCATTTTGCTGCCAGTATGATTAATCGTTTTGAAACAGAGCGCCCTGGTTTACCCGCCATTGCACTAAATACCGATAATGTGGTCTTAACCGCAATTGCCAACGATCGCCTGCACGACGAAATTTACGCCAAGCAGGTCCGCGCGTTGGGTCACGCTGGCGACGTTCTGCTGGCGATCTCCACACGAGGCAATAGTCGGGACATCGTGAAAGCCGTTGAAGCCGCCGTGACCCGCGATATGACCATCGTCGCGCTCACCGGCTACGACGGCGGTGAGCTGGCAGGCCTGCTGGGTCAGCAGGATGTCGAAATCCGCATTCCGTCTCATCGCAGCGCGCGTATTCAGGAGATGCATATGCTCACCGTCAACTGTCTGTGCGATTTGATTGATAACACGCTTTTTCCACACCAGGACGATTAAGGAGATCACATGAAGGCTCTCTCGCCCCTCGCCATCATTCTTTCTGCCCTACTGCTACAAGGATGCGTTGCCGCAGCGGTAGTCGGAACGGCAGCTGTCGGCACCAAAGCCGCAACGGACCCGCGTACGGTGGGGACTCAGGTTGATGACAGCACGCTGGAACTGCGCGTCAACAGCGCGCTGGCAAAAGACGAACAAATTAAGAAACAGGCGCGGATTAACGTCACCGCCTATCAGGGCAAAGTCCTGCTGACCGGCCAGTCTCCGACGGCAGATCTCTCCGCCCGCGCGAAACAAATAGCGATGGGCGTCGAAGGCGCCACGGAAGTGTTTAACGAAGTGCGTCAGGGTCAGCCGATTGGCTTAGGCACCGCCTCTTCAGATACCTGGATCACCACCAAGGTTCGCTCTCAGCTGCTGGGCACCGACCAGGTGAAATCGTCAAATGTCAAAGTGACGACGGAAAATGGCGAAGTGTTCCTGATGGGACTGGTCACGGATCGCGAAGGTCGTGCGGCGGCAGATATTGCCAGCCGGGTCAGCGGCGTCTCTCGCGTGACCACCGCCTTTACCTATATCCAGTAAGTGTGAAAATCGTCCCGGCTCGCGCACTGCTGAGCCGGGCGACGAACCGGGCAAGGCGTCAGCCGCCGCCCGGGATTTCACCAGATTAACGCCAGCCCACCGACAATCATGCCGCACAACGCCACCAGCCCACCGGTCAGCCACAGCGCTTTCGCCGGAAAAGCCTTACGCAGCATAATCAACGACGGCACGCTGACCGCAGGCAGCGTAATCAGCAGGGCCAGCGCTGGCGCAAAGCCCATTCCCGCCAGCATCATGGTCTGAACGATAGGGATCTCCGCCGCCGTCGGGATGACAAACAGGCAGCCGGCAATCGCCATCGCCACCACCCAGAATAAGGTGTTATCTACCGCGCCATCGGCATGTGGGAACAGCCAGACGCGCGCCGCCCCCAGCGCCAGCACCGCCAGAATATAGACCGGGATAGTGTTCCAGAACAGGATCCATAGCGCCCTCAGCCAGCGGGCAAAAAAGTGGCCCTGTTCGGTCTCAACGCCAGCGGGCACGGTTGACGGCTGTACCGCCGCTTCTTGCACCCATTTTTGCACCAGCGTCGCGACAATCAGCACCGTTGCCAGACCCGCCACCAGACGAATTAGCGCAAACTGCCAGCCCAGCACAAAGCCCATGAACACCAGCGTCGCCGGGTTAAGCAGCGGGTTGCCCATCCAGAACGCCAGCGCGCCGCCCATCGACACCTGCTGCTTACGCATCCCCGCCGCCACCGGCGCGGCGCAGCAGGTACACATCATACCGGGCAGAGAAAAGAGCGTGCCTAACAGCGTTCCGCGAAAGCGCGATTGCCCCAGGGTGCGCAGCAGCCAGTCGCGCGGGATCAGCACCTGAATCAACGACCCCAGCAGTACACCCAGCACCGCCGCTTTCCAGACGGCCAGAAAGTAGACCAGCGCGTAGTCCCATGCCGCTTTCAGCGGAGAGGTCGCGGCCTGAGCCAGAATAGATTGACCGATGCTGTGGGTTTCTGCCGCCGTGAAAGCCTTGCCATAGTAAGGCTGCCATTTGACGAACCATAATCCAACGATAACAACCAGAAAAAAGAGCGCGGGCTTCCACCATTGAAACGGTGATGCCGCCTGAGATGAAGACTGACCCGTCATAGCATTCCCCAGGAAAGGTGTGGTGATGGAGTGAAGCGCAGAATACTACTCTTCGCGTGCGGCGATTTCACGCAGTTTTGCCGACGGCAGAACGGTGACGCCCTCTCGCCCAGGGGCCAGCGCTTCAGACAGCATGGCGCGTGCCACATCCTGAGCGCTGATGGATTTCCAGTTCCCCGGCAGCAGGCGAAACAGCGGCGCCAGCACCACTTCATTCGACCTTTTGTTCTCCCGCTCGCCCAGCAGCATCGAGGGACGCGCAATCGTCAGCCGCTGCCACGCCTGCGCCCGCAGCGCCTCTTCCATTTCGCCTTTCACCCGGTTGTAGAAGAACATCGACCGGGGGTTGGCCCCCATCGCGCTGACTACCAGCATATGTTTTGCCCCCAGACGCAGCCCCGTCAGCGCCGTATCGACCACCAGCGTATAGTCGGCCTGAATAAACGCCGCTTTGCTGCCCGCCTCCCGTAGCGTGGTTCCCAGGCAGCAAAAGACAATATCGACCGGGTCGACAACCTGGGCCAGGGCATCGCTCAGCTGCGGGTCATGGGGATTGAAAACGCCTTCGGCATCCGTCAAAGGACGGCGGGTCACGGCGGCGATTGCCGCAATGCGCGGCTCCTGGATTAACATCCGAAGTAAGTGCCTACCAACCAAACCGGTGGCCCCTGTTATTAGCACCTGGCTCATTATCCCCCCTAAGAAATCACCCCTTCAGCGGCAGTCGCCGCGGTAACAAGAGTATGCAGGAAACGGGGAATTCTGCACGCCAGACCGCGCTTCACTCGCCCTCAGGGTGACGTAGCCAGTGCAGCTTGGTGCCAAAACCTAGCGTGTTATCGGTGAATTTAAGTTCATCAGGGCGGATTTCCCAGACCGGCGCCGGGAGCATGCGGGCTACCGGGAAGCGGCTGACATACCGCTGGCGCATCGCGGCTTCCTCTTCACCAGCAAGGCGACGGATCTGGCCTTTGAACTGCACGCCACGAATGCGGGCGACGGTTTTCGGCTGGCCATTGACGGTACCCGCGACCTGCGCCCGCTGGCCGGTCATCTGTCCGTGGCGGGTGTTCTCATCACTCAGGAGATAAAAGGCGACGTTTTGCGGGTCATACACGTAAAACGCATTGGCGCACCACAGTTCACCCTCGCGGGCGACACACCAGGTAATCACATGCTGTTTGCTGAGCCAGCGGCTGATAGCAGCGAGCGTATCCATCTTTACTCTCCAGTATGTTATGGTGCACACACCTTAACATACCGACCTTTGTACCGTGCGCTGGTTTCTCTATCTGATACGTACCGCCGATAATCGCCTCTATACCGGGATTACCACCGATGTCACACGTCGTTTTTGCCAGCACCAGGATGGCAAGGGAGCGAAAGCGCTGCGTGGCAAAGGAGAGCTGCAGCTGGCGTTTAGCCAGGAAGTTGGTGACCACTCACTTGCACTACGACTGGAGTATCGTATTAAGCAGCTAACGAAGCGCCAGAAAGAGCGCCTCGTTGCCGGAGATGGTTCTTTCGAGACCCTGCTGGAGAGCCTCAGAAGCGATTGAAGTGGTCGCTATACTCAACCAGCCCGTGAACCCCTTCCAGCGCGTCATCGGCCAGAGGGCGAATCTGAAACGCCTCAGCGGTATCCGGCCAGCGGCAACGCAGGTCGAAGCGGGCTGCCGGTTCAAACCCCAGACGGCTGTACAGGGCCGGGTCGCCCAGGGTGACGACGGCGGCATAGCTAAACTCATTCAGCGAATCCAGCCCTTCGTAGACCAGCTGGCGCCCGATGCCCTGCCCGCGGTAGCTTTCATCCACCGCCAGCGGAGCCAGACCGACCCATTGCAGCTCCTCGCCTTCAACGGAGACCGGGCTAAAAGCGGCATAGCCAATAACCTGCCCTTCATCATCAGTCGCCACCACGCCCAGCGTGATCAGGCCATCTTCTCGTAGATCGTGCACCAGCTGCGCTTCAGCGTCGCTGCCAAAGGTACGACGCAACAACGCGTCAATTCCCGGCGCATCAATCCCAATTTCAACTCGAATCAGCATGCCTCACCTACCGATGTCTGTTCAGGTTTCCGCGGGCTGCGCAGCCCCGCTTCAACAAAATCCGCCAGTTGCAGCAGCATCATGCGTAGCGCTTTCGGCATCTGCTCCAGCTCAATGGCATCCATCAGGTTTTTTACATACAGCCCCAGCTCGGTATCGCCTTCGATAACCAGCCGACGCTGGAAGAACAGCGTATCCGGATCCTGCTTACGCGCGGCAATCATCAGCAGATCGCTGGCATCGGCGCTGAAGCTGACATCCGCCTCGGCCGTCTGGCTGACCACCAGCCGCCCCTCATTCACCGAGGTATACCACAGCAAACCGATATCACGCACATTAATACTTAACCAGCGGCCTTCGAGAAAATCCAGCTCTCCATCTTCCAGTGCCTGCCGGAACTGCCAGCGTAATACCTGTTCCAGCACCTGGCGCTTGAGGGCAAAAGGCGCCAGCTTAACCGGCACGCTCATTAAAGACGGACCAAAGTGGACCAGCCGGGAACGCAATTTATCCAACACAAGCCTTACTCCATGAAAGCAATAGTTTCACTATTGTGCCATATCAAATAAACGACATAGCGGCGTAAATCAACAAAATCGCGACGACGGGTGCCTATTATTGGCGCCGCCAATCCGCTTTTAACTGCCTCAAATCAAAAATTGTCACCAGAAGGTTAAC
>NZ_JBJDNH010000086.1:0-7694 GCF_044900465.1 Klebsiella sp. NPDC088457 | reverse complement strand
CCATCGGTTGACTCCTTTTAAGATAATCGTCTGATTAACCATTACCTTACCGGATAAGCCGATGGCTCTCACCATCCTGCCGAATTTACACCACGTCCTAAGACTCTACCAACAGCCTTCTGTGTGAATTATCAGGGAGCAGGTCAGTATCTTTATTGGTTCATCCTACCTGCCCAAAAAAACGTTGCAGTCTTTCCGGCTGGCTACCTTGTCGGATTTCCTCTGGTTTAGCGTCATGGATCACTTCTCCTTTCTCCATGTAGATAATTCTGTCCGAGACGCCTAGCGCGAAATTCATTTCGTGGGTAACAATCACCATCGTCATCCCCTCAAGCGCCAGCTCCTCAATCACTTTTAAAACTTCACTCACAAGTTCAGGATCGAGCGCAGAAGTAGGTTCATCAAAAAGCATCACCGATGGCTGCATCGCCAGCGCGCGCGCGATAGCTACTCTTTGCTGTTGTCCTCCAGAGAGCTGGTGTGGGTATTTGTTGGCATGCTCATCTAAACCGACCTTCTTCAACATAGCGAGGCTGAGTAGGCGGATGGCAATACGTGAATTATGCCGGTGGTAGATAGGTGCAAGCATTACGTTTTCAAGTACAGTAAGGTGGGAGAACAGATTAAAGCCCTGGAAGACCATCCCGACATGCACGATGCGATGAAGATGCTGTTTTTCATCATATTTAGTATTGGCATAAGACCCAATCAGGAAGGGCTCATTCTGCAGCCAGACAGCGCCATTATTCAGCGTTTCTAGTCCATTGAGGCAGCGAATTAGCGTGGTTTTACCCGAGCCTGATGGTCCAATAATTGATACTACCTCGCCCCATTTGATTTTCAGGCTTACGGTTTTTATTACTTCGTTATCGCCATAGAACTTCTGCCCTCGCTTAAGCTCAATGGCGAACTCTCCTTTGTGCTCAATGTCCAGCCGGCGTCGTGTCGCCACCTGTGATGGGGGGACGTTGAATTCTTTAGTAATACCGGGCGTGCGCCGTGCGATATCCAAATGTCGCTCAAGCGCCTGAAGCAAGAAGCTAAACACCGTAACTACTAGTACGTAGTAGAATGCCACTGCTAGCAATGTTTCAAGGATTAGAAAGTTCTGCGTATACAACTGCTCGCCAACTAGCAAAATCTCGGTCAGTGAAATTACAGACACTAGTGAGGTAAGTTTAACGATGGTGATATATTCGTTAATTAATGTAGGCAGTGCGACACGAAATGCCTGCGGTACTACTATCAGCCGTTGCACGCCAGCATAGCGAATACCCAGCGCCTTACCGGCCTCAAGTTGTCCCCTGGGAATCGACAGCAGCCCTCCTCGGTGTATCTCGGCGATATAGGCGGATTCACTGAGTACCATGGCTACCAGCCCGGCAATAAAAGGGTTTCCGAGAAACTGGCTGGTTGCCGGAAAAAACTGCGGCAGGTTATAGACGAAAATCAGTAATACCATAAGTGGCAGGCTGCGGAAGAACCAGATATAAAAGCGGGAGAAGCCGCTGATAAAAGGGTTTTTAGACTGCTTTGCCAATGCCAGAAAAAAACCGAATATAATACCCAGCACCCAGGCATATAAGCTGAGTTCGACAACCGTCAAAGTTGCCTGCCAGAAAGATCTATCAACAAACAGGCTCAGCAGATAATTCCAGTCAAAGTTCATTTCCCATTCTCCGGAAAAGTAAGTGCGAGCCATAATGTAGTTATGGCTCCGGGGTGGGTGTTTAACCTTTGAAGGCTGCGGCGATCTCGTCTGCCGATGGTTCCTGAAGGTTATACTTCTTAAGCAGCGCCTGATAGCTACCGTTCTTTTTTTGTTCTTCCAATGCATCAGTCAGCGCGGTAAGCAATTGGTGATTTTCTTTAGCGACGCCGAGACCGATAATCACCGGGTCAAGAATTGTCTTCGAAGTTATTTGCAGCCGCCCCTTGGTCTGGGTAACCAACATCTGCGACACCGCAGCATCGTCAAACTGCACATCTGCAGCATGCGACAACAGCGCTTGTGCCGCCAGGGGGGAGGAAGCGTACTCCTGTACAGTAATGAGACCTAACTTGTTTTCCGAACAGTATCCTGTGGAGAGTTTATTCAATGCAGGCACCCATGCCGCACCTTTAAGTGACGCCACCTTCTTACCACACAAATCTTTCTGTGTTTGCGGCTTAAAATCACTGCCCTTCAAGGTCATCAGCGATCCACCAGTTTTCAGGTAGGGGATGTAGCTAATCTGCTTTGCTCGCTCAGGGGTGATGTATAACGCTGATGCGATCACATCGAAGTGGCGTCCGGTCAGGCCGAGAACCAGGTTAGCAAAACGGGTATCTTCTGTTTGAGTTTTAATACCAAGAGACTTTGATAATAGTTTCATTAGGTCGGCATCAAATCCCGCAGCTTTCCCCTCAATCAGATAATCATAAGGTGCCCAAGTCAGATCAGATCCAATAGTAAGAACTCCCGGCTGCTTTGTTTCAACTGCTGCTTGCGCTATGTTGAAAGCACCGACGAGTACTAATGCCATCAGTGTTTTAACTTTAAATTTATTGTGGAAAGTCATGATTAACCCCTGATATCAACTAAACAGTTAACGAATAACAATTAATTCTCGTGGTGCACGCCGGGTCAGTATTTGTGGCCCTGATGCGGTAATATGAATATTTTCTTCATGCACCAGCATTTTCCCTGGCGCAAACTCCATGCCCGGTTCAATGGTTATTACCATCCCCTCACGCAGAACAGTTTCATCTCCCGGCATATGAGATGGAGGTTCGGTCAGTTGCAAGCCAAGACCATGTCCGAGCCTGCCAACGTTGTAGCCTTGTGCACCAGCCTTCTGCAGCATCTCATTCATACAGCGCCAAAGATCAGTAGTGGTTGCACCCGGCACGGCCAACTTAATAGCTGCATCGGTAGCATCCCAAAGCGCTTCATTTGCCCGCAGGGCAGCATCCGGTACTTTGCCAAATCCGAAATTACGGTCAAAGTCACAGAAGTAGCCGTTTACCGTCGCACCGACGTCGACGATCAGTACGTCACCGTCGCAGATCTCGCGTCCAGAAGGTCGGGAGATGATTTGCTCGTAACCTCCGGGGCCTGAAGCCGCAGCCATAAATGGGACCGCATGCGCGCCACCTAGAATGATGTCAGAGGTAAGCCGCTGACAGATTTCACGTTCGGTTTGCCCACTACATGCATAATTGGGCAGGTGGTCGAAGGCGTCACAGACGATGCTGCAGGACTGGCGGATCCAATCCACCTCGGCAGCAGACTTCACCGCACGGATATTCCAGATGCACGGCGAACCATCGACCAACTCGAAGGCCGTCAGCCGCTTTTTCAGTAGAAAGAGATCGTTCAGCGGCATGCGTACTACCGATTCGCGCCCAAACTCCATTCCAATACGGCCAAAACGCTTGGGTAGACTCTCCAGCGCACCGGCGAGAAGTGATACACCGTCGTCCGCCGGACATGGTGCTGGCCAGCTAAATGTGGTGCCGATCCAGCTACCCTGCAGAAGGGGCGCGCCGATTTCAGGCACAATCGCTGTACACAGCCCTTCCGCTGGGATCAGGAAGAACCATGGCCGCGTGGGACTTTCCCAGAATTGGCTGTCAAAACCGCTGAAGTAGCGGAAATTCGGGGGAGAGGTAACCAGAAGCGCATCAAGCTGATGATGACGCATTTCCGCCTGCACCCGATTGATACGTTGTTGAAATTCCTGTGCGGTAAAAGCCAGCTCCATAGTAAGCTCCTGATTTTTTATGAATTAAGGGGTGTTTGCCAGTTGCCATAACGTATCGGCAAGAATTTGCGCGCCCAGCGTCAGTTCGATAACAGAGGTATATTCCGCTGGATGGTGACTGACGCCGTCGCGACTCGGGACAAAAATCATCGCGGTCGGACAAACTCTAGCCAGCATCTGTGCATCATGACTGGCACCGGAAATCATACGTAGTGTTCTCGGGGTTCTCTTTGTTGCAGCCAGCTCAATTGCCCGGCAAATATCAGCTGAGAATAAAACCGGATCAGCACGGGAGATGTTGCGTAGTTCAACTCCAAAGCCCTCCAGTTCCAGCGAGTGAGCTGTCTGATGTAGACGGATGTCTGCCTGACGCAGCCGCTCCGAATTGGCATCACGAAAGTCGACCGTAAACCGTGCGTGGCCGGGGACGACGTTGATTGCACCCTGTTCGAGGCTAAAACTACCGATTGTGGCCACATTTGGTAGGCCTTCCTTGACCGCGATGTGGTTAAGTGTCTGCGCCAGTTGCATTGCCGCCTGTCCCGCATCACGTCGCATATTCATCGGAGTGGTTCCCGCGTGGTTAGCTTGCCCATGCACATCGATCTGCCACCACGAATGCCCCTGCACACCTTCAACAACACCAATATGGTTCTCCGTCGACTCCAGTACTGGTCCTTGCTCGATATGAAGTTCAATAAAGCTGCCCGGCAGGTTCAGCCAGGGATCTGATTCGCCGTTGTAGCCGATGCGCTGCAATTCACTGCCGAATCGCTCGCCGCTGTGTGACTCGACATTAAGCGCGTCATGCAGGCTGAAATCTTTTACCATCACCCGAGAACCTAGAAGATCCGGTGTGAATCGGACTCCCTCCTCGTTACTGAAGGCGACCACCTCAATCGAAGTTGAAGGCTTCATTCCACAGTCATTTAGTGTTTGAAGTAGTTCAACACCAGCCAGCACACCGTAGCAGCCATCGAGCCTGCCAGCGTTAATCACCGTATCAATGTGTGAGCCGGTGCCGACCGGAGGTTGATCGTTTACGCCTCGGTACAAGCCATGAATATTGCCAATGCGGTCGGTCCACACCTCCGCTCCGGCATCACTCAGCCACTGCGTCAACAGGTCACGTCCACGGGCATCTTCATCAGTTAGTGCTAGTCTTGTCAGTTCGCCGATGCCGTTTATTTTCGCCATTGCGTCCAGTCGCTCCAGCAGTCGGGTGCCATTGATTTCCGGCATCACAGCAGTTCTCTCCCTTTACTCAGCAGCTCGGAATACAGCACTTCATCCGTTGCACCTTCGGTATTGATCAGCAGCACCACGGAGTCTGATTCAAGCCCTAAAAGTTCACGCGCTCTGGCTGAGTTTACGCACGCTTGTAATCCGGCCAATCCGGCACCTCCGCTTTCGCCACCACACATTGCTGGATCGTCACTGAGTGGCGTCGCAAGACGCGCCATCGCCCGAAGCGCATCTTCGTCGGATACAGTAATGAATGCCTCAGCGGCTTGCTCGAGGATGTCCCATGCAACCAGAGAGGATTCATAACACTCCAGCATGCCCATCACCGTCGGCGCACTTTCTTCAACGCGAGTATTGCGGTTATTAATACTGCTGAAGTACACGCAGGCTGCTTTATCCGGTTCTACGACAATAACTTTAGGAGAGCGTCTCCCTAACCTCGTGTGTAGGTGCGCTGCCACTGCGGCGGCAAAACCACCGACGCCTGCCTGTAAGAAGATGTGCGTAGGGTTTTGCTTTGCGTCAGCAATCTGGCGCACCATCTCATCCGCCATAGGGAGATAGCCCTGCATCACCCAAGTTGGGATGGTTTCATAGCCAGCCCAGGAAGTGTCGGATACTACGTGCCAGCCTTTCTCTGCAGCATTGCGCGTGGTAAATTCCACCGAGTCGTCGTAGCTTCCGTTAACGCGGATTACTTCTGCGCCTTGTTCACGGATTGCGGCGGCGCGGCGCTCGCTGACGCCTTTATGGATAAATATCACTGCCTTGCAGCCAAGTCGGGCTGCGGCGGCGGCAACCGCGCGACCGTGGTTGCCATCGGTCGCGCATGAGATGGTTATTCGGGATGCAACATCTCTAACTTCCTTACTGTAAACTTCGGCAGGTGGTACAGCCCTACCCAACTCATCTTCGGCCACTGCAAGTAGTAGACGAATGACCGCATGCGCCCCCCCTAAGGTTTTAAAACTTCGCAGCGAAGAACGTTGCCCTTCATCCTTGATATAGATCTCTGCTACACCCAGTGAATTCGCCAGTTCTTTTAACCTGAATAGTGGAGTTTCGGCATATTCAAAAAACTGCAGTAAATCCTTTATTTCTCCTAGGTGTTCAGCGCCAAAAGGAACATATTTCTCGAAGTTGTAGGATTTAAGCCGCCGATCTGAAGCGTTGATATGGAGTTGCATCTCTCTATCCTTAGTGCCAAGGTAATGGGGAGAATATATATCCCTCAGTAGGATAATTGCTGTCATAATTAGATGTTAATGAGAGAATTTTTCTCGCGTGTAAAAATTGAGAGGCACAGATGGCGAAACCACTTAAGACAACTGATGAGTTCGACAAAAAAATACTTGATATAATTCAAATGGATAATCAGGTTCCTGTCAGAGAGATAGCCGAGAAAATAAACCTTTCACTTCCCGCTGTAGCGAAAAGGTTACAGAGACTAAAGGCTCTTGGTTATATCACCCATAATAAAAGCATATTATCTCCGGAGTTATTAGGGGTAAATAACACGATTATTGTTAACGTTTCAGTGGAGAATGAAGCTGTTGAAGAATTGGATAGAATTCGTGAGCGATTTCTCAATTGCCCTCAAATACAGCACTGTTACTATGTAACAGGTGATATTGATTTCGTTTTAATTCTGGCAGTTAGAGATATGCAAGAATATGAAAGACTCACCCGTGAACTATTTTTTGATGGAGGTAACGTGCGTCGATTCAGAACTTATGTGGCAATGGAGCGTGTTAAGGCCTCCCAGGATTTATTACTGAGCCACTTATAGGAGGTGCATAAGTAAAAACTATTATGATTGGGAGGAATTTTTAATTATAAGCAGACAGCCACTTGGTAGTAACTCTGGTGATGCAATGAATTAATACAATTTTACAGAAGTGATATGCTTAGCAATGCATACATGTTCCAAGGAACAAGGAATTTTAGCGAGGCGTTTTAACTTTAATCCGCTCAGATGTTTTTGACCGACACTAGTCTGTAAGACGATGTTGTATTAGTCGCTACTTGATCTGACACATGGCCTTGAAAGGTTGAGAGTTACCGGTTTTGATATGGGTGTCGAATCCTTATACAAAACACGAGGTAACTCTCATGATTCATACTACCAATCCCGTCATCAAACACAAAGCTGGTTTACTCAATCTGGCTGAAGAACTCAGCAACGTATCAAAAGCCTGTAAAATCATGGGTGTTTCGCGTGATACGTTTTATCGTTACCGCGAACTGGCCGATGAAGGCGGTGTGGATGCCCTGATTAATCGTAGTCGCCGCACACCTAACCTTAAGAACCGTACCGATGAGGCAACTGAACAGGCTGTTGTTGATTACGCCGTCGCTTTCCCGGCACACGGACAGCACCGGACCAGCAACGAGCTGCGTAAACAGGGTGTTTTTATCTCCGGCAGTGGTGTCCGTTCTATCTGGTTACGCCATAACCTTGAGAATTTCAAAAAACGGCTGAAAGCACTGGAAGAAAAAGTGGCCCGTGATGGAATTGAACTGACTGACAGCCAGATCGCAGCACTGGAGCGTAAAGCCAGTGATGACGAGGCCTGTGGCGAAATCGAAACTGCTCATCCGGGATATCTGAATCGCCACGGATAATCTAGACACTTCTGAGCCGTTGATAATATAGGTTTTCATATTCAGCCGGTGGCATCTGCTCGCTCGAACCATGCCGAC
>NZ_JBJDNH010000085.1:0-7755 GCF_044900465.1 Klebsiella sp. NPDC088457 | reverse complement strand
TAACTCTTCAGGATAACGCTTACCGCTCATGGGCACCTCTCTTTAAGTCATCTTAAATGACTCTGAGGTGTCTGTTAAACCTGTGGCGATTCAAACGAAGGCGATGTCCCCGCAGACCAACGGTATCTGCGAGCGGTTCCATAAAACAATACTGAACGAATTTTATCAGGTAACGTTCCGTAAAAAGCTGTACGGCGATCTCGTTACTTTACAGTCGGATCTTGATGAATGGCTGGCTCACTATAATAATGAGCGAACCCATCAGGGAAAAATGTGCTGTGGGCGGACGCCGATGGAAACGTTACTTGATGGAAAGCGCATCTGGGCTGAGAAAAATTTAGACCAGATGTAATCTGACAGATACCTGTATAAATAACCGGTAACTGTCAGATCGGGTCTGAGCTAATACACTTCATGCTTCATTAAGACAAATGTGTGCCAACCATGTAATTGCGACCAATAGTACAAATGATAATGTTCCAGGCTTGCTTTCCCTGATAACTGCACATCTCAAAGACCAGCCTGATGATGGAAGAAATGAAGATGTTTTTAAAATGTTGAGATCATCTGCCGCAATACTTCATGGGATCAATAACCTGCGCAACAATTATAGCATGGCCCATCCTACTCAAACTTTGCTTAATGAAGCCGATGCGCGTTTTGCCATAAATCTGGTTCGTTCCATTATGACTTATATTGATGAATTGCTTTAATTTTAAAAAAAATGAGGCGCACAGCGAACAGATAGAGCATCAAGGAAGAAGTGAAATACGGCCAGAATTTCTCATTCTGGCCGTATTCTTATTATTTAACAATTGATGATCACCGTATCGTGATCTCGGTCACCACCTTTGCCGTGAGGTGATGATTACCGTAGCCGTTCTATCTCTTTGTCCCAATATCGAATTTCGTTCTGTAATAGCTGGTATCTGGAATTAAAATCGCTGGATTCTCGACCCTCATCGACTTTTTGGTAAAAACGTTGTTTAGCGTCTGAATCCAGAGTATCCCACATCATCGAAAATGCCGCCCCCTGCGCCTGATTCTTCCGGCGCTCAGCAAAGTTCCGTTCTGAGCGCTTTGTCGCATCCACGTATTCAAACGCTAATATGCAGAACATCAAAAACGTCGTCACTACGACAATGATCGGGGCGCTCAGCTTGAAATAGTAGATGGCAACTGCATCAAGAATAATCACTATCGCCGTGTATATAAGCGATATGAGTAATGCTTTAGATAAACTTCCCATACGTTGGTGCTAAACCTTATCGGTGAGTCCGGTATTGATAGGGGTAGTATACACAAACCTGTTGTAAGCATTCCGACAAAACGAATCATTTACTTTTAGAGGTCTTCCGAATACTTAGGATGTCCGCTACAGCTCATAGCTGCCAATCAAGTATGTGAGTCGAGAGTACCTATGAGGTAGATTTACCAGTAACTGGTACGCCCGTCACCTGCCCCTCCCCCTTCCTTACGGAAGGGGGCTTCTCAAAAAACCAGGACTGAACGACGTTCAGGAACCGTCTCCAGCAGGACGTGAAGCCGTCCCTCCTTCTCTCCTCATCGCCAGGCTGTACTGCCAGGTGGATACCAGACATATCAGTAAAACCGGTATCATCATCAGACCAAGCAGCTTCCAGCCCAGTAAGGCCAGAATCACGCCCGCTCCGGATGTGGCTATCGCGGAGAAAACAAAACGGCTGGTTTCGGCCAGCCCCTGCGCTTTTTTTCGCTCATTATCACGATAAGACAGACTGAGCAGTGTCGAACCACCAACAAACATAAAATTCCATCCAACCCCGACGAGAAGCAGACTTAAACTGTATGCCAGCATCGTTTCCCCGCACAGGTTTACCGCGATAGCGGTCAGGTTGAGCGCAATCCCTGCGTACAACAAAACGGTGAGACCCAGTTTTCGTATCAGGAGGCCGGTAAACAGTGAAGGCACATACATCCCCAGCAGATGCAGCTGAATAACCAGCGCACCGTCATTCATTGAGTGGTGGTGCGTCACAGAAAGAGGGGCCGCCGTCATCAGAAACAGCATGACGAAGGAGCCAATAACCAGGTGAAACCAGGCTGTACGATAATCCGGACGGTTCATTAACTCCCGGCAGGTTGGTGATTCACCCTGGATCGCCCGGGTCCCCGGTGAAGGAGAGTGACTTCCTGAACGGTCAAGGAACAGAGCCAGGTTAAGCGCAGACAGGATACCCAGCCCTGCCACAACGAGATAAACACCGGAAAAGCGAGGGAGTCCGGGGATATCCCGCGCAATAATCGTCAGCAATGGCCCGAGGATCGCAGCCACAACACCGCCAATCATAACCAGAGAAATTGACTGCGCTTTCACTTCCGGTGGGGAGTGATCGGCAGCAACCAGACGATAGTACTGACTGAAAGCCTGATAGATCCCCACAAGAAAGCAGCCGGTACAAAAGAGTAAAAAACTGCCTTTCAGTACCGCGAGAAAAGACAGCAATCCGCCCACGGTACCGCATAACGAACCGAGAATAAACGCGAGTTTTTCTTTTCCCCGCCCAATCATGCCGGCCGCAAACATACTCGAGAACGCGCCGGCGACAGTAATGAGGGCAAACGGGATCGTGGCCAGCTCGCCAGAAGGTGCCAGCTGATAGCCCACCAGGGTGGCAATTGTCAGGTCAACAGAAACGGCACAGGTAAAAAACAGATTGCTGACTGCAAGTATCACAGGGATCCTGCCTGGTATATATCGCATGGGGCCTCCTACCGGGATGAACTCAACGACAGTAAAGCGAAAGAATCATCGGTTAAACGCTGCGTTAACTCTTCGTGGCTGATGTCGGGAGGGACAAAAAAAAGGGGAGACTGCTCGCGTCCGGTCGGACTGACTCCGGTATATCCGGCTGCGCGAACCTCTCTTTCCAGACGTACATCCAGCAGGAACCCGTTTTGTGTAGGCTCCAGAACCGCCACACCATGCCAGGGGACCCGGGAGGAGGAAGGCGAGATCTGCACAGAGTAATGCCCGTGTATCTCATCTTTACGGTGTATCGACATACGCAGGGTTTCCGGGAACAGGGAACGCACATCATCGAAACCGGTCGTATTTTTACCTGCAGTATTGCTTTCATACGCTGCAACGTATCTGGCAACCGCCTGCAGCACCTGATTCAGGATCACCCGTCTTAATAACTCATCATCTCCTTTCCGGGGGGTATAAATATTTTTCATGAACTGACAGTAAAACTCACCGTAATTAAGCGACTGCTCCCGTGCATATGTTTCAAGGAGTGGATAGGGAATCGCAAAGAGAAGGGGTTCAAATAGCTGCTGGAGACGGGGATCCTGCTCCCGTAACGTCGTAAGAAAAGCCGCCCTTCCTGCTGCCTCGTACAGTCCTTCAGACTCGCTGACACACGCCATCAAAGCATTAAGTTTGGAGGAATATTCAAGATCATTAAAAAACCGGGTTTTCCATGATAAATTATTCTGGATATCTTCATAGCGGATAAGAGACAGTAACTGATTATCCATATTGACGTTTTTCATAAAAGCCAGAAGATCGGTGCGATAGTCCCGTATCATTTTTCGGTCAAGCATATCGAAACACGGATATCGATATTCATCCTGAACAGCATAAATATGTACCGGCGTAATGTCCGTCTGTATCCAGTGCCTGAACTGTACAGGAGTCATTTCAACATCTGAAAGCAGCAGTAAAAATGCAGAGAGATGTTCCGGGCATGCATAATTCAGGCATGTGTCATTCTGCAGTAGTGAGCGTATGAATTTTCGCCGGCGAATGTACTCCTTCCCGGAAAATTTATGCCTCAACGCCTCTTCAATAAGAGACATGGCCTCACCGCGTTGACCTGATGAACGTTCTCCGTCTTGCCGTAACAATGTCCTGGCATCAGTACCCTGTGCCTGGAGTGTATCGGATACAGAATGAGCCATGTTAAACAGGCGGAGCTGGACCTGCCGGCAGCTGTCAGCCAGGGCATAAAGTAGACTCAGGGTGAAGTACTCTCC
This sequence comes from Klebsiella sp. NPDC088457, assembly GCF_044900465.1. Lineage (NCBI taxonomy): Bacteria > Pseudomonadati > Pseudomonadota > Gammaproteobacteria > Enterobacterales > Enterobacteriaceae > Klebsiella > Klebsiella sp. NPDC088457. The sequence goes on along the minus strand of NZ_JBJDNH010000085.1, from coordinate 3,735 downwards.
CAGGTCCGGTAATAAGGAGTCATGTTTCAGAGGTGACGGTGTCCGGAAAGGTAACAACAATATGGAGAACGTCACCCGACCGGAGGAGTCAGTCTGAATATCTTCCACCCGTTGTGCTCGAGCCTGTGCGCTGAGGGTCCCTCTTCTGATTAGCCGGGATGTCATGACTTCTGTAATAATCTCGCGGAAATCACAGGGATTGTCCTGACCTGCCCGTGAGAGATTACGCAGTGCATTATTTGAGATTCTGTCTGTCAGTTGTTTAATCAGAACACCATATTTATTACTTATCCATTCCTGAACTATATGATCAGGGACAATATAGTGTTCTTTTGACGGGATTTGTTCAGGGAGCGTCTGTAATATACCAAATGTTGAAGCACTTTCATCTGTATGATATTCGTCATGACTGGCCATAAAATGACATAATGCAGGTTCCATAATGATTACCTCTCCATTGCGTGAAAAAAAGATAAAGCAAGAATGGTGCCATTAAAAAAACGCATTTAGCCCGTTATGCTCAAGGTTTTCGCACTATCATTGAGCAAAAAAGTTGCACTGGTGCAACACAGTTAATTTCACAACGTTATTATTGGTAAATTAAATAATCAAAATGTTATCAGATTTTTAATTGAATTTAAAAAAACTGGTCAGGGAAAAGTTCATTTAATTTCAGGACACCACCTGATAGTGAAGCTGAAAGGGAGATACTACTCTTATTCTTAATCGGTTTGGCAAGTATAACTACCCCGGCGTTTAGGGGGCCTTAACTACCTCCCCTCTCAACTGCAAGCACCTTTTCAGTTTCAGGAATGACCAGAAAGTATAAATGCTCAGCTCCAGCATGCTTCGTTTCATTACTTCATAATAGTGGGCTTCATCTGCGAAATGAAATCTCCAGACGAGTTGAGTCTGTGCCTGTTCACAGGTCCAATGCCGCAATGGTGGCGTGGTTCTTGATCCCCGCTCACAGCGACGAGTCTGTTAATGCAGAAAAATCAGGATCCGACTCAGACAATTTTCGGATCCCGGGAGAGGAAAACCGGCAAAGGATATGATAATTGCACGATAAAAATAAAATAATACTGAATGTGATATTTGTCATTAATATGAAAATCATATCTGATATGATATTTCCAACTTAAATAAATAATCATTCATGAGATGGATTTTCACTTAACCGGACTTTATCAGACGGAGCGGGCAGGATGGATGACGAAATGATGTTTTCGCTCAGCTATGAGCAAATGACGCAGATGGCAGAAGAGGAAATAAACCAATGCGATTTTCGCAGGGATGGCACCCATTATGTCTGGGAAGTGAACAAGGCTCATGACATCCTCCGCTTCTGGTATCTCCTGGCGCTGCGCGGACACACGGGCCTGGCCACCACACGGGTCGAAGCAGACTATAAACGGCTAAAAACGCTCATTTCTCAGAGGAACGAGGGACAATGATGCGGGAAAAATCCCGACGTCCGTCGCCGCTGCAGCGGCGGGTGCTGATTGTGCTGGCCGCCCTCGATGCAAAACGTCCGGAGCCGGTGGCGACGCGCGATATCGAGCGGGTGCTGGAGCAAGGCGGGGACGTCCCGGTGTACGGGCCGAACCTGCGCGCCTCCTGCCGGCGCATGGAAGCCGCGGGCTGGCTGCGCACCCTGCGCGCCCCGAACCTGCAGCTGGCCGTCGGGCTGACGGACGCCGGCAGGGCGCGACGGCAGTCCGGGTTCTGCCCCTGGTCCCGCCTGTCCAGGCTGATGAGGCTGACGACCGGCCGGTGGCGCTGGACAATCGCTGGCACCTGGTGTGCCGGGGCGACTATGTGATCCGTCTTGACGGCACCACCTGCCTGCAGCTGTGGAATGCGGCCGGGCAGGTGACACGCCTGGAAGGCGATCCCCTGCAGGTCGCCACCTGGCTGCAGGCCTGCCACGATGCGGGGATTGCGGTCCGAGTGCAGATCAATGAGAGCGCCGCGCCGGAGGCGGGCACGCGGAACGTTACCGCGCCGGCGGACCTGACCGGCACCTGGTACCGGCAGCTGGCCGCCGGGGAACGGACGAGAGATGACTCACCAGAGGAAGGGATGAGAATGAACACACCCGACACGACGGAACGGCGTGGCGCCATCAGAGTGCCGGCAGTCCTTCGCCGGCACGGTGAAAGCGGCGCGGCCGGAACGGTCGCAGCAAGCGCTGCCGTTGACCCTGACCTCAGACATCAGACACTAGCCGTCAGGCCCGAAACCGCCTGCGGGTTCGGCGGAGCCCGGCAGGTGCGAAGCAGCTGCCCTGGCGGAGTGTGGCTCGACGACTGGACAGCGCAGCTGGCCGGGAGCCGAAGGTGTCCAGTGTGGGTATGCTTTTAAAGCCTTTAAGGGTTAAAAAGAGGCATAACAGCAGGGAGAAGAAGAGGAAGCAGGCAGACAGCAGGCAGGGAAGACGCGGAAAGGAAATGCGGGCGGCGCGTCAGCGCGGCCCGGTTTTCCCGGCGCCGCAGGCGCGCGGCCTTTTTGCCCGTCTCGTAGGCAGGACGGCAGGTTTAAGACAGCTACTGTGCGATCGCAGCGTTTCATTCCCTGCATTAAACTCTCGCCATGCAATCATGCCTTCCTGCAGTTCACTAAATACGTCTCGCTCTTTCATCTGTGCCCTCTTCGCCTGCTCTGTTCCGGTATCAGTCAACAAACATCGAGACCGGGATTTGAAATCGATTTGCCAGCGCCCGCATGTGATCAAGGGTCAGACTGCGTTCACCACTGAGGATCCGGCTGACGAGCGATTTTTTACCTATCTCGTTTTCGAAATCGGACTGTGAAAGCCCGTGTTGCTGCATAAGAACCCGCAGCAACGATACACCGTTTTTGCCTGCTTCGATGCGCGTATTAAATTATTAATGCTAATGTATGCATCCATTAGCATTAACAACCGGTGCATAAAATGGCTCAGGAATCCCGGATTGAACAGTCTCGCGCTTACTTTTACCGCAACTTTACGTACACAATCGAACATCTGACCCGGGATTATCAGGCTGAACTGCAGCGTTATTCTGATGATTCGTGGGAACTGCCTCAGCGAGCCGCACGCCTCAGCGCAGCAGTTAAGCGCTATAAAACGTACCGGATGCTGAGTTTTATTTTTGAGATAGCTGACAGCATCGATCTGGACTTAACCCCGCTTATTGTAAAGCGCCTTTGTATGCGCCTTTTCGGCCGCTCGGGTAGCCAGGAAATAATTGTTGCCACTTTTGGGCAGAAGGGTCGCCAGCACCGCAGCCGCGATAATACGCCTGCCACCCTGGATGAAATAGCTTCCCGCTACCGTCTTGCCGCATACTCCTGTCAGGCCTCCACCCTGAGTGATATTGAAAGTGTGAAAAAGCACTATCAGACAGGCATCCGTGCAGCACGGAACAAGGAAAAATAACCTTTCCCGGTAATAGCTAATGGATGCGTACATTAGCATTAACATGAATAGAGGGAGGGAAAAGGGGCTACCTCCCTGCTCTGTTCCCCGCAGGGGAACTGCCCTTCCCGAAAGTTAAGGCGTGCGGTCGCATCGGGAAGGAAAAAGGGGCTACCGGCGAACGGTAACCCCTTCATAAAGGCGCTTCAGGCTTGTCAGACATCATCTCCCCTGAATGGCGGGGGCTTCCCCCCGCCGGGGTTAGCTACTTAGCGGATTCGTAAGCCAGAAAAGCCGCCACCTCCCTGTTCGAGAACCTGTACCAGAATTAA
>NZ_JBJDNH010000084.1:0-7960 GCF_044900465.1 Klebsiella sp. NPDC088457 | reverse complement strand
CTTACGCTTCGGCACAATTTTGTAATCTGTGGTGCGGGTAAAAATGACGGATTCACGGATTGTTAGGGGGCAATAGACGCCGGTTATTTTGGCAACCGTGTCACCATAATCATTGCCCTCCTCGGTGTATTCGTAACTGAGGCGAACGCGCAGGCAGTCGCGAGACACTAACGGGCCGCCCTGGGCGTTGTTGTACCCCGGCCAGTCCGCCGCGTCAGCAGCTGCGCGAGCCTCTTCGATCTCGGGATGTAGAACCAGCTCGCGATTACCTAACCGGCGCAGCTCGCGCCAGGTGGTTACCGGGGCCCCGCCGATTTGCTGAAACTGGCGGATATTCCAGCGAGACGCCCACGCGCGCACGCGCTTTGCCATCTCTTTGACCGGCTGGCCGGATTCGTCGTCTAACTCGCCGTCCATGCCGTAGCCGTCGATATTTTTCGAGATGTACTTCGCGATATAGCCCGTTGCAGAGCCAAATTTTTCATCAATCGGCGTAACGGTAAAGCGGTGCTCCTGCGCGCCCGGTTCGTTGCCGTCCTCTTTCAGGGCATGCTTGCGGAAAATGGCCGTTGCATATTCCATCTCTTCCGGGTGAAGGAATAACAACAGGTGCCAGTGTGGGGTTGCGTCGTGGTGCGGCTCAGCGACGCGAAAGCCGAAGGTTCGAATACCCTCGCGGCCCCATTTCGCACGGACGCGCGCCCAGACCTTGCAAAGGTATTTCTGCGTCTGGCGCGGGCCCGCGTCGCGATATTTGTCGTTGCGTTTGCCTGATTTTACGTGCGTGGAGTGATAGCGAGACGGGGCGGTCAGCGTATAGAACATGCCGACCAAACCCATTTCGGTTGCCATATCCTCAAACCCGCGCATGCGCACCATCAGCTCGGCGCGGGCGTTTTTAGGGTTGGACGTGCTACCCATGACCTTGTCGAGCAAAGAACTACGCTCGCCGGTGTCCTGGTCTTCCAGCTCCATCGCCTGGAGGTATTCGAAGTTCGCTTTTTTCTGGGCTATCCACTCTTTGAAGCACGGATCAGAACAATACGGCGATGCCACCTTGCTGACGTATCCCGCGGCGATCATTAGATGTTCTCGCCAGCAGTCATGGATCCGGCGGATTTTACCTAACCACCACTTTTCCGACTGAAGACGCGCAACGGCGCGCAGCGCCTCTTTGGCCTCCAGCTCCTCTTCGCAATACCGGCCCCAGCCTGGGATCGCGATATTGAGCGCCGTAGCCTTGCTGGCGATGTAGCCGTATGCGTAGAGCGTGGAAAACTCAACATCGGCGGTCTTCCCGTACTGGAAATCAAACTCGCGCATAAACTCGCTTTTCATCAGGTTTGCGAGCTTATAAGCCAGTCGTTTCAGGCGTTTTTTGTCCGCCCATGGTAGCAGGTGAAAATCATCGCGGAGGGGCGCAAGGATCGCCGGTAGAGCGCTCTGCGGTAGGTATTGAGCGTTTACCGCGTCGATGCGGCGTAACACGTGCCGCTCAAACGTGCTAAACAGCCAGCGCACGGCTTCTTTCGGGTCGTGGCGCTCCAGCGATTCCAGGCGCAGAGAGAAGCGCTTGCGGATAAACGCTGGCAGAGTCTGAACCCGGCGGCGCAGGTAATGGGCGCGACCTTTGCGATCAAACGCTTCCCGCGCAGCACCCTCGCGCGGGCGCATAGGGGTGCGATAAACGGTATCGACCAAATCCGCATAGGCTAGCTCCTTCCGCTCGCCTTTCGGAGTGAGATACTCAATTGCAAAATCTTCGGCGGCACTGGGATTAATAGCCTGCCGTTTGGCGTTCCAGCTCCATGCCAGGGCGGTCATTGGCGCACCTCATCACCTACCGAGATCGCGCTTGCCTCTATTTCTGAATCGCAAATGATGACCTTTGGACCGATGCCGCCACAGCAGATCACATCGACGTAAACAAGCCAGAAAAGGCCATTTGAACTACGCTCAATTTTTTTTATGCGATACACATTAGGGCGAACTATCATTCGCACACTCCTGCATAAACACTGCTGCAAACGGATTTGTCGTTAGCTTCAGCCAGTAGGTCAAACTGAGCTCCACCTCGGGTTGTCATTGCCCAGTCGCGATATGTTTCAATCCCGTAACCGTCAACGGTGATAACGTCTATGCGACGTTCTGCCCTGCGAGGGTCATGAGTCGACGGGAAGAAGGTGCTGTTACCGCGGCGGGAGCAGGCCGCAACGAATCGCTCCCACTCCGCTACCCGTGCTATTTCCTCCGGCCAGCGCTGGAAAATCTCCGCCAGTTCAGATTTACGGGCATGAATGCACGGCATGCACCCAACCCGGCTGCATCCCTGTTGGTAGAGCGGGTTAGGTTTAATGCCGTGGCGTTTAGCGATGGCGAATACATCCTCGTGTAGCCAGTTGAGGATCGGACGATAGACGTGCAGGCCCGGCGTGTTGTCTGCATCTTCTTCCCACATCGGCAGGCCGGCCCGCGCTGGCGACTCTTGAGCACGCACACCCTGCCAGCTGATAACCTCGTCATATTCATCAAGTGCCGGTAGCACGACCTGAGTGCGCACGGGCTCGTGTTTCAGGTCGAATGTGCAGAACCGCGCTTTAGTGCTCGGGAACCGGCCTTTCCACATGCACAGGTCGAGGAATGGATTCCCGGTCGGATGGAGGATTTCGAGCGCGCGGGCAATACGCTCCGCCGCTTCATCAGGGGTCATGCCGCACTCTTCAACGAGAGAGACAGGCCATTTTTCTGCAATAAATTTACGCTTACCCTCGATCTGACGAGTAAAGTCAGCTTTTACACGGCGAATCGGGCCTAGCTTTTGCTCCAGGTAATCGAGGTACTCCATAGTTTGTGGGTGTTCATGGCCGGTATCAGCAAACACCCGCTCATGCTGCACGCCGTTCTCTACGGCATACAAACATTGCGCTAGCGAGTCTTTCCCACCGGACATGGAAATCAAATTGAAGGTGTTTTCTGCAAGACACCTCGCATCAACGGCGATCGCAAACATGCCTTACCCCCCCCAGATCATTCTTAAGATGTAAAAAGTAGCGATGGCTGACGGAGCCCAGAAAAACAGCAGGCAGAGCACGCAGCAGATCACGGTATTGCGCCAGAACCGGCGGTAATTGGTTTCTTCGTTCATTTGCGGCGCCTCAAAATGGCAATTCGTCTTCATCGGCAAAGTCGCTATCCAGACTCACAACCGGTATCAGTACGGTGTCGCCAGGCTGAATAGCGCGGGCCTCACGTTTTGTGCTCGCGGATATATCAGTGCGGAGGTACTGGCCATCGACCATCACCTCCACTTCCACCATCCAGAAGTCGCTAATCGGCCAGTACTCGATCACCCGAGTAACAACGGCATCAATCTGGCTCATCAGAATGGCTCCCCGTTATCGAAGCCGGCGGCCATATCAATCCCGATCCAAATCGCTGTCGGCGCTAAACATTCCTCGACGTCTTCGCAGCTGGCGCAGCTGGCGCAGCTGCGCGTGTAGCAATCGACGGAATCAGGAAGCACGCCAATAACCTCGCCAGCCATGTCGCGGCTTTTGGCGCTGACAGAGCGGCGGACACTGAAGGCGTGGAGATTGAAAGCGGAATAGATCTCGCGTGTTTCCGGCGTATCGCTGTTTGAGATAACCGAGCGGGCGCCATGCTGGCGATGAGCATCGAGCAGGGTTGCAACCAAGGCGCGATGATCGTCCAGGGTAAAGGGCTTGCCGTAGGCGGTGAAGTTGGCGGTTTTGCTGGCCGGGATGTAGGGGGGGTCGCAGTAAATAACTGCGTCATATGCCAGTGGCGTGACGTCAGGGATGGTGTGACGAAAATCACCACATTGGAAAATCGCGTTTGTGTCGTTGGCCTTTTCGGCAAAGCGGCGCATCTCATCAGCCGGAAAGTAAGGTGCTACGTATTTCCCAAACGGGACGTTATGTTCACCCTTCTGATTGACGCGATATACCCCGTTAAAGCTATGGCGATTCAGATACAGGAACAAAGCGGCATACAGCAAGGCGGCATCGGGCTTACCCGTGTCACTCCACTGCATCGAATTAAATAGCTCTCTGCGGCTGTAATACCGTTCTTCGTTATTGCCACCCAGGAACATTCCGCGTGCAGTGCTAATCAGCCGCTCAGTCTCGGAGGTCAGCACGCGAAAGAAGTTGATCAGCGCACGATTGCTGTCGCAGAGAACGTAGCGGCGGTAATCCGTATTCATAAATACGGTACCGCTGCCAACGAATGGCTCTATAAGGCAATCAGCTTTCGGCAGGTGCTTAAGCAGGTGCGGCATCACGCGGGTTTTGCCGCCGGCCCATTTGATTGGTGATTTAATCATTGCCATGCCCTCAGAGTGATTCGAGGTGTGGGGAGGTCAGGCGCTGCCAGATCTCGCACACCTGTTCAGCCTGATAGACGGCGTCGGTCAGGGTGTATCGCGCAAGGGCTTTACGCGCATGAGGGGCGTAGCCAGTAGCGGCGGCAAGATCGAGAAGAGAGCGAATGCAGCGGAATTTTGTACCATCGGGGAAGATGCTAAACATTGGGATGATGCTGGACACATTCTTACGCGCGATGGCATGCCGCAATGAAGCCAGCTTTTCCGGGGTATCCTTGAACCACACAAATAAACTATCGAACCGATGCTCGGTGTTATCGGCAATGAAGTCCGCCAAGCCGTACATCACATCTGCTTCAGCCTCGGTGGCGCTCATTAATTCAGCGCGCCAGTGGGAATCCTTTTTCATCCACTCAAAAGCGGTATCAACGCCGATCAAGTCTGCTGCCTTCCGGATATCGATCGGAGAGTAAAAGCTTTTCCCGATCTGACCCGTTGACGGCTCAAAGAATACGGCTTCAATGGCGCACAGAAGGGAAGACGACTGCTCGTTGACGTTTATCAAATCGACCATTAAATGATTCATTATTTGTTGCCCTCGCTGATTGGTAATTCGCGGTTATCAATCCACCGCTCGACTGATGAATAAATCTCTTCCGGTGTTGCGCTTTCCTTTTTCAGCTGGCCGACAAAAATACGCAGCAGGCCCAGAAGGTGGGCGCGTTCGTGCTTCCGAGCGTTGGCGCTTATTTCCACAAACTCTGGATCGCTAATTCCGCCATCCAGTTTTATTGACGTGATCGACATGCGACCTCCTGAAAAAGGCAAAACGAATCCCCGGCAAAATGAATGCCGTTATTTTTAACGCTGGTTAATTAGTGGTTAGGGCGCGGTTTTCTTTCGTTTAACCTGCTTAAATATCCTTTCGTGCCAGTAATACATAAAATCTATAAACGTCAGGCGATCGCGTTCATAATCTCCGCGAATTGATTTTTCTAAACCGTGAATAATTAAGTCAATTGACGAATCATTCGCGGGTACGATAATACGGGCGCCGTTTTTAAGCTGTACCGTAAAGCCTTGCCTGGCGCTCTCCACTGCCTCGCGGATCAGCATTTCCTGTGCCCATGAAGTCTTCTCTTCGGTGAACATGGTGTGCCCCGCTTATCGGCTGTAGAGGGATGGGCCCTTTAGTTTTGCCGGGACGGCTGCCATCACCTGCTTAAGCTGGTGAATCATTTCTGGTGTCGCCTCGATGGATACGGCAGCAGGCTGAATAAACATAAGGGTCTTACCTTCCGGTTTTGGCTGATCATCGTCGATTGATGACAGGTCGTATGGCTTCGGGATATCGCCATTGGTGATCGAGATAATAATGTTGCGGAGTTCTTCCAGTGTGGCTTCATCATTTTCGCCCTGGAGCATGGCGAAGTGATAAAGGTGGGACACGCCGTGGCGTAAAAGTTGATGTGAATAATCGTGGTTCCATTCCAGAAACTCTTTATTGAAATGGAAGCATTGCAGCAGTGAGTTAATTTTGTCGGCGTATTCTCTTTTCATTTTCTGTCTCGGCTATTTAATGAATCGTGAAACGTTTGTTATTCATAATTCGGTCTATCGTTTTGCAGGCTTCAGCTAACGCAAAATCAATTCCGAAGTAATGGCCGCCATGCGTAACCTGATACCGCTGGCGGCTATATGGTTTTTTGCGCGGGAGCTTCAGAATAGTAAAGCCACGATAAAGGCTGGTTTTACTATTCAACTGCGATACCGCCCCGCCGTTCCCACTTTTCATAGACCTGCTCCCTGAAGCGGTTCGCATTAAAGCCCCATCCACAGCAACCAAGCATCACGCTGCTCTACCGGGCGGTTGTAGTACGCCTCGCGCACTGCGCGATTAAACTCGGGGATATAAACCCAGCGCTCACCTGCGCGGGCGTTGGGTTTGTTGGGGTCGCGCAACTCAATAACCGGCAGCTTTCTAGCCTTGATCATTTCCTCTACTGCGGTCTTCGGTTTGCCGATTAGCTCGGCGAACTTTTCGACGTGGACGGCGTCAAGCGGATACTTGATTGTGTAGTCCTGGGCTTCCATAAAATCTCCTCATAAGTTGAATTTGCCGGGATTTTTAACCATGCCCCGGCGCATGGTTGCCGTGCTAGGATGTTGCTGCGACACAAGTCCTGCGCGGCGTATCCCTTCTCAGCGAGGTATTTTTGGATCAATGGGCTTATTTGGCATGGAATAAATAAACTTCCTTCTCGGCGCTACCCGAACAGGAAAGCTAGGATCGTGCTCAACAGCACACCTGTGAGAGAGTTTGATAACTGCATCCTCCTCTATTCTTTTGCGAATCCAGTCAAGCACATCCATTGCCTCACGGTAGGAGTAGTGGTTTAACGCATACAGCATGGCTTCTGACGCTTCTAGTACACGGTCAACGTAAAAATCTGCGGACTTGAGGCCTCTCATATGAAATTCACCCTTATTCGTAACAAGACCAATCCGAAATCGTATTGCTGGAAACTCGATATCGGAGATGAAATTATCTTTAAAAGTCAGTTCTTTGATAGCTTCATTGACGCCATTAGAAACCTGGAAAACTTTCACTTGGGGCTTTCTTCAATACCGGTGGTTGACGAACATGGCGATCTTCTCCGCCCTCACAAACCCAACCCCAATACCCCTCACTCCCTGCTTATGCGCATCACTCAGACAGCTGATCAGCGTTGGCGGTGTGAGCTATGCACCCTTGAAGGTGGCTCTCTAACTGACCTTGGCCTTTTCGGCACCAGAGACCATGCAATCAATTACTCCACATCGTTTATTCAGGACATCTATAACGACTCAACTGTTGCCGACGAACATGGCTCTATGCCGCCAGTCCTTTCGTTTTCCCGTCGGTACCGGGATACATTTGGCATTGTTGACGAGCATCCTTCAGCCCGTCGCGGTTGATCACTCTTCGACGATGATCGTTCCTACATAAATCCCAAACCTGAAATATCTACGGCGGAACCCTTTGCGATTGGCTCCGCCGCCTTTAGCGCTCACCATCGTTTCCCCCTGCTCATTTCGTGTTAATCTCGTAAGATCCAGCCCTTTCTAAACCGTTTGAAAACGTTCTAGCGGCTGGTTTTTACTCCTCTAAAGGTTCCATAAACGAACCTTTATGAGGGCAAATCTAGTTCTAATTTGGAACTCTGTCAATGACCTTTGAAGAGAAGCTAAAGCTAATACGCCGAGCTGAAGACATTAACCAATCTCAACTATGTGATATGACTGGTATTTCACTCAGCACGCTTAAAAAGATTGAGGCCGGATATCACGACCCAGGCTGGAATGTTTTAAGCAAAATCACCCAGCACCCACGCTTACAGAAATACACCCTATGGTTGATGACCGATAAGACTGCGCCGCAGGCTGGTCAGATCGCACCGGCCCTCGCACACATTGGGCCAGAATCAACGGAATCAGACCAATCCGAGAAACAGACTGGTTAACAGTTTATAAATCTTACATTTTCACTATCTTGGTAACAATTAGTGAAAATGTTAGTTTTTTAATCTGTTATGCGGTCTGTTTCTCGGATTGGTGTGATTCCGTTGATTCTGG
>NZ_JBJDNH010000083.1:0-8059 GCF_044900465.1 Klebsiella sp. NPDC088457 | reverse complement strand
ATCCTAACGGTGAGAACGACCGTTACCCCCTGCAGAAACAGGAGATCGTCACTGACCCCCTGGAGCAAGAAGTCAACAAAAGCGTGTATATGGGGAAACTCGAACATGCGCTGCATGACATGGTGAACTGGGGCCGCAAGAACTCAATCTGGCCTTACAACTTTGGCCTGTCATGCTGCTACGTTGAAATGGTGACGTCATTCACTGCGGTGCATGACGTTGCGCGTTTTGGCGCCGAGGTACTGCGTGCTTCTCCTCGTCAGGCGGACCTGATGGTCGTCGCCGGCACCTGCTTCACCAAAATGGCGCCGGTTATTCAGCGTCTTTATGACCAGATGCTGGAGCCAAAATGGGTTATCTCCATGGGCGCATGCGCCAACTCCGGCGGAATGTACGATATTTATTCTGTCGTCCAGGGCGTGGACAAGTTTATCCCGGTTGATGTTTACATCCCAGGCTGTCCGCCGCGTCCGGAAGCTTATATGCAGGCGCTGATGCTGCTGCAGGAGTCCATTGGTAAAGAACGTCGTCCGCTCTCGTGGGTGGTTGGCGATCAGGGCGTTTATCGCGCCAACATGCAGTCGGAACGCGAGCGTAAACGTGGCGAACGCATTGCGGTGACCAATCTGCGGACTCCGGACGAGATTTAACTTGCGCCTGCGGGCGGCGGCACAACACTTCGCAAATCAATCTACAACAGCGCGAAGCCACGCCCGGCAGTCACCACGGACCTTTTGCAATGGTGAACAATATGACCGATTTACATGCGCATGACGCCGCACCAGCCTGGCAAACCCGCGATCACCTCGATGACCCGGTGATCGGCGAACTGCGCAATCGTTTTGGGCCGGATGCCTTTACCGTTCAGCCTACCCGCACCGGCGTTCCGGTGGTCTGGGTCAAGCGCGAACAGCTGCTGGAGGTGGTTGATTTCCTGAAGAAATTGCCAAAACCTTACGTCATGCTGTTCGATCTGCACGGCATGGACGAACGTCTGCGTACCCACCGTGACGGGCTACCCGCCGCGGATTTTTCCGTTTTCTATCACCTGATTTCTATTGAACGCAATCGTGACGTCATGCTCAAGGTAGCATTGTCTGAAAACGATCTGCGCGTGCCGACACTGACCAAACTGTTCCATAATGCCAACTGGTATGAGCGTGAAACGTGGGAAATGTTCGGTATTGATATCGAAGGCCACCCGCACCTGACGCGCATCATGATGCCGCCGACCTGGGAAGGCCATCCGCTGCGTAAAGACTACCCGGCGCGCGCCACCGAGTTCGATCCGTTTGAGCTGACCAAAGCCAAGCAGGATCTGGAAATGGAAGCGCTGACCTTTAAGCCGGAAGCGTGGGGCATGAAGCGCGGGACCGAAAACGAGGACTTCATGTTCCTTAACCTCGGCCCGAACCACCCCTCCGCGCACGGTGCTTTCCGTATCGTTTTGCAGCTTGATGGCGAAGAGATCGTCGACTGCGTACCGGATATCGGCTACCACCACCGTGGCGCTGAGAAAATGGGCGAACGTCAGTCGTGGCACAGCTACATTCCGTATACCGACCGTATTGAATACCTTGGCGGCTGCGTCAATGAGATGCCGTACGTTCTGGCGGTCGAAAAGCTGGCGGGTATCACCGTACCGGATCGCGTCAATGTGATTCGCGTCATGCTCTCCGAACTGTTCCGCATTAACAGTCACCTGCTGTATATCTCGACCTTTATTCAGGACGTCGGGGCGATGACGCCGGTGTTCTTTGCCTTTACCGACCGGCAGAAGATCTACGATCTGGTGGAAGCCATCACCGGTTTCCGTATGCACCCGGCGTGGTTCCGCATCGGCGGCGTGGCGCACGATCTGCCGCGCGGCTGGGATCGTCTGCTGCGTGAATTCCTTGAGTGGATGCCCAAGCGTCTGGATTCTTACGAGAAAGCCGCGCTGCGCAACAGCATTCTGATTGGCCGTTCAAAAGGCGTTGCCGCTTACGGCGCGAAAGAAGCGCTGGAGTGGGGCACCACCGGCGCCGGTCTGCGCGCCACCGGAATCAACTTCGACGTGCGTAAAGCGCGTCCATACTCTGGCTATGAGAACTTTGACTTCGAAGTGCCGGTTGGCGGCGGTGTATCCGACTGCTATACCCGCGTGATGCTGAAAGTTGAAGAGCTGCGCCAGAGCCTGCGCATTCTCCAGCAGTGTCTCGATAATATGCCGGAAGGCCCGTTCAAGGCGGATCACCCGCTGACGACGCCGCCGCCGAAAGAGCGCACGCTGCAGCATATCGAAACCCTGATTACGCACTTCCTGCAGGTTTCCTGGGGCCCGGTAATGCCGGCCAACGAATCCTTCCAGATGATTGAAGCGACGAAGGGTATTAACAGTTACTACCTGACCAGCGACGGCAGCACCATGAGCTATCGTACCCGTATCCGCACGCCGAGCTATGCGCACCTGCAGCAGATCCCGTCGGCGATTCGTGGCAGCCTGGTATCCGACCTGATCGTTTATCTGGGTAGTATCGATTTTGTTATGTCAGACGTGGACCGCTAATTATGCACGAGAATCAACAACCACAAACCGAGGCTTTTGAGCTGAGTGCGGCAGAGCGTGAGGCCATTGAGCACGAGAAGCACCACTACGAAGACCCGCGTGCGGCGTCCATCGAAGCGCTGAAGATCGTTCAGAAACAGCGCGGCTGGGTGCCGGATGGCGCGATCTATGCGATCGCCGACGTACTGGGCATCCCGGCAAGCGACGTGGAAGGCGTAGCGACATTCTACAGCCAGATCTTCCGCCAGCCGGTTGGTCGTCACGTGATCCGCTATTGCGATAGCGTGGTTTGCCACATTACCGGCTTCCAGGGCATTCAGTCGGCGATCGAGAAAAAGCTCGACATCAAACCGGGTCAAACCACCTTTGATGGCCGCTTTACTCTGCTGCCGACCTGCTGTCTGGGCAACTGCGACAAGGGACCGACGATGATGATTGATGAGGATACTCATAGTTATCTGACGCCGGAGGCGATTCCTGACCTGTTGGAGCAGTATAAATGAAGACAGTGATCCGCACTCCCGAAACGCATCCGCTCACCTGGCGTCTGCGCGATGATAAACAGCCGGTATGGCTGGAAGAATATCAGAGCAAAAACGGCTACGCCGGCGCGCGTAAGGCGCTGCTGGGGCTGGCGCCGGATGAGATCGTCAATCAGGTGAAAGACGCCGGTCTGAAAGGGCGCGGCGGCGCGGGCTTTTCCACCGGTCTGAAGTGGAGCCTGATGCCGAAAGACGAATCCATGAACATCCGTTACCTGCTGTGTAACGCCGATGAGATGGAGCCGGGCACCTATAAAGACCGCCTGCTGATGGAGCAGCTGCCGCACCTGCTGGTGGAAGGCATGCTGATCTCCGCGTTTGCGCTGAAAGCGTACCGCGGCTACATCTTCCTGCGCGGCGAATACATTGAAGCGGCGGTGCATTTACGCCGCGCCATTGCCGAGGCGACCGAAGCCGGTCTGCTGGGCAAAAACATTCTCGGCACCGGTTTCGATTTCGAACTGTTTGTGCACACCGGGGCAGGGCGCTACATCTGCGGTGAAGAAACCGCGCTGATTAACTCCCTTGAAGGCCGTCGCGCCAACCCGCGTTCCAAGCCGCCATTCCCGGCGAGTTCTGGCGTGTGGGGTAAACCGACCTGCGTGAACAACGTTGAAACCCTGTGTAACGTCCCGGCGATTCTGGCTAACGGCGTCGAGTGGTATCAGAACATTTCAACCAGCAAAGATGCCGGTACCAAGCTGATGGGCTTCTCTGGCCGGGTGAAAAACCCGGGCGTCTGGGAGCTACCGTTTGGTACCACCGCGCGCGAAATCCTCGAGGATTATGCCGGCGGCATGCGCGATGGCCTGAAGTTCAAGGCCTGGCAGCCGGGCGGCGCGGGGACCGACTTCCTGACCGAAGCGCATCTTGATCTGCCGATGGAATTCGAAAGTATTGGCAAAGCGGGGAGCCGTCTGGGCACCGCGCTGGCGATGGCCGTCGACCACGAGATTGGCATGGTGTCGCTGGTGCGCAACCTGGAAGAGTTTTTCGCCCGCGAGTCCTGCGGCTGGTGTACGCCGTGCCGCGACGGTCTGCCGTGGAGCGTGAAAATTCTGCGCGCTCTGGAGCGCGGTGAAGGCCAGCCGGGGGATATCGAGACACTTGAGCAACTGTGTCGGTTCCTGGGGCCGGGGAAAACCTTCTGTGCGCATGCGCCAGGTGCGGTAGAACCGCTGCAGAGCGCCATTAAATATTTCCGCGACGAATTCGAAGCAGGCATTAAGCAGCAGTTCAGTAATACCCATGCTATCAACGGGATTCAGCCGAACCTGCTTAAGACGCGCTGGTAATGTCTCCACCGGCTCTTCCAGGCGACGCGAAGGCGGCAATCTGGAAGAGGAAGTGGTAACGATTTTTTAATTTGGAAGCATGCTAATGGCTACGATTCATGTAGACGGCAAAGAATACGAGGTCAATGGAGCGGACAACCTGTTAGAGGCCTGTCTCTCTCTTGGTCTTGATATTCCATACTTTTGCTGGCATCCGGCGCTCGGCAGCGTCGGTGCTTGCCGCCAGTGTGCGGTGAAGCAATATCAAAACGCGGAAGACACGCGTGGTCGCCTGGTGATGTCCTGTATGACACCGGCATCGGACGGCACTTTTATTTCCATTGACGACGGCGAAGCGAAGCAGTTCCGCGAGAGCGTGGTGGAGTGGTTGATGACCAACCACCCGCACGACTGCCCGGTCTGCGAAGAGGGCGGTAACTGCCACCTGCAGGATATGACCGTGATGACCGGTCATAGCTTCCGTCGCTACCGTTTTACCAAGCGTACCCACCGCAACCAGGATCTGGGGCCGTTCATCTCGCACGAAATGAACCGCTGCATCGCCTGCTACCGCTGCGTTCGTTACTACAAAGATTATGCCGACGGCACCGATCTGGGGGTGTATGGCGCCCACGACAACGTCTACTTCGGCCGCCCGGAAGATGGCGTGCTGGAAAGCGAATTCTCCGGCAACCTGGTTGAAGTCTGCCCGACCGGCGTGTTCACTGATAAGACGCATTCCGAGCGTTATAACCGTAAATGGGATATGCAGTTTGCGCCGAGCATCTGCCAGCAATGTTCCATTGGCTGTAACATCAGCCCGGGCGAGCGCTATGGCGAGCTGCGTCGTATCGAAAACCGTTATAACGGTACGGTAAACCGCTACTTCCTCTGCGACCGCGGTCGTTTCGGCTATGGCTACGTGAACCTGAAAGACCGTCCGCGTCAGCCGGTGCAACGTCGCGGCGACGATCTGATTACCCTTAACGCTGAACAGGCGATGCAGGGGGCTGCGGATATTCTGCGTCAGTCGAAAAAAGTGATTGGTATTGGCTCGCCGCGCGCCAGCATTGAAAGCAACTTTGCGTTGCGTGAGCTGGTGGGCGCTGAGAACTTCTATACCGGCATTGCGAAGAGTGAGCAGGAGCGCCTGCAGATGGTGCTGAAAGTGCTGCGTGACGGCGGTATTCATACCCCGGCGCTGCGCGAAATCGAATCCTACGATGCGGTACTGGTGCTGGGCGAAGATATCACCCAAACCGGCGCCCGCGTTGCCCTGGCCGTACGTCAGGCGGTGAAAGGGAAAGCGCGTGAAATGGCCGCGGCGCAGAAAGTCGCCGACTGGCAGATTGCGGCGATCCTCAACATCGGTCAGCGCGCGAAGCATCCGCTGTTTGTCACCAATATCGATGACACCCGTCTCGACGATGTCGCCGCGTGGACCTACCGCGCGCCGGTTGAAGACCAGGCGCGCCTGGGCTTTGCCATTGCGCATGCGCTGGATGACAGCGCGCCGGCGGTGGACGGACTGAGCAACGATCTGAAAGGCAAAATCGATGTAATCGTCCAGGCGTTGGCCGGGGCGAAGAAACCGCTGATTGTCTCCGGGACTAACGCCGGCAGCATTGAGATTATTCAGGCGGCGGCCAACGTGGCCAAAGCGCTGAAGGGCCGCGGTATCGACGTCGGCGTCACCATGGTCGCCCGGGCGGTGAACAGCGTTGGCCTGGGACTGATCGGCGGCGGCTCTCTGGAAGAGGCGCTGAGCGAACTGGAAACCGGCGCGGCCGATGCGGTTATCGTGCTGGAAAACGACCTGCACCGCCACGCTTCTGCCGAGCGCGTAGACGCTGCGCTGGCCAAAGCGCCGCTGGTGATGGTGGTTGATCACCAGCGCACGGCGATTATGGACAAAGCGCATCTGGTGCTTTCCGCGGCAAGTTTCGCCGAAAGCGACGGGACGGTGGTCAACAACGAAGGCCGCGCACAGCGTTTCTTCCAGGTTTACGACCCGGCTTACTACGATGCGAATACCGTCATGCTGGAAAGCTGGCGCTGGCTGCACTCGCTGCACAGCACCGTCGACAACCGTCAGGTTGACTGGACGCAGCTGGACCACGTGATTGATGCCGTCGTGGCGAAACTGCCGCAGCTGGCAGGCATTAAAGATGCCGCGCCGGACGCGACCTTCCGTATCCGGGGCCAGAAACTGGCGCGTGAGCCGCATCGCTACAGCGGCCGCACGGCAATGCGCGCTAACATCAGCGTGCATGAACCGCGTCAGCCGCAGGATAAAGACACCATGTTCGCCTTCTCGATGGAAGGGAACAACCAGCCGTCCGCGCCGCGTTCGCAAATTCCGTTTGCCTGGGCGCCGGGCTGGAACTCCCCGCAGGCGTGGAATAAATTCCAGGACGAAGTGGGCGGTAAACTGCGCCATGGCGATCCGGGCGTACGTCTGATCGAGGCGTCTGCCAGCGGTCTGGATTATTTCACCACGGTGCCGGCAAGCTTCCAGGCGGAAGAGGGGAAATGGCGTATCGCGCCGTACTACCATCTGTTCGGCAGCGACGAACTGTCGCAGCGTTCTCCGGTCTTCCAGAGCCGCATGCCGCAGCCGTATATCAAGCTGAACCCGGCGGATGCCGCGAAGCTTGGTGTCAACGAAGGGGCGATGGTCTCCTTCAGCGTAGAAGGCCAGGCGCTTAGCCTGCCGCTGGTGATTTCTGCGGGGCTGACGGCAGGGCAGGTGGGCTTGCCGATGGGGATGCCGGGCATTGCGCCGGTACTGACCGGCGCACGTATTGACACACTGCAGGAGGCGAAAGCATGAGTTGGTTAACACCGGATCTCATCGACATTCTGTTAACCATCCTGAAGGCAGTGGTTATTCTGCTGGTGGTGGTGACCTGCGGTGCGTTCATGAGCTTTGGCGAACGTCGTCTGCTGGGGCTGTTCCAGAACCGTTACGGGCCTAACCGTGTCGGCTGGGGCGGGTCGCTGCAGCTGGTCGCCGATATGATCAAGATGTTCTTTAAAGAGGACTGGGTTCCGCGCTTTACGGACCGCGTTATCTTTACTCTGGCCCCGGTTATCGCCTTTACGTCGTTGCTGCTGGCCTTTGCTATCGTGCCGGTCAGTCCGTCGTGGGTGGTCGCCGACCTGAACATCGGTATCCTGTTCTTCCTGATGATGGCCGGTCTGGCGGTTTACGCCGTGCTGTTCGCCGGCTGGTCGAGTAACAACAAATACTCGCTGCTGGGGGCGATGCGTGCTTCCGCGCAGACCCTGAGCTACGAAGTGTTCCTCGGTCTGTCGCTGATGGGCGTGGTGGCGCAGGCGGGATCGTTCAACATGAGCGATATCGTCAACAACCAGGCGCATCTGTGGAACGTGATTCCGCAGTTCTTTGGCTTTGTCACCTTTGCTATCGCCGGCGTGGCGGTCTGTCACCGTCACCCGTTTGACCAGCCGGAAGCCGAGCAGGAATTGGCCGATGGTTACCACATCGAATATTCCGGCATGAAGTTCGGTCTGTTCTTTGTCGGTGAGTACATCGGGATTGTCACCGTATCAGCGCTGATTGTGACGCTGTTCTTCGGCGGCTGGAATGGCCCATGGTTACCTCCGTTCATCTGGTTCGCGCTGAAAACCGCGTTCTTCATGATGATGTTCATTTTGATTCGCGCATCATT
>NZ_JBJDNH010000082.1:0-8237 GCF_044900465.1 Klebsiella sp. NPDC088457 | reverse complement strand
CGAGGCCATACAGGGTAAAGGCGAAAGAGGCCTGGGCCGGGGTAAAGCCCAGCTCCTTAATATAGTGCGACAGGAAAGCCAGCTCAAAGCCATCGCCGGTCATAAACACGGCGATGGCGATGTATCCCCATATCAGATTCAGCGGCAGACCGAACCACTGTTTATTATTTACGGACATAATGACCTCGTTTTCAGGGTACAGGTACGGGAAGACACTCCGGTGCGGGCACCGGAGGACTTTTTCTTATTAAAATGCGTGATGTCGGTAATTCAGGTCGTTGCGATACAGCGCCTTAAATTGCGCATAGCGCTGCATCAGGGGGCGATGGCGTTCAGGCGCGGCGCGCCAGGTTTGATAGACCTCCGGTTTTTCACACACCGCGGCGAGCGGTTTCCCTGCCGCCAGACAGGCCAGCCGCGCCGCCCCCAGCGCCCCGCCGGTTTCACCGCCTTTATGCGTCACCACCGGCATATCGAGAATATCCGCCAGCAGCTGCGCCCAGAACGGGCTCCGCGCCCCGCCGCCGACCAGCGAGCAGCGTTCAATGCGGGTACCGCTCTCCTTCAGAACCTGCAGTCCATCGTTGATGCCGAAGCTCACCCCTTCAAGCACCGCATAGCCCAGCTGTGCCCGCAGGCTGGAGTGGGTCATCCCCCAGAACATACCGCGCGCATCCGGATCGTTATGCGGCGTGCGTTCCCCGGAAAGATACGGCAGGAAGAATGGCGCATTGGCTTTCTCTTCCGCGCTAAGCTGGGCAATCTCCTCCAGCAGCGCGACTTCGGTGGTACTGGTTAAACGACAGAACCACTGCAGGCAGCTGGCGGCGCTGAGCATCACGCTCATCTGATGCCACAGGTTGGGTAAGACGTGGCAGAAGGCGTGTAGCGCCGACTGCGGCGCCGGGCGATAAGCATCGGTCACCACGAACAGGACGCCAGAGGTCCCCAGCGAGATAAAAGCATCCCCCGGTGACACCGCCCCGACGCCAATCGCGCTCACCGCGTTATCCCCGCCGCCGCCGGCCACCACCGCCGAGGCATTTAATCCCCAGCGGGCCGCCACCTGCGGGTCGAGGGTTGCGGAAATGTCGCAGCCTTCAACCAGTGCTGGCATATGGCTGCGCGACAGGCCGCATTTATCCAGCAGCGCATCGGACCAGTCGCGCTTCGCCACGTCCAGCCACAGCGTGCCGGCCGCATCCGACATGTCGGAGATTTTTGTGCCGGTCATTTTGTAGCGCAGGTAATCCTTCGGCAGCATCACCGTTGCCGTACGCTGAAAGTTTGCCGGTTCGTGGCGGCGCACCCACAGCAGTTTCGGCGCGGTGAATCCCGGCATCGCCAGGTTTCCGGCAACCTGATGCAGTTCGGGGGCCATCTCTTCCAGCTCACGACACTCCTCGGCGCAGCGGGTGTCATTCCACAGAATGGCCGGACGAATCACTTCCCCGTGGCTATCCAGCATCACCGCGCCGTGCATCTGCCCGGAGAGGCCTATCGCCTTGATCGCCGACCAGCGATCGCCGCATTTTTCCCGCAGGATGGTCATCAGATATTCCGTGGCTTCCCACCATGCCTGCGGCGCCTGTTCTGACCAGTGAGGATGGGGCCGCTGAATAGTCAGCGGCGCGCTATGGCTGGCGACAACCTCATAATTCTCATCAATGACCAGCGCTTTGACTTCCGAGGTACCGAGATCGATCCCTAAGTACATAGCCACCTCTTACTTAATCAGCGTGTAGACGGCGGCAATCTTCTCGCGCAGCAGCGCCAGAAAATCGTCACGTTCTGTCAGGGAGCCAAACAGCGCCCGGTCTTTGGCATAGCGGGCAATCGGATCGCTGGATTCAAACATGGCATGTACCGCCTGGGCATCGAGGATGCCGTCCTGGTACTCATACGGCAGCGTGCCCTTGTGCCACTGCTCCATAAAGACAAAAAACAGCGCTGGCAGCATGGCGGTCGCTTCCGGGCGGGCGCCGCGCTGGTAGCACTCCTGCAACGTCGGGGCGATCATCGCCGGGATTTTTGAGAAACCATCCGCCGCCACCCGCTGGTTAGTGTCCTGGATATACGGGTTGGTAAAGCGTTTAAGCACCACATCGCGATAGGTGGCGAGATCGATACCGTTATCGCCGAGGCAAGGAATGACATCTTCGCTGACGTAACGGTCGGCGATGGCGTAGATGAAATCGGTCAACGTGCTTTCGTGGATATACTGCTGGCCGATCAGGGTGCCTGCCCACGCAATGCAGCTGTGCGAGGCATTCAGAATGCGAATTTTCGCCTCTTCGTAAGGGATAACCGACTCGACCATCTCAACGCCCACGGCCTCCAGGTTCGGACGCACGTCGCGGAAATTGTCCTCAACCACCCACTGAATAAAGGTTTCCCCCATCACCGGCGCTTTATCATCAATGCCGGTTTGCGCTTTGATGCGCGCGGGCAGATCGGCCGCCGGGCGCGGCGTGATGCGGTCAACCATGGTGTTTGGACAGGTCGCATTGGCCGCCAGCCACGCGATAACCTCGTGTTTGCCGGTGAGCTGCAGGAACTCCACCAGCCCGTCGTGAAAGCGCTCGCCGTTGTGGCGGACGTTATCGCAGTTGAGCAGAGTCAGCGGCCCGGCGTTATCCGCCATGCGTTTTTCAAGAATACGCGCGAGGGTGCCGTATATCGTTTTGCAGTCGCCCTGCAGGTCGCTGATAAGATCCGGGTTGCTGGTCTCCAGCTTATGGCTGGTATTCAGGTAGTAGCCCCCTTCTGTCACGGTGAAGGCGATCACTTTGGTCTGCGGGTTCGCCCCTTCCGCAATCAGCGGCTGCAGCCCTTTCTGCCACGGCAGCAGTTTTTGAATCGAGGCGATCTCTTCGTATTCGCGCTCGCCTTCCGGGCTGACGGTTTCCAGCACGTAGCGCCCGTTCTGGGCGGCCAGCGCCTGCACCACCTGTTCAGCATCCGGGCGAATATTGCCCGCGGCGATATGCCAGCGCTTATCGCCGGAGGCGATCAGCCGGTGCAGATACCACGCCTGATGCGCACGATGAAAAGAACCCAGACCGATGTGAAGCCATGTGAATTGCTGATTCATATTCTGATCTCCTTGAGTGATGTGACTCACTGTAGATGATCATTTGACCCAAATAAGATCCATAGATCACAAAAGAGCAATCACCCAATAAAATTACAAATGACCAGAAGAGAGCGAAAGCTTGCCAGAATGCTAAACCGCAGCGAGAATGCGGCTATACCCTAAAATTCGGGTCGCAGGCCGAATTAACGCCGGCCAGGGAGAGTATCCCGGGGTGACCGCACATGTGAGGCAGGGAATCGTGAGTAAAGAAGATGACATCAGGCTGGATCAGAAGGTCCGCGCCGCGTGGATGTACTACATCGCCGGTCTCAACCAAAGCGAGATCGCCAGCCAGCTGGGTACCTCAAGGCCGGTGGTCCAGCGGCTGATCGCCGCCGCCAAAGAGGAAGGAATTGTTTCGATTGGCCTGCATCACCCGGTGGCCAACTGCCTCGACTACGCCCAGCTGCTGCAGGAAAAATACCGGCTGATCGACTGCAATATCGTTCCCGCCTATAGTGAAGAGAGCACCCTCGACAGCGTCTCGTTTGGCTGTTACCAGCTGATGGCCCGCTATCTGCAGGACGATAAGGTGAAGATCATCGGAATCGGCTCCGGGTTGACGCTGAAAAAAACCATGCAGCGGATCGACTTTGACAGCCTGAATACGCGCTGCGTGGCCCTGATTAGCGCCATGGACGCCGACGGACAGTGTAACTACTACGACGATGTCCCCCTGCTGCTGGCGCGAAAAATTCAGGCCAAATATTACCAATGGCCGGCGCCGCGCTACGCGCAAACGAGGGATGAACATGAAATGTGGTGCACCAGCCGCCTGTTCCGCAACGTGTCAGGCGTGGCCCAGCAGGCGGATGTGATTTTCGTTGGCATCGGCCCGCTGGGCACCCACAGCCCGATCTTCAAAGACGGCTTTATCAACCAGGCGCAGCTGGACGAGCTGACCGCGCGCGGGGGGATTGGCGAAATCCTGGGCCGCTTCATTGATGCCGACGGCGGCGTGGTGGCGAGCGATATCAACCGGATGATCACCAGCTATGATATTCGCCAGAATCAGTGCCCGCGCATAGCGGTGGCCTGCGGAGAATATAAACGCCCGGCGATTCTGGCGGCGCTAAAAGGTGGCTGGATCAACGGGCTGGTGACCGATGAACACACCGCCCGCTGGCTGTTGACGCGCTAGCGGCAGCCTCCGCTGCCGCCGGGGAGCGTCTCAGATAGGGTCGCGGCTACCGATCAGCAGCGGCGGAATTTCGACCCGCTGTTGACTGACATCGCCGGAATCAATAATGCTAAACACCGCTTCGAGCATCGCCGGGACATTCTGCTGCACCATGTCAATATCGTGCCCCAGCAGGTAAACAAAGGGGTCCCAGTCAAAACAGCCCATCGGCGGCTGCTCGGTGCCGGTTAACCCCAGCTGCGCCAGCCACCTGACCACCCCTTCGAGGGAAATCGTCGAGTTAACGAACAGCCCCTGCAGGTGCTCATCCGGGGTGCTGAACCGGGCCTGCATACAGGCCTCCACTTTCCCCTTCGAGTAACCGGGGGCCAGCACGTTCTCGTCGGGTACGTTTAAACCGCGCTCGCGGTGCGCATCGCGAAAACCGCGCAGACGCTCGTGGGTGTTGTGATCGCTGCTGCGTCCGCCGACAAAGGTCAGCGGCGCCAGTTTGCCGTAACGCCTGACGCTGTTGTCGAGGATCTTATCGGTCAGCGCTTTCGCTCCGGCGTAGTTGTCCGAGATCACCGAAGGGGCAAGGGAACCCGGCAGGTCGAGATTGACGGTAGGAACGCCCGCCAGCTGGCACAGTTCGGCGATCTTATCCGGGTTGGTCGCCCCGGTCGCCACCACCCAGTCCACCTGCCAGGAGAGCATCGCCTTCACCGCTTCGATCTCCAGCTCCGGGCGGCGGCGGGTGCAGGTGATGATCGGCAGCAGACCGCGCTCGCGCGCCATCTCTTCAAAGCTTTCCGCAACCGAGCCGAAGTAACGGTTATCGTATTTGGGAACAATCATGCCGATCACATGGGATTTTTTACTGCGCAGCATGCTGGCCTGGCGGTTGACCGCATAGCCCTGCTCTTCCGCAATCCGCGTGACCTTTTCCGCAAGTTTTGCGCTGATGCGGCGTTTTTTCCAGTTGCCATTGAGGATCGCGCTCACCGCGCTGGCCGAGACGCCGGATAATTCCGCCAGATCGTAGATAGTGATTTTTTTCATTTTCCCAACTTGCGTCACAAATTCATTTCGCTGTTAATTTCCCCACTTGCTCAATCGATGAAGCTGGCGCAACATTAGCTTCATCGATTGAGCAACCATTATGCTCTATGGCCTGTTTAGCCACTCATCGCTCAATTTACAGCGCATTGAAATAAATGATGCTGATATTCAAAACCTTAACAATATTTTGTGCATAACATCAACGCTGGCCCATGCTTATCGAGGACCAGATCGACTGCCCAAAACAGACTCAATGAAGGATTATAAAATGAACCACTCCGTATCCTCTATGAATACTTCTCTCAATGGTAAAGTAGCCGCCGTCACCGGCGCAGCGTCCGGTATCGGCCTCGAATGCGCCAGGACCCTGCTCTCCGCGGGCGCCAAAGTGGTGCTGATCGACCGCGAAGGCGAAAAGTTAAAGAAGATTGTCGCTGAACTCGGCGACAACGCCTTCGCCCTGCAGGTTGACTTAATGCAGGCCGACCAGGTCGACAACCTGCTGGCCGGCATTCTGAACCTCGCCGGGGGGCTGGACATTTTCCATGCCAACGCCGGCGCCTATATCGGCGGGCCGGTGGCCGAAGGCGACCCGGACGTCTGGGATCGCGTCCTCCATCTCAACACCAACGCCGCCTTCCGCTGCGTGCGTAGCGTGCTGCCGCACCTGATCGCGCAAAAATCCGGCGACATCATCTTCACCAGCTCCATCGCCGGCGTGGTGCCGGTTATCTGGGAACCGATCTACACCGCCTCAAAATTTGCCGTGCAGGCGTTTGTGCACACCACCCGCCGCCAGGTTTCGCAGTATGGCGTCCGCGTCGGCGCCGTTCTGCCAGGCCCGGTGGTCACCGCCCTGCTCGACGACTGGCCGAAAGAAAAAATGGAAGAGGCGCTGGCGAACGGCAGCCTGATGCAACCGATCGAGGTCGCGGAGGCGGTGCTGTTTATGGTGACGCGCTCGAAAAACGTGACCGTACGCGATCTCGTCATCCTGCCTAACAGCGTGGATCTCTGACCCTTCAACCCGGCAGGCTTAAGGATGCTTTATGAATGACGATACACAAACCATTATTGGCGTCGATGTTGGCTCAGGCAGCGTACGTGCCGGCATCTTCAACCTTAACGGTGAACTCCTCGCCCACGCCACGCGGGAAATCACGCTGTTTCGCAGCGCGGGAAACGTGGTGGAACAATCCAGCCGCGAGATTTGGCAGGCGGTGTGCGAGTGCATTAAAACCGCGGTAGCCCACTCCGGCGCATCGCCGTCTTCGGTTGCCGGGATTGGTTTCGATGCCACCTGTTCGCTGGTGGTGGTCGGCGAAAACGCGACGCCGCTGGCCGTCGGGCCTTCCGAGGATGCGGATCGCGACATCATCGTCTGGATGGATCACCGCGCCAGCGGCCAGGCGGAAAAGATTAATGCCACCGGACATGCGGTGCTGCAGTACGTCGGCGGGACGATCTCGCCGGAGATGGAAACGCCGAAAATACTGTGGCTCAAGGAGAACCGGCCGCATATCTACGCGCAGGCGCGGCACTTTTTCGACCTTGCGGATTACCTGACCTGGCGCGCCACCGGCGACTTAGCCCGCTCGGTATGTACCGTCACCTGCAAATGGACCTATCTGGCGCATGAAAAGCGCTGGGATGCCGATTATTTCCGCCAGATTGGCCTTGGCGACCTGGCCGACGACGGTTTTGCCCGTATCGGCCAACGTATTGTCGACCCGGGAACCCCCTGCGGTCAGGGTCTCTCCGCCGCCGCCGCGCAGGAGATGGGCCTGCCGGTCGCTACGCCGGTAGCGGTCGGAATGATTGATGCCCACGCCGGCGGCATCGGCACCGTCGGCGTCCTCAATGGCGCGGTCAGCAATATGGCCTATGTCTTCGGCACCTCCTCCTGCACCATGACCACCACCCCGGATGCCGTCTTCGTGCCCGGCGTCTGGGGACCTTACTATTCCGCCATGGTGCCGGGGCTGTGGCTCAGCGAAGGGGGGCAAAGCGCGGCGGGCGCCGCTATCGACCAGCTGTTAAGCTTCCATCCCGCCGCCGCGCAGGCGCGCGAACTGGCCCAGGCGGCGGGCGTACCGCTGCCGGTATATCTCGCTGACCGGGTGCTGGCTCAGGTGGGCGATCCCTCGGCGGCCGTCAACCTCGCCGCCGGGCTCCACGTGGTGCCGGAGTTCTTAGGCAACCGCGCCCCGCTGGCCGACCCGGACGCCAAAGCGGTTATTGCCGGGTTGGGCATGGAGCGGGATCTGGATAATCTGATAGCGCTCTATGTCGCGGGGCTATGCGGAATCGGCTACGGCCTGCGGCAGATTCTGGATGCGCAGAGCGCCTGCGGGATTAAAAGCGAAAACATCGTCATCAGCGGCGGCGCCGGGCAACATCCGCTGGTCCGCCAGCTGCTGGCCGATGCCTGCGGGATGACCATCGTGAGCACCCTGTGTCGCGAACCGGTGCTGCTGGGTTCGGCAATTCTTGGCGCCGTCGCCGGCCAGGTTTGCGCTTCGCTGCCGGAAGCCATGCAACAATTTACCCGGGTGGATAAAACCTACCGCTGTGCGACGCATGTTCAGCCGCTGCATCAACGCCGCTACGAGGCTTATCTGGCGCTACAGCAAACCGCCCGGCTGATCCGGGAATAACCGCCCGCTCCGACCGTTGTAAGCATAAAAACCCTCCGGTGCCCGCACCGGAGTGGTCTTCTGTACCCTGAAAACGAGGTTATTATGTCCGTAAATAATAAACAGTGGTTCGGTCTGCCGCTGAATCTGCTATGGGGATACATCGCCATCGCCGTATTTATGACCGGCGACGGCTTTGAGCTGGCTTTCCTGTCGCACTATATCAAGGAGCTGGGCTTTACCCCGGCCCAGGCCTCTTTCGCCTTTACCCTGTATGGCCTCA
>NZ_JBJDNH010000081.1:0-9533 GCF_044900465.1 Klebsiella sp. NPDC088457 | reverse complement strand
GTCACAACTGTCATGCTGTTCCTTCCTGCTACAGTTTATTAAGCTTCGTCGCCGAACCAACAAATATTACGGGCGGCCATGATGAGCTCTCCGGCTTTTTCGTCGGTCAACCCTTCGATATCAGCCAGATCATCAATGCCCTGCTCGGCGAGATCTTCCAGCGTACAAACACCACGGGCAGCCAGTTTGAAAGCCATCAAACGTTCTAAACCTTCCAGATTTAACAAATCATCGGCAGGTTTAGTCTCTCCCAGGCTTTCTTCCTGAGCCAGCGCCAACGTGGTCAGCGCGTTTTTCGCACGCTCACGAAGTGCTTCAACGGTGGCTTCATCCAGACCGTCGATTTCCAGCAGTTCTTTCACCGGCACATAGGCCAGCTCTTCCAGCGTTGCGAAGCCTTCTTCAACCAACAGAGTGGCGAAATCTTCATCAATATCAAGATATTTAGTGAAGGTATCGATCGCCGCGTGGGCTTCAGCCTGGTGCTTCGCCTGCAGGTCGTCAACGGTCATTACGTTGAGTTCCCAGCCGCTCAGCTGTGAAGCCAGACGGACGTTCTGACCATTACGGCCAATCGCCTGCGCCAGGTTACCCGCTTCAACCGCAATATCCATGGTGTGTTTGTCTTCATCCACCACGATAGAGGCGACGTCAGCCGGAGCCATCGCGTTAATCACGAACTGCGCCGGGTTGTCATCCCACAGGACGATATCGATACGCTCGCCGCCCAGCTCGGTAGAAACCGCCTGAACGCGCGCGCCACGCATACCTACGCAAGCGCCAACCGGGTCGATACGCTTATCGTTGGTTTTTACCGCAATCTTCGCACGGGAACCCGGATCGCGAGCTGCGGCTTTAATTTCGAGAACTTCTTCGCCGATTTCCGGTACTTCAATACGGAACAGTTCGACCAGCATTTCCGGTTTAGAACGGGTGACGAACAGCTGAGCGCCGCGCGCTTCCGGACGTACCGCATACAGGACACCGCGAATACGGTCGCCAGGGCGGAAGTTTTCGCGCGGCAGCATATCTTCACGCAGGATCACGGCTTCAGCATTGCTGCCCAGATCCAGGGTGATGTTGTCGCGGTTTACTTTCTTCACCACGCCGGTGATGATTTCACCTTCGTGCTCGCGGAACTGATCGACGACCATGGCGCGTTCAGCTTCACGTACTTTCTGTACGATAACCTGTTTCGCCGTTTGCGTGGTGATACGGTCGAAGGTAACCGATTCAATCTGGTCTTCAACGTAGTCGCCAGGATTCATGCTTTCGTCTTCGTAGCGCGCCGCTTCAAGCGTAATTTCGCGAGTTGGCTGGGTGACTTCTTCGACGACCAGCCAACGACGGAAGGTGTCAAAATCACCGCTACGACGATCGATGCTCACACGCACGTCGATCTCTTGTTCGTATTTTTTCTTGGTAGCCGTTGCCAGAGCACTTTCCAGAGCTTCGAAAATCTTTTCGCGCGGCAGCGCCTTTTCGTTGGAAACGGCTTCAACAACAGCCAAAATTTCTTTGTTCATCGGGGCCTTTCACCTCAATCCAGACTGTTATAAGTGGGGATCCAGGTTCGCCTTCTGGATGTTACTCAGCGCGAACACTTCATCTTTGCCTTCGACGGTTACCGTGATCATCTCACCGTCTACCGCTTTGATAATGCCCTGCCATTTGCGACGGTTCTGCACCGCCATACGCAATACCAGCGCGACTTCCTCACCGGAAAAACGCTCATAGTGCTCGGCGGTAAACATCGGGCGATCGAGACCAGGTGAAGACACTTCCAGGTTGTAAGCTACGGTGATTGGATCTTCGACATCCATGACAGCGCTGACCTGGTGGCTCACATCAGCACAATCATCAACATTGATGCCATCATCACTATCAATATAGATGCGCAGTGTGGATGTGCGACCGCGAATGAATTCGATGCCGACCAGCTCAAAGCCAAGCGCTTCAACCGGCGCCGTGAGCATCTCTGTTAATTTTTGCTCTAATGTGGACAAACCCACCCCCAAGACATAAAAAAAGGGCGTATAGCCCAGTTATTCTGAAGTCAGATAACAAAAAACCCCGATAAATCGGGGTTTTAGATAACTGAACCCTGCGATCGCAACTGCGATCTGGAACACCTTCCAGGAGAATTCTTTCAAATTCGGATACGAAGGACCAGGTCCTCACAGTATATTTGAAAAAGTACTCAATGGGAAAGTGGTTGCGGGGGCCGGATTTGAACCGACGACCTTCGGGTTATGAGCCCGACGAGCTACCAGGCTGCTCCACCCCGCGCCTGAAACGTGGCACATTTTACTCTTATTGAGCAAAAGACGCAAATACTGCTGGGATTTGGTACCGAGGACGGGACATAAAATCGTGGTAAAGTTTATTGATAAACCCTATATTTTGTCAACATGTATTTCACATTCTCCGGTTCTCGTTTGTGCTGACATGTCGCTCTTTTTTAGCAAAAAAGTCATGAAGCACTTCCTGTCATCCGCAAAAGATGATTAAATGAAAACTCACAATTAATGCATAAACATGCAATAAGAGTTTATTCCATTTGACGTCATTGTTGCCAACCATTCAGGCATGGACATCGCGCAGTCACCGGGTCGCACCGAAAGGGCCACATGATTTTGCGCACCGCCCGGGGCAAACATGGCAAACAGAATAGTCAAATGGGATAAGTTCGACGACCTGATAAACCGAACTCACAACAGTCTCTCTAGCAGGGTTTTATTTTATGACGACGATTCTTAAGCATCTCCCGGTTGGTCAACGTATTGGTATCGCTTTCTCTGGTGGGCTGGATACCAGCGCCGCGCTGCTGTGGATGCGTAAAAAAGGCGCGGTTCCTTATGCCTATACCGCTAACCTGGGTCAGCCGGACGAAGAAGATTACGATGCCATTCCTCGCCGCGCCAAAGAGTACGGTGCCGAGGGCGCTCGTCTGATCGACTGCCGTAAACAGCTGGTCGCAGAAGGTATCGCGGCTATCCAGTGCGGCGCCTTCCATAACACCACCGGCGGTCTGACCTACTTCAACACCACTCCGCTGGGCCGTGCGGTAACCGGCACAATGCTGGTTGCGGCGATGAAAGAAGATGGCGTAAACATCTGGGGCGACGGCAGTACTTACAAAGGCAACGATATTGAGCGTTTCTATCGCTATGGCCTGCTGACCAATGCCGAACTGAAAATTTACAAACCGTGGCTGGATAGCGACTTTATCGATGAGCTGGGCGGCCGTCAGGAAATGTCCGAGTTTATGATCGCCTGCGGCTTTGACTACAAAATGTCCGTTGAAAAAGCCTACTCCACCGACTCCAACATGCTGGGCGCCACGCACGAAGCCAAGGATCTGGAATTTCTCAACTCCAGCGTCAAAATCGTCAACCCGATTATGGGCGTCAAATTCTGGGACGAAAATGTGAAAATCCCGGCGGAAGAAGTGACGATCCGCTTTGAGCAGGGTCATCCTGTCGCCTTAAACGGTAAAACTTTCAGCGATGATGTTGAGCTGATGCTGGAAGCGAACCGCATCGGCGGCCGTCACGGTCTGGGCATGAGCGACCAGATCGAAAACCGCATCATCGAAGCGAAAAGCCGTGGCATCTATGAAGCCCCGGGGATGGCGCTGCTGCATATTGCTTATGAGCGCCTGCTGACCGGTATTCATAACGAAGATACCATTGAGCAATATCACGCTCATGGCCGCCAGCTGGGCCGTCTGCTGTACCAGGGCCGCTGGTTTGACTCACAGGCGCTGATGCTGCGTGACGCCCTGCAGCGTTGGGTCGCAAGCGCCATTACCGGCGAAGTCACGCTGGAACTCCGTCGCGGTAACGACTATTCGATCCTGAATACCGTCTCTGACAACCTGACTTACAAAGCAGAGCGTTTGACGATGGAAAAAGGTGATTCGATGTTCTCGGCAGAAGACCGTATCGGCCAGCTGACGATGCGTAATCTGGATATCACCGATACCCGCGACAAACTGTTTGGTTATGCACAATCCGGTCTGCTGAGCGCCTCTTCAGCCACCGGCGTACCGCAGGTCGAAAACCTGGAAAACAGGGATAAATAAACCCATTTATGCTCCGCTCTCAGCCGACGCTAAGCCGTCGGCTTTTTTTTACCCTCTGCCGGGAAAAGCCGCGGACGGCTCAGGTTCTCTGTCACGCGTGGTCAAAGACTCACCTCTTGCCCGGTACAAGGGTTATCGCGTCCACTTTCAGACCACCGCCCCAACCGTCCGGCAAGAATACGCGAGACGGCCTATGAACGCCCTTTCTTTGATGGTGGAAGGCATTCGCCATCGCCGGTGATTGCGGCAACGAAGTAAATCAACGCAAGGGAGCGAGCGGGACGAAAAGTGCGGTGTCGGCAAAGCAGCAGACGGCAATGACGGGCAAAAAAAAAGACGCTTTTCAGCGTCTTTTCTTCGGAATGTTGGTACCGAGGACGGGACTTGAACCCGTAAGCCCAATCGGGCACTACCACCTCAAGGTAGCGTGTCTACCAATTCCACCACCTCGGCACAGATACAACTTTTAGTGCGGGATATCGCTGCTCGGCTGCGCCGGCGCTGCTGGCTGAGTCTGCTCGGTTTTCGGCGCGCTCAGATTATCCCACTCACTTCCTTTATTGGTTTTGTTGCTATTGATATTACCCAGCACCAGACTGATGATGAAGAACAACGCTGCCAGGATACCGGTCATACGGGTCATGAAGTTACCCGAACCGCTGGAACCAAACAACGTGCCGGAAGCGCCTGCTCCGAAGGAGGCTCCCATATCAGCGCCTTTACCTTGCTGCAGCATGATCAGACCAACAAGGGCAATCGCTACAATAAGGAAAACAACTAAAAGAGCTTCTTGCATAATCAACCTGTTCCTTGCGGATTCGCCGCATACCAATTGCTTCAACCAATAAAGCGGGACGTTTTAACGTTTCCCACTGAAGCGGGTGTGAATACTAACCAAAGCGAATGACCTTCGCAAGGGCAATTTCGGTGCATTGTATCAACTGCGGAAAAAAACAGCAAAAAACGATTTTTTGGCGAATAAAAAGGCGGCAAGCGCCGCCTTTTTAAACACTTAGCGCCACGTATTATGCGTTTTTCACCGCATCGGCAATACGGTGCGCAAATTCATGCACCTGCTCTTCGTGTTCACCTTCCACCATCACCCGAATCAGCGGTTCTGTGCCGGATTTACGCAGCAGTACGCGGCCACGGTTGCCTAATGCGGCTTCAACCTCGGCCATGACCGCTTTGACGTTTTCATGCTCCAGCGGGTTGCCGCTGCCTTCGGTGAAGCGCACGTTGACCAGAATCTGCGGGAACATTTTCATCCCGCTGCACAGGTCATGCAGGCTCATGTGGTTACGTACCATCGCAGCAACAACCTGCAGGCTCGCCACGATGCCGTCACCGGTGGTCGTTTTGTCCAGCAGGATAACGTGCCCGGAGTTTTCCGCCCCGATACGCCAGCCTTTCTCCTGCAGCTTCTCAAGGACGTAGCGGTCGCCCACTTTCGCCCGGGCAAACGGAATACCCAGCTGTTTGAGCGCCAGCTCCAGCCCCATGTTGCTCATCAGCGTCCCCACCGCGCCGCCGCGCAGCTGACCCTGGCGCAACCCTTCACGGGCGATGATATACAGAATCTGATCGCCATCGACCTTATTCCCTTCATGGTCGACCATAATGACGCGATCACCGTCGCCATCATAGGCAATGCCGAGATCGGCTTTTTCGGCCAGCACGCGCGCCTGCAGAGCACGCACGTCGGTCGCCCCCACCTCTTCGTTAATGTTCAGCCCGTTGGGTTCGCAACCCATCGTAATAACCTGGGCGCCAAGCTCGCGGAACACATTCGGGGCGATGTGATAGGTTGCGCCGTGCGCGCAGTCGACAACGACTTTCAGCGCATTCAGGCTCAGTTCATTCGGGAAGGTCCCCTTGCAGAACTCAATGTAACGACCCGCGGCATCCACAATACGGCTGGCTTTCCCCAGCTCAGCAGAATCGACGCAGGTGAGTTCTTTCTCCATTTCCGCTTCGATGGCTTCTTCCACATTGTCCGGCAGCTTGGTGCCTTCAATAGAAAAGAATTTGATGCCATTGTCATAGAACGGGTTATGCGACGCTGAAATCACGATCCCGGCCTCAGCACGGAAAGTGCGGGTCAGATAGGCCACCGCAGGCGTTGGCATCGGGCCGGTGAAAGAGGCTGAAAGCCCCGCAGCGGCCAGCCCCGCCTCCAGGGCCGACTCCAGCATATAGCCAGAGATACGGGTATCTTTCCCGATAATGATTTTGCGTGAACCGTGGCGCGCCAGCACCTTCCCCGCCGCCCAGCCCAGTTTGAGCACGAATTCCGGGGTGATGGGCGCATCGCCTACGCGCCCACGGATACCATCGGTGCCAAAATATTTGCGGTTACTCATAACGTTTATTTTCCTTTGTGCTCAGAGTCGCTTCCACCACGCGTAGCGCTTCTACCGTTTCTTTGACGTCATGGACGCGAATTATCTGCGCGCCCTGTATCGCTGCAATGACTGCACAAGCCAGACTGCCGCTAAGGCGTTCCGTCGGTCCGACGTTAAGCAGTTGCCCAACCATCGATTTACGCGACATACCGACCAACAGCGGGAGACCGAAATGGTGGAACTCGCCGAGCCGGGCAAGCAGCTCATAATTATGGGCAAGATTTTTACCGAAACCGAACCCTGGGTCGAGCAACAATTTCTCTTTTGCGATACCTGCCCGCTCACAACGCACGATGTGTTCGCTGAAAAAGCGCGCGACGTCGGCAAAAACATCGTCATACTTCGGCGCTTCCTGCATCGTTTTTGGCTGGCCTTGCATATGCATCAGGCATACCGGCAGCCCGGTTTGCGCAGCGGCCTCCAGCGCGCCGGGTTCGGTCAGGGAGCGGATATCATTGATAATATGTGCCCCTGCCCGCGCGGACTCGCGAATCACTTCAGGCTTCGAGGTGTCAACGGAAATCCAGACCTCAAAGCGCTGAGCTACCGCCTCGACGACCGGAATGACTCGCGCCAGCTCTTCCTCAACGCTGACATCCAATGCCCCCGGACGCGTCGACTCGCCGCCGATATCAATGATAGTTGCTCCCGCGTTAATCATCAGATTGGCGTGTTTGACCGCTTCTACCAGCGAATTGTGCGTCCCGCCGTCGGAGAAGGAGTCAGGGGTAACGTTAAGGATCCCCATCACGTGCGGATGGGAGAGATCGAGGGTTGAGCCCTGGGCTACGAGTTTCATCACGGAATCCCTGAATCAGGAGAGGTTAATCAAAAGAAAAACCCCGGAGCGGCGAACGCCCCGGGGTTGAGATATGCACAGCAACGTCAACAGCGGTTAACTTATTTGTCGCCCAGCTGCTCTGACATGGTGTTACCCGGGTTCGGCGTACGCGGTTCATCGACCGGACGCGGCGCACTCGGGGTGCCATTGTTGCCAGAATTATTGGTGCCGTTTGGATCTTCCCAACCCGCAGGTGGGCGAACGGCACGGCGCGCCATCAGGTCATCAATCTGCGGTGCGTCGATGGTCTCATATTTCATGAGCGCATCTTTCATCGAATGCAGGATGTCCATGTTGTCGTTCAAAATCTGACGAGCACGGTTGTAGTTACGCTCAACCAGTGATTTTACTTCCTGGTCGATGATACGTGCTGTCTCATCGGACATATGTTTCGCTTTCGCGACGCTACGGCCGAGGAACACTTCACCCTCTTCCTCTGCATACAGCAGCGGACCGAGTTTGTCAGAGAAGCCCCACTGCGTCACCATGTTACGCGCCAGGTTGGTCGCGACTTTAATGTCGTTCGACGCCCCGGTAGAGACATGTTCTACGCCGTAGATAATCTCTTCCGCCAGACGACCGCCGTAGAGGGTAGAAATCTGGCTTTCCAGTTTCTGACGACTGGCGCTGATAGCATCGCCTTCCGGCAGGAAGAAGGTCACACCCAACGCGCGACCGCGCGGAATAATCGTCACTTTATGCACCGGATCGTGTTCCGGTACCAGGCGGCCGATAATCGCATGGCCCGCTTCGTGGTAAGCGGTGGATTCTTTTTGCGCTTCCGTCATCACCATGGAGCGACGTTCCGCACCCATCATGATTTTGTCTTTCGCTTTTTCGAACTCGACCATCGATACCACGCGTTTGTTGCCACGGGCAGCAAACAGTGCGGCTTCGTTAACCAGGTTCGCCAGGTCAGCGCCCGAGAAGCCCGGGGTCCCGCGCGCAATGATTGCCGCGTCGATATCCGGCGACAGCGGTACGCGACGCATGTGAACTTTCAGAATCTGTTCACGACCACGGACGTCCGGCAGACCCACGACAACCTGACGGTCGAAACGACCAGGACGCAGCAGCGCAGGGTCAAGAACGTCCGGACGGTTTGTCGCCGCGATAACGATAATACCTTCGTTACCTTCGAAACCATCCATCTCAACCAGCATCTGGTTCAGGGTCTGTTCACGTTCGTCATGACCACCGCCCAGGCCAGCGCCACGCTGGCGACCGACGGCGTCGATTTCATCGATGAAGATAATGCACGGTGCCGCTTTCTTGGCCTGTTCGAACATATCACGCACGCGAGATGCGCCTACGCCGACGAACATTTCAACGAAGTCGGAACCGGAAATGGTGAAGAACGGCACTTTCGCTTCACCGGCGATAGCTTTCGCCAGCAGCGTTTTACCGGTACCCGGAGGGCCGACCATCAGGACGCCTTTCGGGATTTTACCGCCCAGCTTCTGGAAGCGGCTCGGTTCACGCAGGTATTCAACCAGTTCACCCACTTCCTCTTTCGCCTCGTCGCAACCGGCAACATCAGCAAAAGTGGTTTTGATCTGGTCTTCCGTCAGCATACGGGCTTTGCTTTTGCCGAAGGACATCGCGCCCTTTCCGCCGCCGCCCTGCATTTGACGCATGAAGAAGATCCAGACACCGATCAGCAAGAGCATCGGGAACCAGGAAATAAAGATGGAAGCCAGCAGGCTAGGTTCTTCCGGCGGTTCGCCAACCACTTTGACGTTTTTCGTCAACAGGTTATCGAGCAGCTTCGGATCGTTAACCGGAATGTAAGTCGTGTAACGGTTACTATCTTTCTTGGTAACGTTGATCTCACGTCCGTTGATACGCGCTTCGCGAACCTGGTCCTGGTTGACCTCTTGCAGGAAGGTTGAATAATCCACCTTACGGCCATTAGACTCGCTGGGCCCAAAGCTCTGGAATACTGACATCAGCACAACGGCAATGACCAGCCAGAGTATTAGGTTTTTCGCCATGTCACTCAAGGGATTAACCTCTTATTACAACTGTGTTAAAAACAGCGTCAGGATACTCTATATCCAGTGTCTTTCAAACTTTCGTTTGAAATCTACCGGTTATGGTTTACGCCCGGTCGCTACAATGTACACTTCACGCGAACGTGCGCGAGAAGAGTCCGGCTTACGAACTTTGACCTTCGTAAACAGGGAGCGAATCTCTCTTA
>NZ_JBJDNH010000080.1:0-9650 GCF_044900465.1 Klebsiella sp. NPDC088457 | reverse complement strand
GGTCTCCCCATGTGAGAGTAGGGAACTGCCAGGCATCAAATCAGTAAGAAGCCCATCCTCGCGGATGGGCTTTTTGCGTTTTCAGCCAATGGAAAACCCGCTACGATCTCGCTCGCTATAGCGGGTGCATATCCACTCTTCTGTCGCCCCCGCGCACTTGACTCCGCAGATCTTATCTTCTTAGCCATTGCAGAATAAATGCCGTAATCTGCGGAACATTATTTAAATCGAGCAGCGGTAGTGAAGTTTCCACATAGGTATCGCTGGCCACGGCAATAACGTGCTCATCCACAACAAGATCGTCGACACTATGCCCGCTGTCCTGGCGAAAAAGCAGGATCTTCGCCACCGGTTCATGCTTAAATCCTTCGACCAGAACTAAATCCAGTTTTGAGGCGTCCATTCTGCTGACCAACCACGTCAAATCAGGTTCTTCTGCATCTGGTGTTTCGGTCATTAGCGCCCAGCGCTGCGAACTGGCTACGATAGTCTGTGCTGCCCCGGCTTTGCGCAATTCATAGCTGTCTTTTCCGGGTTTATCGACGTCCATATTATGATGGGTATGCTTTATCAGACCGGGACGCAGGCCTTCCGCACATAATGCCGGGATCAGTTTTTTTAGCAGCGTTGTTTTGCCGCTGCCGCTCCAGGCGGAAATGGCGAGAACGGGGATCATGGTTACTCCTGCATATTCTGCAAATCATCAAGGGTGTTGACGTTAATGAATGCCGATCTCACATCGCTAAAATCGACGCTATGCCCACCGCTGTTGCGCATAAAGACCATCACTCGTCGCTCACCGGCGGCAAGATAGGCGGCCAGCGAGGGAATTAAGCGTCGATGCATCAGGGCGATGGCCGGATGATCCCGCTCTCCATCATGCGCCCAGACGACGGCGGCGGATTTTTTCTGCTGTATAAAGCGCTCAACTAAAAACGCGGGGATAAACGGCGTATCGCAAGGACAAAACACAAACCATTCACCCTCTATCTGCTGCATGATGGATAGCATACCGGCTAGCGGTCCGGGAAAGTCGGTGAGGGTATCGCGATAAATCGGGTAACCACTGGCGTGCCAGCTATCGAGATTACGGTTGGCGCTGATCGCCAGGCTTGTTACCTGAGGAGCCAGCGTATCGGCGACATACCGCCACAATGGTTTACCCTTGAGTAGCTGTAACCCTTTATCCGCTCCCCCCATCCGGGTGGCCCTCCCACCCGCTAACACGACGCCGGTTATTGCCTCGCCTTGCATATGAATATCGCCTCTTTCTTTGTGGGATTGACCCTGTTAACTTGTCCCTATCAAGAGTAAGGAGCATGACCATGAAATGTAAACGTCTGAATGAAGTAATTGAACTCCTCCAGCCTGCCTGGCAAAAAGAGCCCGAACTGAACCTGATGCAATTCTTGCAGAAACTGGCAAAAGAGGCCGGTTACGACGGCGAACTGACCGATCTTTCCGACGATATCCTGATTTATCACCTGAAAATGCGTGACTCGGCAAAAGAAGCGGTTATTCCAGGGATTCAGAAAGATTATGAAGAGGATTTCAAAACGGCGTTACTACGCGCTCGCGGTGTGATTAAAGAGTAAAAGGTTGTAAGTGCTGCCGCGGAACGCGTTATGAGATGATATCCTGAACTATTCGTACGATTATCGGATGTCAGGATGCACGATAAGGCTTTTAATTTTCAGACGCTTCACCCGGATACCATTATTGATGGGCTATTTGATCTGGGTATGCGGGTAGATTCTGGTCTCACCCCGCTTAACAGCTATGAAAACCGGGTTTACCAGTTTCAGGACGAAGCTCGCCGCCGCTATGTGGTGAAGTTCTATCGTCCTGAACGTTGGTCTGCTGAACAGATCCTCGAAGAACACCAGTTCACTCTCCAGCTCGAACAGGATGATGTTCCTGTCGCTGCGCCATTATTGTTCAATGACACTACCCTTCATCAACACCAGGGTTTCTATTTTGCCGTGTTCCCGAGCCTTGGCGGACGCCAGTTTGAGTCCGATAACCTCGATCAAATGGAGTCGGTCGGGCGTTATCTGGGGCGTTTACACCAGACCGGGCGCAAACAGCGCTTCGTGGCACGTCCGGAAATTGGAGTAGATGAATATTTACTCGCACCGCGAGAAGTCTTTGAACACGCAAAATTGATACCGGCGGGCCTGAAGGAGAGCTTTCTCCGTGCCGCAGATAAACTGATTGCAGCCGTCATGGCGCAGTGGCATGGCAATGCGGATACGCTGCGCCTGCACGGCGATTGCCACGCCGGAAATATTCTCTGGCGCGATGGCCCGCTGTTTGTCGATTTAGACGATGCCCGCACCGGCCCGGCGATCCAGGATCTGTGGATGCTGCTAAACGGCGATAAAGCCGAGCAGCGCATGCAGCTGGAGATGATCGTTGAGGCTTACGGAGAATTCAGTCCCTTTAATGCCGATGAGCTCGCGCTTATCGAACCTTTACGTGCCATGCGGTTAGTTTATTATCTGGCATGGTTGCTCAGACGCTGGGACGATCCTGCTTTCCCTATCAATTTCCCGTGGTTAACCGGGGAAGATTACTGGCGTGGGCAGATAACAACTTTTCTTGAGCAGGTGAAGGTTCTGCAAGAACCCCCTCTTCAGTTAACGCCAATGTATTAATCTGATATTTCCAGGAGAGAGTTAAAAATGAAAAAAATTTGGCTGGCGCTGGCTGGTATGATTCTGGCTTTTAGTGCATCCGCTGCCCAGATCACCGACGGTAAGCAGTATATCACCCTTGATAAGCCGGTGGCCGGGGAGCCTCAGGTACTTGAGTTCTTCTCGTTCTACTGCCCACACTGCTATCAGTTTGAAGAGGTGCTGCACGTTTCTGATAACGTGAAGAAAAAGCTGCCGGAAGGCGTCAAAATGACCAAGTACCACGTTGAGTTCCTGGGGCCGTTGGGTAAAGATTTAACCCAGGCATGGGCGGTCGCGATGGCGCTGGGCGTTGAAGATAAAGTGACGGTACCGATGTTTGAAGCGGTGCAGAAAACGCAAACCGTACAAACGGTAGCCGATATCCGTAAAGTCTTTGTTGATGCCGGCGTGAAGGGGGAAGACTACGATGCGGCCTGGAACAGCTTCGTGGTGAAATCTCTGGTTGCCCAACAAGAGAAAGCCGCCGCTGACCTGCAGCTGCAGGGGGTCCCGGCCATGTACGTTAACGGTAAATATCAGCTGAACCCGCAAGGGATGGATACCAGCAATATGGACGTATTTGTCGCCCAGTATGCGGATACCGTTAAGCAGTTGGTTGAGAAGAAGTAAAAAAAAACGCCGGTCGATGACCGGCGTTGTTGTTTTCAGACGTAATAATCCTACTTTTCATTCCGCCGCATGATTTCCGTCAGCTGGGCGTCTTTCTCTTCCCATAACGCATTTAGCCAACGCTGAAAGCGGCGCTTAAAGTTTTTGTCGTTCACGTAGTCGCCATGCAGATCGTCAGCGACGGGGAGCATATTGACGCGTACTACGATACGGGTCAGGCGGCCGCTTAGCATGTCGAAAAACGGTCTCTGATTGTTCTCCGGGTAGCATAATGTCACGTTCAGCAGCTTATCAAACTGGGCGCCAAGGACGTTTAACGCCATTGCGATACCTGCCGCTTTCGGCGGTAATAAATTACGGTAAGGCGAACGGGTCTGGCGCTGCTTCTCTTCCGTAAAGCGCGAACCTTCGACGAAGTTGACGATAGTGGTCGGGTGCGAACGGAATTTTTCGCAGGAACGACGGGTGGTTTCAACGTCTTTACCGCGACGCTCCGGGTGGCGAATTAAATAGCCACGCGAGTAGCGGCGCATGAAGGGCATATCCAGCGCCCAGCAGGCCAGACCGATAAAGGGCACCCAGGCGAGCTGCTGCTTGAGAAAGTATTTATTCATCGGGATGTGCTTACGGAACAACACGCAAAGCACCACGATATCTGCCCAGCTATGATGGTTGCTGATAAGCAGATACCAGTTTTTTTTATTTAAGCCTTCAAGGCCCTGCACGTCCCATTTCAGCCCGGGGTTCAGGTAAAGCAGTATCGCCAATCCCTCACACCAGCAGTACATCATGAAATTGCAGAAACGGGATATCGCACGCCATACCGCAGGAATGGGTACAAGAAGTTTAATCAGCCCGGCGAAGATTATCGGTACGGAACAGATAATGGTGACTACGATGGTAAGGGCGATACTCAGCGGAAGTGTTATCGCAGCGAGTAATCTCGACATAGTTAGTTTATTCAGAAAGTTAGGCTGATAAAGAGCGCAGTTAAACCGTGCAAGAGGCTGATTTTACCAGAAAACGCGGCAAATGACGGGTCTTCGCAGAACAGAAAAACAGGCGGATCTTATATCCACATGGAACATTGAGTCATTAGAATGATATTAAAAACCAGGATCTATGATTAACTATATGATTAATAAGAATTAATTATATTTTCGTTTATTTTGTTTAGGGTGGATCGGCTACTCTGATAAAACTATGCACAAACTTATCCACAGATATCACCACCGCACGATCGACCAGATCGATGAATCTTTTTGGTGAAATGCGGGAAAAATTCAGGTTTTCAGGCGCGTCT
The DNA here is from genome assembly GCF_044900465.1 of Klebsiella sp. NPDC088457. NCBI lineage: Bacteria > Pseudomonadati > Pseudomonadota > Gammaproteobacteria > Enterobacterales > Enterobacteriaceae > Klebsiella > Klebsiella sp. NPDC088457. Next base: position 5,039 of record NZ_JBJDNH010000080.1, on the reverse strand, counting down.
GTGGCATCCTTTACCCATAATCTGATAAACAGGCACGGAAATTATGGTTCAGATCCCAGAAAACCCTCTCATCCTCGTTGACGGCTCCTCTTACCTTTACCGGGCGTATCACGCTTTCCCGCCGCTGACCAACAGCGCAGGTGAGCCGACCGGCGCAATGTATGGCGTGCTGAATATGCTGCGCAGCCTGATCCTGCAGTATCAACCGACTCATGCTGTTGTGGTTTTTGATGCTAAAGGAAAAACCTTCCGTGACGAACTGTTTGAGCATTACAAATCCCACCGTCCGCCGATGCCGGACGATCTGCGGGCGCAGATCGAACCGTTGCATGCCATGGTGAAGGCGATGGGGCTGCCGCTGATGGCGGTTCCGGGCGTCGAGGCGGATGATGTTATCGGAACGCTGGCGCGTGAAGCGGAAAATGCGGGCCGCCCGGTGCTGATCAGCACCGGTGATAAAGATATGGCGCAGCTGGTTACGCCGGGCATTACCCTGATTAATACCATGACTAACACCATCCTTGGTCCGGATGAAGTGGTGACGAAATACGGCGTCCCGCCGGAGCTGATTATCGATTTCCTCGCGCTGATGGGCGACTCCTCGGATAACATTCCGGGCGTACCCGGCGTGGGTGAGAAAACGGCTCAGGCGCTGCTGCAGGGGCTGGGTGGGCTGGATACCTTATACGCTGAGCCCGATAAAATTGCCGGTCTGAGCTTCCGCGGCGCCAAAACGATGGCCGCGAAACTGGAGCAAAACAAAGAGGTGGCCTACCTCTCGTATCAGCTGGCCACCATTAAAACCGACGTCGAGCTGGATCTGCGCTGCGAAGAGCTGCACGTCCTGCAGCCGGCAGCGGACGATCTACTGGCGCTATTCAAAAAATATGAATTTAAGCGCTGGATCACCGATGTTGAATCCGGCAAATGGATGCAGGCAAAGGGCGGTAAACCGGCGGCAAAACCGGCAGAAGCTGCCGCTGTCGTTGCGGAAGAGGACGTTGAGGCCGCGGCCACGCTGTCTGCGGAAAACTACGTCACGATTCTTGATGAACAGACGTTGACTGAATGGATCGCGAAGCTGAAGAAAGCGCCGCTGTTTGCCTTTGATACGGAAACGGACAGCCTGGATAATATCTCCGCCAATATGGTGGGCCTGTCGTTTGCTATTGAACCCGGTATTGCGGCCTACGTCCCGGTTGCACATGATTATCTCGATGCGCCGGATCAGATCCCTCGGGAGCGCGTGCTGGAGCTGCTGAAACCGCTGCTGGAAGATAAGAATCTGCTGAAGGTCGGGCAAAACCTGAAATATGACCGCGGCATTCTGGCTAACTATGACATTGAGCTTCGCGGTATCGCCTTTGACACCATGCTGGAGTCCTACATCCTCGATAGCGTGGCGGGACGTCATGATATGGATAGTCTCGCCGATCGTTGGCTGAAGCATAAAACCATTACCTTTGAAGAGATTGCCGGGAAGGGGAAAAACCAGCTCACCTTTAACCAGATTGCGCTGGAAGAAGCAGGCCGCTATGCGGCGGAAGATGCTGATGTCACCTTGCAACTGCACCTGAAAATGTGGCCGAAACTGCAGCAGCATGAAGGCCCGCTGAATATTTTTAAAAATATTGAGATGCCGCTGGTGCCGGTGCTATCCCGCGTTGAACGTAACGGGGTCAAAATTGACCCGGCCGTACTGCATGCCCATTCACAGGAGATCGCTAAACGCCTGATCGAGCTGGAGCAGAAGGCCTACGAGATCGCGGGCGAAGAGTTCAACCTCTCTTCACCCAAACAGCTACAAACTATTCTTTTTGAAAAACAGGGTATTAAGCCGCTGAAGAAAACGCCGGGCGGCGCGCCTTCCACGTCGGAAGAGGTGCTGGAAGAGCTGGCGCTGGATTATCCGCTACCGAAAGTCATTCTCGAGTATCGTGGGCTGGCGAAGCTGAAGTCGACGTATACCGACAAACTGCCGCTGATGATAAACCCAAAAACCGGCCGCGTGCATACCTCTTATCATCAGGCCGTAACGGCGACCGGACGCCTGTCTTCGACCGATCCGAACCTGCAGAACATTCCGGTGCGTAACGAAGAAGGGCGTCGTATTCGCCAGGCGTTTATTGCTCCGCAAGATTACCTCATCGTTTCTGCCGACTACTCGCAAATCGAGTTGCGCATTATGGCGCATCTGTCACGCGATAACGGCCTGCTGACCGCCTTTGCCGAAGGTAAAGATATCCACCGTGCGACGGCGGCAGAGGTCTTTGGCCTGCCGCTTGAGAGCGTGAGTAACGAGCAGCGCCGGAGTGCCAAAGCGATTAACTTTGGCCTGATTTATGGTATGAGCGCATTTGGCCTCGCGCGGCAGCTCAACATTCCGCGTAAAGAAGCGCAGAAATACATGGATCTCTACTTCGAGCGCTATCCGGGCGTGCTGGATTATATGGAACGTACCCGGGCGCAGGCGAAAGAGCAGGGGTATGTCGAAACGCTGGATGGCCGTCGTCTGTACCTCCCGGACATCAAATCCAGTAACGGAGCCCGGCGTGCCGGCGCTGAACGTGCGGCGATCAACGCCCCGATGCAGGGTACCGCCGCGGACATTATCAAGCGCGCGATGATCGCCGTTGATCAATGGTTGCTGAGCGAGAAACCGCGGGTGCGGATGATCATGCAGGTGCACGATGAACTGGTCTTTGAAGTGCATAAAGACGATCTCGACACCGTGGCGAAAAAGGTCCATGAGCTGATGGAAAATAGCACGACGCTGGCGGTGCCGCTGCTGGTGGAAGTGGGAAGTGGGGAAAACTGGGATCAAGCGCACTAAGTATTCAGTGGATAAGGTGATTTTCTGTAAGTAAGCAACATAACTTATAGCGTTTTGTGATGACCATTTGAATTTGCTATGTAAAGAGTGAAAAAAAACTACAAAAAGTGCTTTCTCCGTAACCAAAAGAAGAGTAGAGTTAACGACGTAGGGTACAGAGGTAAGATGTTCTATCTTTCAGACCTTTTACTTCACGTAATCGGATTTGGCTGAATATTTTAGCCGCCCCGGTCATAAATGACCGGGGCGTTTTTTATTGCGCGAAAGAAATGTTTTGCGCGCAGTGGCGGGGAAACGATGCCGCCCGGACAAGGCGCGAGCGCCGCTATCCGGGGGAAACAACGGAGATTATTCCCCGTCGGCGATCTCTTCCTGAGGAGGGATCTCGTTGAACCAGCTATCGAGTTTCTGTCGCAGTTTATCCACGCCGGATTTCTTCAGCGAAGAGAAAGGTTCGACCTGTACATCGCCATTAAAGGCGAGAACCGCTTCGCGCACCATATTCACCTGCGCTTTACACGCCCCGCTGGCCAGCTTATCGGCTTTTGTCAGCAGCACCAGAACCTGAATATCGCTTTCTACCGCCCATTCAATCATTTGCTGGTCAAGGTCTTTCAGCGGATGGCGGATATCCATCAACACCACCAGTCCTTTCAGGCACAGACGTTTCTCCAGGTATTCACCCAGCGCCCGCTGCCATTTGATCTTCATCTCCTCGGGGACCTGAGCGTAGCCATAGCCCGGAAGGTCGACCAGGCGTTTGCCTTCGGCGACTTCGAACAGGTTAATAAGCTGGGTGCGGCCAGGCGTCTTTGAAGTACGCGCCAGGCTTTTCTGGTTGGTGAGCGTATTCAGGGCGCTGGATTTCCCCGCATTTGAGCGGCCAGCAAACGCGACTTCGATGCCGGTATCGGCTGGAAGATGGCGGATATCGGGTGCGCTGGTGACAAAATGCGTCTGTTGATAATTCCAGTTGGTCAAGACAGTCGTCTCCGTTAAATAAGGCTATGGTGGGGAGTATACCTGAACAGCAGAAAAAGACTGTTTTTACCGCATTTCTCTGATGTAAGTAAAAACCACATGCTTTGTGAGACATTGTCCATTCAATATAGGGGAGATTGATGAGAAACGCCCGACATTAACATAATAAAAATATTAAAAATCAAACCATTAAATAAAAAGAAAAATCTTAAATACCAAAATTTACCCGCGGGTTGGTTGTCGCTTTCTCTTAACCCGGTAAAGTAATGGGCAACGGCGAGGAAGCCGGGAGGATGAAGACTCAGGATGAGGGGTCAGGAGCGCCAGGAGGCGAAGACCAGGGATGACTGTCAGGATGACAAACGTCTGGAGACGTTTTGACAAGGAAAGGGATGTAACAGGGAACGTTATTCGCCAAAGGAAAGACAGGGTGCGTCGTTGGCGAACAGGGAAAGTGGAAACCCGTTGCGGGTTTGTGAGTGAGGAAAAAGGCGGCAGAGTAATCTGTCGCCTTTTTTCTTTGCTTGCTTTCTGCTAGATTCCGCCTCAATTCTATACTGAAGAAAACGAATCTGAAGATCACACACATGAAAAAACCGACATCCGTACCCCGTGGCAAAATACATCGCAAGACGCGTGAAGAAATGAATCAGGAATCTCGCGATCGTAAGCGCCAGAAGAAACATCGTGGTCACGCGGCGGGTAGTCGCGCAACCGGCGGTGATGCAGTTTCGTCCGGTAATAAGCAGGGCCAACAGCAAGATCCGCGTATTGGTAGTAAAAAACCGATTCCGCTGGGCGTGACTGAAAGCACCCCGGCTATTAAGCAGCACAAACCGAAGAGCGAGAAACCTATGCTTTCACCACAGGCTGAGCTGGATTTGCTGGAAAACGATGAGCGCCTGGACGCGCTGCTGGAACGTCTGGAAGAGGGGGGTTCCCTGAATGCTGAAGAGCAGTCCTGGGTCGATGCCAAACTCGATCGTATTGATGCGCTGATGCAACAGCTGGGTCTGTCCTACGATGATGACGAGGATGAGGAAGAAGAGGAGCGTCAGGAAGATATGATGCGCCTGCTGAAGGGTGGAAACTAACGTTTGCACTCAGTCGGATTCCCGGTCCTGCTTATAACCCTTCTGGTTATATGTTATCTGCTGTGGTTATTCGTTAAACTACGACGGTTGTCGCGGCGTCTTAAATGGCTGCGCAACCGGCTCATTACCCG
>NZ_JBJDNH010000079.1:0-10117 GCF_044900465.1 Klebsiella sp. NPDC088457 | reverse complement strand
AGCAATCTGGCTACCGATGACGACTTCGATCTCGCGATGTGGTTCTGGTCGACCATTATCGAAATGTACGAGCGAGCGGCTGAATTCGACGGCTCTCTGGCAAAACCGAGAGAACCGAACTTTGTCGGATGGGCCCAAGAGGTTCGGATGCTTCGCCAGGAGCACGGCTGCAGCCACGACCAAATCCGCACCATGATTGAGCGTATTCAGCGCGATCAGTTCTGGTGCCCAAAGGTTCAAACCATGAAGACGCTGCGCAGCAAATGGCCTGAGTTGGCTCTGAAGCTGTGCCCGGTAAACCTTGCGGTTGGCGGCAATCTTGGGTTTAGCGGCAAAGTTGATACCAATATCCCGAAAGGTTTCAGAGGCTAAGGAGTTTTTTCAATGAAAACAACCAAATCCAAGAAAACACAATACTGCGGTGAAATCACGATGATCGAATTTCTCAAAGCTAACTCTGATTTAACCACGCGTGAAATCGCCACTGCGCTGGGTCGCGGTATGGCGTCAGTGAATGGCCAGCTTCGCCAGTTGCATGGAGCGGGGCAGATTACTCAAAGCGGCCTGCGTAACGGTGTGATCACCTGGCGCTTTAACGATATGCCATTTGGGTGCGCTAACCGGCTGCGGATGATGTTTGAAAACCTCCTGAGGGAATGCCGCGGGGTTGCTCAATGAAATTACCTGTTTGCCCTGAATGCGGCTTATCCCCTGAGTTTCACTGGAAGAATTATACGTTTGGTGCCTGCTCTGGCGCCCTGAAATGTCCGAATGATCATTATCGCGTCCAGCATGGTTACTGGGCGGGCAGCAAAGTAAAAGCGAAGCATGCTCTGGAAGAAAAATGGATGGCAGCGGTGAATAACAGCGAGGTTAAAAATGGCTAAAGATTCGAAAGTTGTATACGGCGCCAGTGGCAAAACGAACGTTTTAACGTTCGAACCTGAAAACCTACACCTGGTCACTGATAAGGCCCACCCGCTCTACGATGAACGTATCCACCTGCCGATCAACGAAGCAATGGTGCTGAATATCATGGATCAGGGAGTGCTTGAGCCGATCATCGTCTGGAAAGACCCAGAAAGTGGCCTGTCCTGCGTGGTTGATGGCCGTCAGCGTGTACGCCATACCCTGGAAGCCAACAAGCGCCTGGTGAAAGAGGGAAAAACTCCGCTGCTGGTTCCAGCAGTCGCTAAGCGCGGATCGGCTGTTCGCATGGCTCAGGCGATGGTTAGTGCAAACGAAATCCGCCAGGCCGATACACCGCTGGGCCGCGCGAAGAAAATGGCCGATGCGCTGGAACGAGGACACGATGAGCAAGACCTGGCGCTGATGTTCGGCTGTAGCGTGCAGACTGTACGCGCAACACTGTCCCTACTTGATGCCACCCAGGCCGTTAAAGATGCCGTTGAGGCCGGTTCCGTCACTGTTACCCAGGCTCGTCAACTGGCATCACTGAAGCCTGAAGAACAGCGGGAGAAGGTAGCAGAAATCGAAGCGGCGACCGCAGGCACTACCGGCCATGAAAAAGCCCGCCGGCAGCGCCAGGTTCTCGGTGAAACAAAGCCACGCATCAAATCACGCAAAGAAATCACTAAAGCCCTCGAGGGTGCAAGCGGCGAATATGCTGATGCACTGCGCTGGGTGCTCGGGGAGGCTGTATGACAATCACACTACAGGCAGTAAACGAGCTCATCCAGTCGCTGGAGTCGGCGGGTGAGCTGTCGATCAGAGAGCGGAAGTATCTGGAGCTGGCTAAAGCTTACCAGCAGATGGCTGCTGAGAATGTGGCGCTGAGCGCTGTTTTTAGCCAGAAGGAAATCCCATCCGAAGCAGTCGATGCATTCATGGAAACCGCCGTCATGGACCACGACTGGAATGAAACCTCCGAGTGGTCGTGGGTCGAAAACGAAACTGAGGTTATCCATGCGGTTCTGGAAGCTCTTAAGCCGGAAACCCCCGCCACCGATCGCATCGTAGCCGGGATTAAGGCTAATGCGCAGTCTGAAGTCATTGAGTGGCTTGATGCGGAAATTACGGCGTTAGACACTATGTACCGAGGTGATCCGAGTTATGAGCACGACGCGTACTGGATGAAATCAGAGGTTCTCGGCGTAGTTGAGTTGGCAAGAAAGGCGTTTCCCGCCCAGCTGCGCGAGGGGGCCGACAAATGAGCATCGCCACTTATCTCAATACCGGTTTAGCCATTCTGGGATGGGCATACATCATGGTTAAAACAGGGCAGTGGATTATTAAAAACGCCTTTAGCCAGTGGGACAAGCGCCGCAAAGAATCTCGCCGCCAGAAGGCCGTGAATGAGTTTTATGAGGCGTTCGAGCTTGACAGTCTGGAGCCTGGCTCTACCGCTCGCCTGGCCACTAAAGGCGATCTGACAATCATGATGTTCCGCAGCGAGGGAAAGTCCAATGACTGATATCACCGAACTGGCGCAGAGAGAGAAATTCGAAGCGTGGGTTATGACTCAAATCTGCATTTCAAAGTCAACGTTGGAAGGCTTGCGCACCGCCGATGGATACCGCAACAGCACGCTATCTGGCACTGATTACAACCGCCTGTGGAGCCTGTATCAATCTGCCGCTTCTGAGTTGGTAGAGGCGCTGGAGAAGGCGCAGGACGAAGCGGATGAGTTATCAAAATTCAAAGAGGTTATGACATCAGCAGCAGAGGCATTAAAAGCTGGCGAGCCGCTAAATCTTGAATCTCTGTTCAAAGGGGAGCTGGCTTCAGCCATGTTCTCAATGATGTTTGCTGGCGAGTTCGTTAGGTCTGGCGCAACAAATTATCTTGAACTTCTTTATGACGTTCCCGAGTTTGGCGAAATGACAGTGACTTTTCAGAAGGTTTCCGGAAAAACGCCAGTCCAGCGTATTGAAGAGCTTGAGCAACGCATCGCCGAGCTGGAGTCCCGCACCGTCACCGTGAAGCTGCCCACAACCCGCCTTTGGGCCGGAGTCACTGAGTGCTACGAAAAATCGGATGTACTCGCCGCTATTCGCGCTGCAGGCGTGGAGGTTTCTGATGATTAGCAGAAAGGAATTATTCGCTGAAATTAGCAATGAGGCAGTTTGTGAAGATGGCGAAGTTGTTGGGTATTTTGTCAAAAATAGCCGCATGAATTTGCTTGAACAGATGCTATGCAGCACCGTCACCGTGAAGCTGCCGACCGAGTTGGAATTGCGCTGCGGGGAAGTGTGTAGCGAATGCGCGGCGAATGCATTGCAGATGGTTGAAGACAAACTGACCGCCGCTGGCATCAAGTGGGAGGCTGAGTAGATGGCGAAATTAACCGATTATCAGCTCAACACTCTTCGTGCTATCAGCGAAGGCCAGGTGATGCTTCGTGGTCGATTCGATCGCTACTGGTGGGAATCCACCGACACACTATGCTCGGCTGTCGCGAGGCGTTTGAAGTCAAAAGGGCTTATCAAGACCGTTTACCTCAACCCTGTTCGCGACCGTGTAGAGCTTACCGCTGCGGGACACCAGACCATTGGAGGAGCCAACCAATGATCAGCAAAATTCTGTCTCGTTTTAAAAACGACCCTGAGCGCGTGAAATATGGCGAGTGGGTTAAGCGCTTCTCAACTCAGGTTTTCGAATGCACTCGAAGTGAAGATGCGGTCAAAGCGGAGCTTGAGTGCTGGCCATTTGTTCCTGAAAACAGCATCTATAACTGGCGTGATGCCGATCCTGTTGAAGCCGCAAACGAAGCGTTGAGCTATTACGGAGACTGAGCTAATGACCAGCAAATTAACCAGAGAACGCCTGCAGGAAATCGCTGAAGATGGATTCCTGAAGCATGGAGAAAGCAAAGAACTGGCCCGCATGGCGCTGGCCGCAATGGACAGCGAGCCGGTGGCGGAGGTATACCAGCCGCAGAATGTTGGGATATGCGCAGCACTTGGACCATCAGTCAGGATGCTATGCCCCCTGAAACCAGGGGAGAAGCTCTATCGCCACGCGCAGCCAGCGCCGGTAGGTAACGAATTCATCCCCAAAAATCTGGACAGAGCACTTGGTGTTTTAGGTATGGCATTGCCTGAGTCGAAAGAGGAATTCAACCTCCAGTCTGAGCGCTGGATTCAGAGGTTAATTGACCGCGTTATCCGCTATGCCGATGAGTTCAAAGAGCAGCCATCGCCGGTAGTGCCGGATGATCTACTGAGTATGGCTGCCTCAGCGATAGAAGACCTGCTGGAGCATACCGACCCTAACACTAGCTATTATTCTGGCGTGTGGGCTGATGTGCCTGGTAAGTTGCGCGCCGCCATACTCCAGTCTGGCAACTCTCCGGTAATTCCGGATGGTTACGTGATGGTGCCGAAGGAGCCGACAGAAGAAATGATAGCCGCTGCTATGAACTGCGATGATGTGGAGTTCAATAGCGACGAAACATTCTGCGTTAATTTCGACAACATCTACGCCGCAATGGTCGAAGCCGCCCCGCAGGAGGTTCCCGATGGAAAATGAAAGCGACAACGTCATCACCCTGGTGCAGCCAAAGCGCGACGAAGAGAAGCTGCTGAACATCACCGTAACCGATAAGAAGGCTTACGAAGAGCAACGCTGTAAGCACCTGTCGATTGAGGTCAGTGAAAAGGAGCGCACAGTGCATTGCACCAGCTGCGGCTGTGCGGTTGATCCGTTTGACCACCTCCTCCAGTGCGCAACAAATGGGGAGAGAGTGGTTACACAGATAGAGCAACTTTACCGCCGCCGTGACGAACTGCGAGAGGCTGTAGCCAACCTGGAGCGCGAAGAGAAAAACGCCAAGGCCCGGCTACGTTCCGCAAGAACGTCAATTCTCTTTGCAGAGAACGACCTGAAAAACACCGAGCAGGGGATAAAACAGTGAGTAAATCCCCCGCAGAACGCAAAGCCATAAAACGCAAACGCGCTATTTGTTATCAACAAATCTAAGGTTTGTTATTTATGCGAATGATAACCAGGAAGAAGCCAGCCTTCACAGAACTTTTCAACACGGGAGTTCTTACCCGCATCGTCGCGGTAAAAAGCCCTGACGGCGGAGGCTGGCGGTTGTTTGGTTTATGGCGCGATAAGGATATCGCGGTTTTTGTCGAGGCTGCTCGCGGTGGCGTTCGGGAGTGGTCAGGGTTGGACTACCTGGCTAACTTCTGCGGCAGCTGCGGAATTAGTCTGTGGGAAGTTCACAGCAAGGTCGATACGAGGCTACCTGAGTAGTAATTTTGAGTAAAAACCATCGGTGTAAAATAATTTACCAAAATGGTTTACTTTTTATCGCTTCATGGTAAATTTGGGTATATTGAAAATATCACAGGCATAAGCCTGCCCCCACAGCAAACCGAGGAATCAACTATGGCACTCACTGAATTCGGTAAGGCCGTCAGAAAAGCGAGGATAGATACCGACTGCACACTGCTTACAATGGCCCAGGCACTGGGAGTTACTTCTGCTTTTCTGAGTGGTTTAGAAACGGGAAGTAAAAAGATCCCCAAAAAATGGGTGAAGGAAATTCAGGCATTTTTTAAAGTTAGGGGTTATGAATTGGGTAACCTTCAGGAACTAGCTGATGTTTCTAATCAGTTTGTCTCTCTTGATGGTTTATCTCAGAACCAGCAGATGTTAGTAGCTGGATTTGCAAAATCTCCTCTGACACCGGAGCAGCTAAAGCGCATAGCCGAGCTGATGAAAAGCATAAACCATACTGAGGAATAACCATTGGAACCATCAGCTTACGTGTTACGTGGAAACCGTGTTGCACCAATGAGTATGATTGATATAACCAGCAGGGCTATAAATTACAGTACATTTTTCAATCTTAAGCACTTAAAGAGGAAGAAAAAACTTGATAAGGCGTTTGAGCTGTTAAGTGACTATGGGATTGTGTTGAATGTGGTTGAGGATCATATATGGACCAGGGATACCTACGACCTTACCTCTGGTCATTATGATCCTGTCACCTTGACCATTAGCGTGCCAAACCGGACTTTTGAACTAGCATGCAAAGGAGAGCGAGAAGCACTTTTTGTGCTTTTCCATGAATTGGGGCATCTCGTATTAGGGCACCGCCCACTTCTTCATAAAGGTAATAAACCAGCATTAGAAATTGAAGATGCTGAGTGGCAAGCTGATTTGTTTGCCGAGGTGGTTTTAAAGGAGTTAGGTTTTTATATGGACCAGCTTTCGTTTGAATTTTTATGAAAAAGCCCTGCTAGGAACAGGGCTTAGGGGTTGGAAAGCCTAGGAACTTTCCGGCGTGTATGGAGGTAACCCACCGCTACACTTAAACTTGACAATTTCAGTTTAGCGGATCTCCCAACAATTCGCAATCTGTATGGGTTTACAGGTATGCAGGGACTTGCTGATTATGGCAATGGGAACCTGTAGTAAATGCGGGAAGACGTGCGAAATCATTTTTCGCTACTCTGTTTGTATCAATGGGGTAATGCGTCATGCGAGAAAGGGCCATCCTTTCCCGATTCCTGTGTGTAGCTGCTCTGAGCAGAGTGCTGCTTAAGTTGTAATAAGAGACCCGCTTCGGCGGGTTTTTTTATGGCGATATTTATAGCAACATTTTATCTGGGAGATTCACAACAAAGTCGAACAAAATTCACCAATATGATAGCTCATATGCAGCAAGCTGATTTATAATAATCACATCGGCTGAACACCGAATCGACCAACTGCTGTGCCACGGAGAATAACCGATGGCGCAGACAATACGTTTTACCCATTCCCTGACACTGACCTTAGCTAACGCTGTGGTTGGTGTTTCTGTATTTCTGTCGCACCCAGGCGGTGCGATATGAGCAAATCAAAGAACAAAGCTGAAAAGCTCCATCTGAGCCGAGTGGCCTCTCTTGGCTGCATTGTTTGCCGTAACCTTGATTACGGTGAATCACCGGCTGAAATCCATCACTGCAGCTCTGGCACGGGCCTATCCGTTCGCGCTGATAACTTCCATGTAATCCCTCTATGCCATGCTCACCACCGCACCGGCGGTCACGGTGTTGCTATTCATGCTGGCCGTAAGTCCTGGGAAGAAAAATTCGGTACTGAAAGCGAACTGCTGGCGCAGGTTCTTCAGGAGTTAGGGGAGATCAACGCATGACCCCCGCGGCTTACTACAACGAAATCGATCCCTTTGCAGCGCAATGGCTGCGCAATCTCATCGCCGGTGGTCATATCGCACCGGGCGAAGTTGACGAACGGAGTATTGAAGATGTCACACCTGACGACCTCAGAGGATTTACCCAGTGCCACTTTTTCGCCGGAATCGGCGTCTGGTCTCACTCACTCCGCCTCGCCGGATGGCCTGACGATAAACCAGTCTGGACCGGCTCCTGTCCGTGCCAGCCTTTCAGCGCGGCAGGCAAAGGAGATGGGTTTGCTGACGAGCGGCACCTTTGGCCCCACTTCTTCCATCTCATCAGCGAGCTCCGACCTCAGCATGTCTTTGGCGAACAGGTTGCAGCAGGTAACGCAAATGCTTGGTTCGACCTTGTACAAACAGACCTGGAAGGACTGGACTACGCCCTTGGGCTTGTGCCGTTCACGTCAGCGGGCATCGGTGCGCCGCACATCAGAGAGCGAGCTTACTGGGTGGCCGAGTCCGCTGGCGAGCAATATCAAAAACTGCTACCAGGACTGGCTCAAGGTGTTGGCGCGGAAGGAAGCCGGTCGCCAGCCAAATCTACAGGACTTTGCAGTGATGGCGGCCTGGACAACACCGACAAGCCGAGACTGGAAAGACACTTCCGGGATGACAGCGCAGCGGGACGGGAAAGACAGACTGGACCAGCTGCCGCGCCAGGCGTTCATGATGGGATGGCCAACGCCGACAACGAGCAACACACGATCGCCATCAGTGGATGCAGCTATGAATATGTATCGACAGGACGGGAGCAAGACCCAACAGCGCCTGCAGGACTTCGCGGGGATTACCGGCCCCTTGAGGTTAACGGTTTTTGGCGAGATGCGGACTGGCTCTTTTGTCGAGATGGCAAATGGCGTCCAGTTGAACCCGGCACATTCCCGCTGGTTGATGGGGCTGCCGCACGCATGGGACGAGTCGAGCCCGGGGTGGCAAGAGTGGCAAGCAGCAACCGCGTCGGCCGCCTGAAAGGTTACGGGAACGCCATAAACGCCCAGGCTGCTGCAGCTTTCATTCGCGCTTATATGGGGGTCGTATGACATACCAACTTATCTACGTTGATCCGCCGTGGCAATACGGCAACAAAATCAGCAATGGTGCAGCAGAGAATCACTACGCCACAATGAGCCTCTCAGAGCTTAAACATTTACCAGTATGGGAAGTGGCTGCTGAAGATGCTGTTTTAGCAATGTGGTACACCGGCACGCATACGGAAGAAGCGATCGAGCTGGCTGAAGCCTGGGGCTTTCGTATTCGCACGATGAAGGGTTTTACGTGGGTAAAACTCAACCAAAATGCAGAGCGGCGATTCAATAAGGCGATAGCCGAAGGTGAGCTGGTGGATTTCAACGATTTGCTTTCCATGCTCAACAGCGAGACACGGATGAACGGCGGCAACTACACCAGGGCAAACACTGAGGATTTGTTGATTGCTACCCGCGGTATTGGGCTGGAGCGCGTCAACGCATCGATCAAACAAGTTGTGTATTCATGCCTGGGCGAGCACAGCGAAAAGCCGTGGGAGGTTCGCCACCGGCTGGAGAAGCTTTACGGAGACGTATCACGCGTAGAGCTATTTGCTCGCGAATTCTGGCCTGGCTGGGATCGCTGGGGAAACCAGTGCTCCAACTCCTTTGAAATTATCCCCGGACATATCAATAAAAATGAGGTGGCTGAATGACGTCACAGCAGCGCCTTAAACATCAAAAAGCCCTCAATGAAGTAGCGGCAGTAGTTCATAAGCGCTATTTGGGGCGCCCTGTGTTACTTACCGGTATTCAGTCAGCCTGGATAAAATCGCTTCTTACCGTCTGGGGGGGAAGCGTATGTGGTGGAACAGCCCCCAGGAAGCCTACAAGCCATTCCTGCTGGAGGATGCAGAAGGGCATGCGATGGTCAGACAAAGCGTTAGAGCGCTTTACTGCTGCGATTGAGCAGGCAAGAGGGGAGGGTTTTAGCGGGCAGCAGGCATTAAATCGGGCGCATGCAATTCTATGGCCGAAAGCTTCCAGTAGTGTAATAGACACCGCTATCCATGATGATGATGTCGATTTTGTTGAACAATGCGTACTCAAGGCGTTTGATTCAAACGATCCCATCTATGTTGTTGGCGTGAGCTACTACACAACCCGAAAGAAAATATCTGACATCACCAGGGATCTGCAGCGGTTAGCTCCGTGGCTCACGTCAGATCAGGCCAGAGAGCGTGTTAAATGGTGCCTCCAGATATTCAGGTCAAAGGTTTTTCTGACGGCAAAAAATATGTAATCGTGATTATTATGGAAAAATAACTTGAATTTCACCCAGAAAGTTAGATAATTCATTCATGCTTGGCAGAGCTGCGCCACTCGGCAGCGTTAAAAAGCGACAATTTGAACATAACGAGAACCCCGCCTACGCGGGGTTTTTGCTTTCCGGCGATACGACAGGGGTATTCGCGAGATGCATTGCATCAGTACCCCTGTCACATCGTCGTATAGCAGCAATGAAAATCAACAAGCCTCAGCACTCGCTGGGGCTTTTTTATTTCAGGCTCACGGGAATCATCCTCGACGCGTGTTGTTGTTAATCCAGCCCGTGAAGCCTGTTCCCCTCACACACAGCACCCCGTTAAACCGGAGGTGAAACTATGGCAAATCGTATGCAAGACAAAGAGAGCATGGCCGGAATAACCTGGCTGGCTCTGCTGATCATTGCTGGTTGGGGCGGTCTGGTCCGATTCCTGATGGATGTGAAGCAGGGTAAAGCGAAATGGAGCTGGATAAATGCTCTTGCGCAGATCGTCGTTTCGGCATTTGCCGGGGTTATTGCAGGGTTAATAAGTATTGAAAGCGGGGCAAGCATTTACATGATACTTGCGACTTCTGGGATAAGTGGTGCGATGGGCTCCGTTGCGCTGACGTATTTCTGGGAGCGGCTGACGGGGATTAAAAATGCTGGAAATTAATAAACAGCGCAAAG
>NZ_JBJDNH010000078.1:0-10422 GCF_044900465.1 Klebsiella sp. NPDC088457 | reverse complement strand
AGCATTATTTCGTCGCACAGTTTCGGCTGGCTATCTTTCGGAAACATAAGATACTCCTGGGTGGAATCAACCAGCTCCAGGGTCGGGTATTTGGCAATATCAAAACTCATCAGAGACTCATTTATTGTTTATTTATCGCGCTGAATTATGTAATTCGCGAGCGCTTCCAGTGCCGTAGTATCCAGAGATTGCGCGGCCAGATCATTGAGCGACCGGCGGGCGTCTTCTATCAGGTCATGCGCTTTTTTGCGGGCTTGCTCCAGTCCCAGAAGCGCGGGGTAAGTGCTTTTGCCTAACTGCTGGTCGGCTCCCTGACGTTTGCCAAGGGTCGCAGTATCCCCTACCACGTCAAGAATGTCATCCTGGACCTGGAAGGCGAGACCGATATTTTGCGCAAAGCGATCGAGCGCCGGCAGGGCCGTACGGCCGCGTTCACCCGCGCTGAATGCTCCCATGCGCACCGCCGCGCAGATGAGCGCGCCGGTTTTATGGCGATGGATACGCTCCAGCGCCTGCAGGTCTACCTGCTGGCCTTCTGCTTGCAAATCCAATGCCTGTCCGCCGCACATGCCGGCCACGCCGCTGGCGTGCGCCAGCTCGGAGACCATCGCCAGGCGATCGCTGTCCGGCACTTCGGGCATTGGCGCATCACTCAGTATAGAAAACGCCAGCGTTTGTAGCGCGTCTCCGGCGAGAATTGCGTTCGCTTCGCCAAATTTAATATGGCAGGTCGGCAAACCGCGACGCAGATCGTCATCGTCCATGGCGGGCAGATCGTCATGCATCAGAGAGTAAGCATGTATACATTCGACGGCGGCGGCTGGCGCATCCAGCGTGGTGCGGCTGACGCCGAACATCTCGCCGGTGGCATAAACCAGGAAGGGGCGCAGGCGTTTGCCGCCTAATAATGCGCCATACTGCATAGCTTCAACCAGTGGAGTGTTCTGAAAAGGCAGCGGTGCGAGAAAACGGCGCAGCGCCTCGTTGGCCTGTTCAACACAAGTCTGTAATTGTTGCGAGAAATCCATTTATTCAGCGTCCGGCGTAAAAGGCGTTAGCGGGCTATCCTCACTGTCGGCCAGCAGAATTTGTACGCGCTGCTCGGCCTGCTGCAGTTTGCTCTGCCCCTGACGCGCGAGCTGCACGCCGCGCTCAAATTCGCTGAGCGCCTCTTCTAACGGCAGAGCGCCGCTTTCCAGACGGTTAACAATCTGCTCCAGCTCGCCCAGGGCGGTTTCAAAGCTGGCCGGGGCCTCATTTTTCTTTGGCATAGTGAATATAGACTCTTGTAATGTCGCGACACCAATATGGTAACCAGGTCACGTGGTTAAGCAAATATACACGTCATTCTTTCGCGGCGCCGTAGCCGATGGTGGCAACCCGCGGCGCGCGCCTGCCGCCTTGAGCGAACCTGAATGATTTTGTGTAAAACGCGCAATGCGAGGCGTAATGCACTCAATGGTGATATACTGCGCTCCCTGGATGCAGGCACCGCGGTGCACTGCAGTACAACTTTTGCTTAAAGCCCCGTCGGGCTTGCCAACGAACTATTGTCGCCATGAAGTTTATCATTAAATTGTTCCCGGAAATCACCATCAAAAGCCAATCCGTGAGATTGCGCTTCATTAAAATCTTAACCGGGAACATTCGTAACGTTCTCAAAAACTATGATGAGACGCTTGCCGTCGTTCGTCATTGGGATCATATCGAAGTTCGCGCGAAAGACGAAAATCAGCGTCCGATTATTCGCGACGCGCTGACCCGAATCCCAGGTATCCACCATATTCTGGAAGTCGAAGACGTTCCGTTCACCTCCCTGCACGATATTTTTGAGAAAACGCTGCCGCTGTGGCGCGAGGCTCTGGAAGGCAAAACCTTCTGCGTGCGCGTAAAACGTCGTGGTAAGCATGAATTTACCTCTATCGAGGTGGAACGCTACGTCGGCGGCGGCCTGAACCAGCATATTGAAACGGCGCGCGTGAAGCTGACTGACCCGGATGTTACGGTCAATCTGGAAATTGAAAACGATCGTCTGCTGCTGGTGAAAGGGCGTTATGAAGGGATCGGCGGCTTCCCGATCGGCACCCAGGAAGACGTGCTATCGCTGATTTCCGGCGGTTTCGATTCCGGCGTGTCCAGCTACATGCTGATGCGTCGCGGCTGTCGCGTGCACTACTGCTTCTTTAATCTCGGCGGCGCGGCGCATGAAATCGGCGTTCGCCAGGTGGCGCACTATCTGTGGAACCGCTTCGGCAGCTCCCACCGCGTGCGCTTCGTGGCGATTAATTTCGAGCCGGTAGTGGGCGAGATCCTCGAAAAAGTCGACGACGGCCAGATGGGCGTGGTGTTGAAACGCATGATGGTCCGCGCGGCATCGAAAGTGGCCGAGCGCTACGGCGTGCAGGCGCTGGTTACCGGCGAAGCGTTGGGCCAGGTCTCCAGCCAGACCCTGACCAACCTGCGTCTGATCGACAATGTCTCCGATACGCTGATCCTGCGTCCGCTGATTTCTCACGATAAAGAGCACATCATCGACCTGGCGCGGGAAATCGGTACCGAAGATTTTGCCCGCACCATGCCGGAGTATTGCGGCGTGATCTCGAAGAGCCCGACCGTGAAAGCGGTGAAGGCGAAGATTGAAGCGGAAGAGGAAAATTTCGACTTCAGCATCCTCGATAAAGTGGTTGAGGAGGCGAATAACGTGGATATTCGCGAAATCGCCCAGCAGACCCAGCAGGACGTGGTGGAAGTTGAGACCGTGACCGGGTTTGGCCCGAACGACGTGATTCTCGATATTCGCTCTATTGACGAGCAGGATGATAAGCCGCTTAAGGTAGAGGGTGTCGACGTGGTTTCCTTACCGTTCTACAAGCTGAGCACCAAATTTGGCGAGCTTGACCAGAGCAAAACCTGGCTGCTGTGGTGTGAGCGTGGCGTGATGAGCCGTCTGCAGGCGCTGTATCTGCGCGAGCAGGGCTTTGAGAACGTGAAGGTTTACCGCCCGTAAAGCGCGAACAATCACGGTCATCCCGGATAAGGCTCTCCTGCCTTGTCCGGGATGACCGCCTCGGCAAATCAGGCTTCGTAGTAGTTATAAATTCCCGCCGCCATCACCAGCTGTGAAGCGACCTCATGGGCCTTTTCGCGACTCACCAGCAGGTCGATCATTTTAAGTGCAAAATCAATCGATGTTCCCGGCCCCTGGCTGGTGAGCAGGTTGACCCGTGGGTCCCAGACCACACGCTTATCCTGCCACTGTTCGGCGGGGATCTGCTCCTTCAACGCCGGAAAGCCGGTCATATTGCCGATCGGGAAAAGATTATGCGGAACCAGCACGGTAGCGGCAGCCGCGCAGATCGCGGCGACAATCCGCCCGGAGAGATGAAACTGCCTGACCGTCTCTACCAGCAGCGGGCTATCGCGGAAGTATTCCGCGCCCTTAATGCCGCCGGGAAGGACGATCATGTCATAGTCACCGTCAGCGACTTCGACCAGCGGCGCATCGGCCAGCAGTTTGACCCCCCGCGAGCAGACGATGGTCAGGCCGCCATCGCTGGCGACGCTGGCGGTGGTAACCTGCACGCCGCCGCGAACTAATAAATCCATCGTGGTGACCGCTTCGGTCTCTTCGCTACCAGGGGCGAGGCAAATCAGTGCCGACGCGCTCATATTCATTCTCCTTACGCTTTACCAGTTCAAACAAGCGGGCGTTTTCCGGTACGGCAAGGCCGTGGGCGCGGGCGCGCTTCAGCAGAAAACCGGTGATATAGTCGATTTCCGTGTGTCGCTGCGCGCGAATATCCTGCAACATCGAAGAGATATTTTCTGCCGTACTTTCAATTACCTGATGGACATAAAATAGCAGGTTTTCTGCTGAAGTATGAATACCTTCGCGCTCCATGACCGCGGCTACCTCGCCGCAGAGGGTGGCTACCTCCTGCGGATAGTCGCGTAAATCGCCGTTGCGGCACTCTTTTAGCGCGGTCAGCGGGTTAATCACGCAGTTGACCGCCAGCTTGCTCCACGCGGCCGGGCGGATATTATTGTGCCAGGCGACATCCGGCAGGAGGCTTTGCAGAATATCGGCAAGGTAGCTGTAATCCTCGGGATACTCTTTTGCCGGGCCGATATGGGTGGTGCCGTTGGCAACATGAACGATAACGTTGCCGTCGCGGCGCGCGGCCTGGGTGGTTGAGCCCAACAGCAGCGGCTGCCGGACGCCTTTGAGTTCATCGACGGTGCCCATGCCATTATGGATAAGCAGAATCGGCGATGTCACGGGCAGAGTTTCGGCGAGATTTTTTACCGCGTTGGAGACCTGCCAGGCTTTTAACGTTACCAGCAGCAGGTCGCTGCTGGCGAGAAAGTCGGGATCGTTAGCGGTTAACGATTCATTAAAAATAGTGCCGTCCGTCTCGATCAGGTTGACGCTACAGAAGGGTTGTGGAACCCGTAGCCAGCCCTGGACTTCATGTCCGTGTTTGCACAGCGCGGTGAGCCAGAGTTGCCCCAGTGCACCGCATCCGAGTACGGTTACTTTCATTATTCCTCCTCACCTGCGACTACCTCAGGCATTCATAGCTAAAGTATATACTCGTTGTTCTGACGGCTGCAGCCCTCTCATCTGCGCCCTGGCCGGGCATTGAGCAGGGCATCATCGGCTATGCTTGCCGGATAACCAGTTGAGTTATGTCGCGTTGCGGGTATTATGCAACGCAAAAGAAACAGAAGGAGAGGAAAAGATGCCATCTTTCGATATTGTCTCTGAAGTCGATCTTCAGGAAGTTCGAAACGCCGTAGAGAATGCGACCCGTGAAGTGGAGTCGCGTTTTGATTTTCGTAACGTTGAAGCGAGCTTCGAACTGAACGAAAAAAACGAGACCATCAAGGTCCTCAGCGAATCTGATTTCCAGATTAACCAGCTGCTGGATATTCTGCGCGCTAAGCTGTTAAAACGCGGCATTGAAGGCAGTTCTATCGAAGTGCCGGATGAGTTCGTGCACAGCGGGAAAACCTGGTTCGTCGATGCCAAACTGAAGCAGGGGATTGAGAGCGCGACGCAGAAAAAAATCGTCAAGCTGATCAAAGACAGCAAGCTGAAGGTGCAGGCGCAAATTCAGGGCGAAGAGATTCGCGTCACCGGTAAGGCGCGCGACGATCTGCAGGCGGTTATGGCGCTGGTGCGCGGCGGCGACCTGGGACAGCCGTTCCAGTTCAAAAACTTCCGCGACTAAGCCGGGTCTGCGCAGGCGTATCATCTGTAAACGTCGGCCAATAAAAAAGCGGGGAGTTCCCCGCTTTTTTTATACCCCTTTGATGGCCTGCTCAATTTCAAAGCGGTTGGTCACCTTGCTGTCGATTTTGATATACACCGAACGTTCGTCGGGCACCACCAGAACCTGTTTGACGCCATCTGTACTCTGCAGACGCTCCTGCAGCGCGCGATCGGCCACCACATCATCGGGAATTTCGACCCGCAGGCTGCTGACGTACGGCGGTTCGCTCATCGTCCCGGCAACCAGCAGCCACAGCATCGCCAGCAGCGCGCCGAGCAGGAACACGGTTTGGGAATCAAAGAAACCATCAACCCAACCGCCGAGTGAGCCGCCAATCGCTACCCCAAGGAACTGGCTGGTCGAATAGATGCCCATGGCGGTCCCTTTGTAGCCGGCCGGCGACTCTTTGCTGATTAAGGAAGGCAGCAGCGCTTCCAGCAGGTTAAAGGCGAGGAAGAACAGCTGAACGCCCGCTACCAGCTCCCAGAAATAGCCGCCTGCGCCCCACAGGACAATTTCGGCCACCAGCAGCAGCGCGACGCAAAACAGGAACACGTGTTTCATCTTGCGCTTCACTTCGGCATAGATGATAAACGGCACCACTGAGACAAAGGAAATCAGCATGGTGACCAGGTAAATTTTCCAGTGTTCGGCGGCGGGGAAACCGGCGGCCTCCAGCTGACCAGGCAGGGCCACAAAGGTGGACATCAGCATGATGTGCAGGCACATAATGCCGAAGTTAAGCTTCAGCAGCTTTGGCTCGGCAAGGACTTTGCTAAAGCAGCCTTTGACCATCCCTGATTCACGGTTCAGCACGTGATTATGGCTGTTGGGCACCACCCACAGCGTCAGCAGGATACCGATCGCCGCCAGGATGGCGATCATCCAGAACAGCGCGTGCAGGCCCAGCTGATGGGTGATAATCGGCCCCAGCACCATGGCGATAGCAAAAGTGACGCCGAAGCTGACGCCGATAAAGGCCATCGCCTTGGTGCGGTTCTGTTCGCGGGTTAAATCGGAGAGTAGCGCCATGACCGCTGCGGCAATGGCGCCGGAACCCTGCAGCGCGCGGCCGAGGATGATGCCCCAGATGGAGTCGCTCAACGCCGCGATAACGCTGCCGATAACGAAGATCAACAGGCCGCCGACGATCAGCGGCTTACGACCAATGCGGTCGGAAAGCAGGCCGAACGGAATTTGAAATACCGCCTGAGCCAGACCATAGATACCGATAGCGAGGCCAATTAGCGCCTCGCTGGCGCCCTGTAGCGCCATGCCATAGGTGGTCAAAACCGGCAGAACCATAAACATGCCGAGCATACGCAGCGAGAATACGGTCCCCAGACCCCAGGTTGCGCGCAGTTCACCTGGCGTCATTTTGTTATCGTTCATTACCACCTCAATCTAAAAACTGCGACTAGTGTAGTGGTGGCAGCCAGAAGCGTAAATAAATGTTTGTTTAACAGATATTACGGCTGTGTTGCATGATGAGATAAGCGCGGAAGGAACACAGAAACCAGTGGAGAGACCCCCACTGGCCTACGGCATTTATTGTAAATTGAAGTCCACCCACTGGCTGCCGGCGTCGGCGGATTTCACGCACTGTTCTACCCAGTATACCCCGTGCAGGCCCGCCTCAACGTCCGGGTACCAGAAGTTTTGCAGAAACTCGCGATCGCCCCGATCCATCGCATCGATGGCTATCGCATAGCGCCGGTAGAGGTTTGCCCACGCCTCAAACAGCCCCTCCGGGTGGCCGCCTCCGATACGATCTTCGGCTAACGCTTCGGCGCTCAGATAGGGCATGCCGCGTTCGAGAACGCGGGCCGGTTCACCCTGCACCTCGTAGCTTAGCTGATTAGGACGTTCATCCCACCACTCAATGCTCGCCTTTTCACCGACGATACGCACCTTTTGCGAATGCATTGCCCCGCTGTTCACCGCGCTGGTCCACATTGAGCCGATGGCGCCATTATCATATTCCATCAGCACAAAGGCGTTATCTTCCAGCGGCGCGCGTGATTGCACGAAGCTCTGGCGGGAACACATCAGACGGCGAATGTTGAGGTGCGGCGCCATCGTTTCGGCGACAAAGAGTGGATGCGTTGCCAGGTCGCCCAGCACGTAGCTTGGTCCGGCATACTTCGGCGTAACGCGCCAGCGGGTCGACTCCGCCTGCAGCTCGACGGCTTCATTATGAAAACCGTGGGCAAACTGCATATTGATAATTCGAATCTGCCCGAGCAGCCCGTCGGCAATCATCTGGCGCGCCTGCTGAATCATCTGATACCCGGCATAGCCATAGGTGACGCCGACGATTTTGTTATGCTTGATGCTCAGCTCCCGCAGCTGCTGGGCTTCCGCGGCGGTAAAGCAGAGCGGTTTTTCGCAGATGACGTGCAGTCCGGCTTCCAGCGCCGCTTTGGTGATGGCGAAATGGGTATTGTTCGGCGTGGTTACCGACACCACTTCAATACCGTCCGGGCGTAGCGCCTCTTCGCGGAACAGCGTTTGATAATCGGCGTAGCAGCGTTCCGGCGCGATCCCAAGCTGCTGACCAAACTGACGACCGCGCTCGGCATCGATATCGAGCGCGCCAGCCAGCAGGGTAAAGACATTATCGCGCAGCGCGGCCGAGCGGTGGCTGTAGCCGATCTGGCTGGTGGCTCCGCCGCCGACCATGCCCCAACGCAGGGAGCGGGACAGGGGTTTCATGCCGTTTAACATGGTGTTCTCCTTTAAATAAAAGAAACTACGGATGTCTGAAAAATTGCGAGCCACGCCGCTGCCGAAGAAGGAAGACGCCGATGGTCTCTTTCCTCATCAGGAACGCGCCGGTTCCAGCAACGGCACCTTATCCTGCAGAATGGCTTTGGTATTGAAAATTTCATTTTGTCATTATATGGAATTAAATTTTTATTTATGCGAGAGGGATCGAAAAATGATGAGGAACAGAGGTGTGCGATAAAATTTACTGAGTTAATGTTATGAAGATTTATCGTCTATTAAATCAGCGTATTAACCCTGTTTTTAGTGGTGCATTAAGCGGCGGGTAACAGGAAGATCGTAAATGTGAGGTGGCTTTTGAGTGGTTTTATGTTTTCATTTTATTTTATTTTGAAATTTATTTTCTTTTTTACTGTCCTTTATGGGTAAAAAACAGCTACTGCATTGTACTGGGGCGGCTGGTCACGGCGCGCGTTCCCGGCGGCGAGATGATGGCGATAATGCTCCGGCGAGCACCGGGTTGCGCTATCGCTGACAGGCGATGCGGGTGAAGGGATGAAGAAACGGCAATAAAAAACCCCGCCTCAGCGGGGTTTGTCAGAGCGACAATCTTATCTGACGTAGGCCAGCAGATTGTGTGAATCCGGCACCATAAAGTCGACGGACATCATCACCGACAGCGCGGTAATGGCAACGATAGAAAAGACGAACAGCTTACGCGCCCAGACTTTATCATCCGCCACTTTGTAACCGCGCAGCGCCATCCCCAACCACCAGACGCTCACCGCGGCGGCGACCACCAGGTATTTATACCCGGCGTAGCCGCCCAGGGAGAGCATCAGCGTAGCGACGGCAAAAGCCACGATGTACAGCGTAATATGGTTTTTGGCCACGGAAATGCCTTTCACCACCGGCAGAACCGGAATGTTCGCCGCCTGATAATCCTTGAAGCGGAAAATCGCGATGGCGTAGGAGTGAGGCATTTGCCACAGGCTAAAGATAGCCAGCAGAATCGCCGCGCCGCTGTCAAAATTACCGGTCACCGCACAGTAGCCAATCACCGGCGGCGCGGCGCCGGAGAGAGAACCAATCAGCGTGCCATAGACGGAGTGGCGTTTCATGTACAGGCTGTAGACGCCGACATAAACCACGAACCCCATCACCCCCAGCCAGCAGGCCAGGGGATTAGCGCCGAACCACAGGAGCATGAAGCCAGCAATACCCAGCAAGGTGGCATATACCAGCGAAACTTGTGGCGAGATCAGCACTTTGACCAGCACCCGGTTTTTCGTCCGTTCCATCTTACGATCGATGTCACGGTCGATGTAGTTGTTGAATACACAACCCGAGGCGACCACCAGGGACACCCCAAGGAGCGTCCATGCAAACAGCGGATAGTCGATGTGGCCCTTGGAGGCCAACAGGAAACCGCCGATCACGGAGATCAGGTTGCCAAAAATGATGCCAGGTTTCGTTACTTGCAGGTATTGGTTTAACATACACGCCGCTCTTAGTGCATCATCATGTTGTAATTCAGGTTCCACATAATCCAGATGGAGCCTACAACAACGATAGCAATGATGATTACGGTGAAGATAAATGCGGTCAGGTTCCAACCTTCGTCAGATTTGCTGTTCATGTGCAGGAAGTACACCAAGTGTACCACAATCTGCACAACAGCGGTGACCAGGATAGTCCCCAGAATAGCCGCATGCGATGCGGAGCCACTCATAACCATAGCAAACGGGATCACCGTCAGAATGATCGACAGGACAAAACCTGTCATGTAGCTCTTTACGCTGCCGTGAGAAGCGCCGTTATGATCGCTAGAATGACTCATTACATTGCCCCCATCAGATAGACAACCGAGAACACGCAGATCCACACTACGTCCAGGAAGTGCCAGAACAGGCTCAGGCACATGATACGGGTACGGTTAGTGTTGGTCAGGCCGCGACGAGAAACCTGTACCATCAGCACCGCCATCCAGATCAGACCGGAGGTCACGTGCAGACCGTGGGTGCCGACCAGCGCGAAGAACGCTGACAGGAAGCCGCTGCGATCCGGGCCCATACCTTCAACAATCAGGTGATGGAATTCATAGAGTTCCATCGCGATGAACCCTGCCCCGAAGAGGAAGGTCAGCGCCAGCCAGGAAACCACCTGGCTCTTGTTGTTTTTGTACATGGCGATAGCCGCCATGCCGTAGGTGATGGAGCTGAACAGCAGCAGCGCGGTTTCAACCAGAACAAACGGCAGTTCGAAAATATCTTTACCGGTCGGCCCGCCAGCAGTGCCGTTCACCAGAACGGCATAAGTTGCGAACAGAGTGGCGAAGATAATGCAGTCGCTCATCAGGTAGATCCAGAAGCCGAATACCTTCATCGGCCCTGTATCGTGGTGCCCGTGTTCGTGCGCG
>NZ_JBJDNH010000077.1:0-10492 GCF_044900465.1 Klebsiella sp. NPDC088457 | reverse complement strand
CGAAAAGCCATATGTTTGTCGGGTGAGGACTGATGCTCAATGAGCACGTGAACGTAGCCATCCCCGGCGGTGGTTTTCAGGCTGTAGAGAACGTCGCTGAAATACTGGCGGAGGTCATCTTCAACGAACGAGCCTGATTCCAGCTTCAGCGTGCTGAGGTCACAGATGGCCTGCAGCTCAGCGGGTAAATGCAACTTCATAAAATCCCGGGCAATATCCGGTTGCGTCAGAAACTGCCTGAACGTGGCATCGTGAGGAGTGGATGTGCTGTTTTTCTTCTTCATCAGCCCTGGCTCTTAAAAATGACCCGGATATGCTATCACAGGCAGGAGCGGCACATAATGGCCTGGCGGATGATGGGGTTTGGGGAGCAGTGGAACCCAAAAGACAGTTAAGCGGTTCAATTGAGTGGTCAATAACAGGTAAATCAATCTCTTGAGTTCAACTGCGTAAGTTGCTCTGCAAACGGCCAAGATAAGTATAGTTAATTTGGCTATCGTAAAAGAGGTGGCTAAAAATGGCAATCTGCGATGTAAATTGGCTGGTTAATTTTTGGCTATTTAAAATGACCGCTTAACGGCGTTTACTGTTCCGTTGCTCCCCAAACCCCTACCACTGAGCGTCAGCCCCCATTTATTTTCACTTACTTATTCGGTTAATGCTAATGTATGCGTACATTAGCATTAATCATGCATTTAATCCCCAGCGCCTTTCTCCCTGTTCTGATTTTTCCGGTAGTCCTGCTTCACTCTCCCGATATTCTTCAGAACGGTCTGCCAGTGGTCGTCTGCCTGCTGCCGGTAGCGTTCAGCAACGGCAGCAATAATGTCAGGATCACTGTCATGGCTGCGGTGCATGCGTCCCTTCTGGCCAAAGATATCAACAATAATATTCTGGCTGCCCTGCCTGTCGAAAAGATGAGCGCACAGGCGCTTTACAACCAGCGGAGTATAGTCCAGCCCGGCCTCATCAGCGATCCGGAAGAAGAAGTACAGCATCTCATACGTTTTGTAGCGCTTGACGGCCGCACTGAGTCTGGCTGCCCGTTGTGGTGCTTCCCAGGTGTCATCCCTGTAGTTACGCAGTTCTGCCTGATAGTCGGATTCCAGGTCTTCCTCTGTATACCGGTGGTGCCGGAAAAAGTATTCCCTGGCCCGTTCGACGACTGATTCATCCTGCGGCATGTCTGTCTCTGGATAATGCTAACGTATGCGTACATTAGCATCAGTACCCGGCAAGGAGTGTGGCGTGCATCTTACCTTTGGTGCATCCCGCCAGGGCTCCGGACATGCTATAGGGGTCCGCTTGGAAAACGGAAAATATCCTACGTTAAGAGTAATATTTGGACCGGTTCTTCAGTTATAGTTGCTATCGACGCTGATAGCTCCACCACTTATCGGCATTGCGTTCTTTTATTTTTATTGATAATGTTTCTCAATAGGCTGTGCAGCCTGCCGCCCGCATCCGGCTACGGAATGGTGAATGCTCTGTTTTATCAATATGTAATTGCCATGTTGGCGGACTGCCAGCAACGCGGGCACTGGCACGATAGTTCGTTTCCGCCATTATGGAGACAATTTATGCATAGCTTTATGGATTCAAAAATACTCGCAAAAAACCTGCGACAATCTCTTACAAATAGAGGCATTGCTTTTTCTCATAGTCAGTGTCTGGAGCTTATTGCCCATCAGTTTGGCTATAAAGACTGGAATCAGCTTTCGGCAAGAATAACTGCTACAGCGCAGGGAGCTATCACTGATAACCCTCCACTGCCAACAGGGTGGAGGATCACGAGACAGACGGATCACTCCATATACCGAATTGGCATAAATGCTGACGTACCGGGAACAGTCCAAATAAGTTGTCGCTTCAATAGAGAAGATGGTTTAGCCCTTGAGCCCGATAGTTTTGCATCAATGATGCAAGGTATTTCTGCTTCGCCTTATCGTGGCCAGAAGTTAGTTCTTGAAGCCACTATCAGAACAGACAATGCTGATGTTGCATCTATCTGGATGCGAGTTGACCAGGTCGTTGGGCAACCTTTACGATTTGATAACATGCTGAACCGTGCGAGTGATGGTGCTTTGTATGGCACAAACGACTGGAGCACTCGCTATATCATTCTTGATATTCCCGAAAACGCGATAAGTATACATTATGGCCTGCTGTTTCGTGGTTATGGTCACATGCAGGCAAAATCACTGGCGCTATATGAAGCTTTGCCTGGTCAACAGGTTACGGCCGGGCCAGGGAATTTACTCATGGAGCCTACCAATCTGAGCTTCTCATCGGTTGAATGATAATATCCCTGTTATCCGGTTCGTTTGGGCCGGATAACAAAAAATCAGTTTATTTTTTGATACCAGGAACCGGGTAATGACTCCAATTTATTGGTAATGATTAATCGTCAGATAGTGCCCGATAACTTTGTCATGCAGTTCCACTGATTTTGAGAACGACAGCGACTTCCTGCTCAGTCTTGCAAGGTGCTGTCTCAGATTCAGGTTGTGCCGTTCCATTCGCTGTGTGTAACGCTTGCTGATAACGTGCTGCTTTCCCTTCAGCCGTGACTCATACAGCGGCCATCCGTCCGTCATCCATACCACAACATCAAAGGCCGACAACAGGCTCAGAAGTCGTTCCAGTGTGGCCATGGTCCGCTCACCAAAGACATGTGCCACCACCGTTCTGCGTATCCTGTCATACGCGTAAAAAAGCCAGCGCTGGCGCGATTTGGAGCCGACGTAACCCCACTGTTCGTCCATCTCCGCACAGACGATGACGTCACTTCCCGGCTGTATCCGGGAGGTTACTGACTGCGGCGTGAGTTTTTTAAATGGCGCAAAATGGTGTTGAGGCCCACGCCCATTATGCGTGCGGTGGCGCGGCAACCGACGCCGTTCATGGCCATATCAATGATTTTCTGGTGTGTACCGGGCTGAGAAGCGGCATAAGTGAACTGAAGCTGCCATGTTTTACGGCAGTGAGAGCAGAGATAACGTTGATGCCCGGCAGTACTTTTGCCATTACGCACCACGCCTTCAGTCGCGGAACAGGAGGGACAGCAGACGGAGACGGAAGCCACAGGAGCATCTCAAAAACACCATCATACACTAAATCAGCAAGTTGGGAGCTTTACCGACAGTAAATACGATGGACCCTTTTGTGATTCCACGGGTATCCCTGCCGCCGCAACACTTGGAAAAGTTTTGGAAAACCGTATCGTGGGTATCGCTCGGCCACTGCCTGCAACGCGACAATAACGGGTTCGTCCCGCGTGGTATCCGGACGGTAATGGTAAACCGTTCTGCTCAGGTTCAGACTCCGGCAGGCCTGACGGATACTGAGTCCAAATGTCGTTATCAGATGAGTGACCAGCTCACGCTTAAAGGCTGATTTTAAAGCTTTTTTTCGATAACGTCTTTCAGCGCCCGGTTCTCAAGACTGAGATCGGCAAACATCTGTTTGAGACGGCGGTTCTCGTCCTCAAGATCCTTGATTTTTTTAATATCAGAAGCCTCCATGCCGCCGTATCTGGACTTCCAGTTGTAGTAAGTGGCCTCAGAGATACCGGCCTCCCGGCACACATCTTTAACAGTGCGTCCGGCTTCAACCGACTTAATCACAGCGATGATCTGATGCTCAGTAAAACGGGCTTTACGCATAGCGATCTCCTTCGTTGGCAGATTGATTATGCCGGAGGATCTCTACATGTGAATGGCACGATTATGCGGGATACTTACAGGGCTCGCAGTATGTGTCGCTGGCGTACACGCAGCGGCTTAAGGATGCAGGGCTGCTGGCATCAACAGGCAGCTCGGGGGACTCATATGACAACGCACTGGCGGAGAGCATCAACGGGCTTTACAAAGCAGAGGTGATACATCGTAAGAGCTGGAAAAACCGTGCCGAAGTGGAGCCTGCCACGCTGACGTGGGTGGACTGGTATAATAATCGGCGGCTTCTTGAACGGCTGGGTCATATCCCGCCGGCGGAAGCAGAACAGGTATATTACGCTTCCACGGGAAATAAGGTTATGGCAGCCTGAGTTGCCGGACTAAAAACTCTCCCGGAAAACCGGGGCGGTTCACCAGTCCTACCATTCTGGCGAACTGACGCGTCTGATGAGAACGGTAAGCTGAACCGTTGTCTGTCAGCCACTCAACGGGGGATGCCGGCAGGTTGCGGCCGAAGCGTCGTTCCACCGCACCCACCACCATGACGTCCTGCACGGTTTCGCTGTCATATCCACCGGTACCGGCCGCCCAGTGCAGGGCTTCACGATCGCAGCAGTCCAGCGCGAACGTTACACGCAGTTTTTCGCCAGGGTTCAGGTTGCTGTCTAAATCTGTTAAACCGCCCTTCCGGCGGTTTAACAGATTATTTAGACTCTAGCTTTAAACAGCTTTGCCTTCATAAAAATGATCAGCCATGGAAAGGAGCCGGGGGTTATGAGTGGTAATAATTACGGTAGGGCAACGTTTCCGGATATATGTAATAATCTTAATCGCCAGCTCTTCGCTGATGGAAGCGGTAGGCTCATCCAGAACAATGATCTTTGTTTTTCTTGCCAGGGCCCGGGCAATACATATTCTTTGAATTTCACCACCGCTCAGCCCTCCCCCTTGCTGACTTATATATCGCTCCAGAAAAATAGTTAATGTTTCATCATCATTGTCCGGTATTAATTCCAGCGATGTGAGCAGTTCGCCCCACTCACCTCTGGAAAGAATATTATCAGTGCCATATAAAATATTTTCTCTGACCGTTCCTGGTACCAAAACCGGTTTTTGAGGAACAACTGAAATATGTCCCAGAACAGCTGCGCTTATCCCAGTATCTATCCGGCAACCCCGGAAGTAGACCTCTCCTTCAGATGGAGCCTCCAGCCCCAGAAGGTATCCGAGCATTGTCGATTTTCCGAACCCAGAAGGGGCTGAGAGGGCAAACATTTCGCCTTCTTGTATTGTAAAATTAATACGATTAAACAGGATTCGGTGATCAACTAATGCCCCCAGGTTACGGACTTCAAAAATATATCCGGTCTCACTTTCAGACGGGATATTGGTGATGCTGACACCTTCAGGTCGTTCACTGGTATATTCCAGTATTTTTTTTAAAAAGACAACCTGACGTTGTATATCAATACAGGCACCCGCGATTGTTCGTAACTGGAAAGTCAGCATGCTGATATAACCTACAATCATGATGAAATCACCTGTTCCGATATGGGATGAATTCCTGAAGAAAACCAATACAAGTACCGATATGGCCAGTAACGCCCCCACAACTGCTGCCTGAAGAGACAGCAAATAACCCATTTTTTTATTTGTTTTTCTGATGGTTTCTACATAATGCCCGAGCGTTTTGGTGCGGGTGGTTGTTTCTCTTTCATGCGCCGTGTTGACACGAATATCTAACGGCATTGAAAGCCTTCCTACAATATAAGCATAAACACTGTTATGGGCATTCATTATATCAGAGTGAATATTCTGGCTGCGTAATGCAATACTGAACGCCAGGAAAATCATTCCGATAACGGATAAACAAAACACCATCGAATACATAAACCCAAGAGACTGATAAAGGAAAAAAATACTTACTGAAATTTCAACAAAAACAGGAACAAGAGTCCAGAACACCGATACCGTTAATGCGCTGAAGGATCTTGAACCACGGTCTATGTTTGCAGCCAAAATTGCTGGTTCAAAATCTTTTTGCTTTTTGAAACTTACGGACAGCAACATTTCCATTGCCTTGCTGACAAGCGCAGCATCAGAACGGGCAAGGACCCCTGCAGAGAATATACCTTTAATATTTTTCAGAACCTCGGTAACTGTCCAGCAGACAGCATAAGTCATAGTGACAAGGAAAAAAGCTGACAGAAAACCATCTGAAACGATATATGCCTCTGCGGTTTTTTTGAGTAAAAAAGGAAGCAGCGCACTTAATACAGATGTCAGAATAAACAGGAATGATACACCTGTAAAAGACAAGGCAAATGATGGGTATGATTTTAATATTAACTGATATGCAGATGAATATGCATCTGTCCCCGTTTTCAGTTCAGTGAAAAGATTATTTATTTTCATCATATCACACTAATTATTGGCGTTAGTTTTGTTTTCAGATTTTCATCGTCAGAAATCACTTTATTATTGATTTCCAGCCATGCATGAGAAAGAAAATCATACCTCTGAATCCCAATGAATAATTGAGATTTGATGTCTCTGGCTATAAGCATATCAAACAATGAAAGTGAAAACTCAAGGCATTTCACCTTCCCCGGCAGAAACGGAGCGGCATACTTAATGCTCTGACCCAAAGTTTCTGCTTTATCTGCCTGTTTATTATCATTAAAGTCATGGTTACTGATTGAATTCAGTTTGTTGCGGCAATGCTGAAGACATCCATGAAGACCATACCGGTGTAGGCGCTTTCTCACTGTAATTATTCTGGCAATGGCTTCCGGTAAATAAAGTGATATTGTGAGCAAAGACGGTTCAATAATATTACTACCCCAGGAATAAAGACCAACCCCTTCAGGTGAAACTGAACTGTCAGATAATGACATACCGGGGTGATGCCAGATAATTCCCGCCCTGTTTAATTCCCTGCCCAGTGAGTTTTCTTCACCGGTTTTCATATGTTTTTCCAGAAGCCGGGACTGTTCCTCAGAAAGAAGAATGTAACGGTCTGAAATTTCATCCAGAATAGTCACTTCATTATTAATATGAACGTGATGGATATGAGGCTTAAAATAATATCTCATTTAGCATACCCTTCAAATATAATTTCCGCCGCTATTATCCTGATGATAATTGAACTGAGTCCTCCGACCCCTCTGGATGCGGTTTCAATTGCACTTTCAATTTTTGGTATGTTAATTATATTGTGGCTGGCGAATTGTCCTTTTCTCAGTAAATCCGCAACCCTCTTTTTATTTATTTTTAATGCTGCCTGGTACGCTCCGGTAATATACCCCTTATCTCTGCGGGTAAACATAAAATTAAATCTTTCCTGAATTGAGCTTCTGTATTGTAACCTCTTATGTATACTGTTGAATGAATCTTCAACTTTTAGATTCAGTCCATAATGAATCATTTCAGCGTTTGTAAAAGGGAAAGCATCGTAGGCGGATGTTTGAAGAGTCATTGCGGTACTGTTATCAAGAATGGCATCTGAAAGCACAGATTTTCTGTCATCAGGACTTATTTTCTTCACTGGTTTAATATGTGAGAGCGCCGCCGGATGGAAAAAACGCTGTGCTTCTTTCAATACAGCGGCTGTTTCTCCCGTCTGCATGTACAAAATATCTTTTATACTGCACCCGTAAAGCCTGGACATTTTCAGGAGCGTCGTGACAGCTTTAAGCGGACGAGCACGCAGAAACAGTTCTTTTGGTAGCGAAGGCGGTATCCTCTCACAGAACACGTGATCGCCACCATGACCGTCAAAAATCACAAAATCACCATCACAGTTTTTTTGAATGAGATTTATTTCTTTCTCATACATTTTGTGATTTATCACCCGCATATTCAACACCGGAGCAACGGGACTTTCCAGGTTGTGAAATAAAAGATGAGGTTCGTATTCGACTATAATTAGCCGGACCCCATATTTTTCACACAGTTTTTTTGCCGCTTTCTCATCTTCATTACTTGATCCCGTATTATAACTGTACGTTAAAGCAATAATTTTCTTGATATCAACAGATTCAATTAAGGCAAGAAATATACCGGTGGAATCAAGGCCACCTGACAGTCGTACAATGAAGTGACACTCATGAGAACGGGAGACGACATCAGAAACAGACTGAAGAAGCATTTCGGCCGGTGAAGTAGCGTCTCCATGAAGCATAAAAAAATCCGCCCAGTCAAAAAATTCCGTTACTGACGAATTTTCAGCTGTCTGATTGATTTTGAAACTAAACCCGGGAACAATGCATTCAACATCCTGAAGTAATGATGTTTTTCCCGCAGAACGGCCAAGTATAATTTGGGATATCAGAGATTCAAAGTCGACCCTGACCGGGTGTGAGATAACCTCTTCCAGTGATGCATCAAACCAGCCATTACTTTTATTAATCAGATATCTGATTTCTTTGCTGTTAAAAGGATTTTTGCCGGAGTATCCCGGGTGCAGAACTTCATTCCCGACAGCCATTGATTAAATATCCCTTTTGGCAAGGACGAAGGATCAGTATGTCCTTATGGAAATCATTATGAATACCAGCATACTACTGTATATGCTGGTATTACTGTGATGTTGTTATTTCTGTGTTACCAGGAACAGGTACCAGATCCGCCAGTATCCCAGCCAATTGGGTGGTATACGCAGTATGACGATTCCATGATAGCGCCACCGCCAGTCCCATTAGTCGCAGCAGAAGCATGAACGATGACTATCGCTTCATCTTGTCCGGCAAGGTCTGTATTCACTTTTTCAGATTCCATATTTAAATGAGTCCTTAGCTGAAATGTAAATGAACATGTGATGTTTGTTAGCATTTGTAAGTGCTGACAAATCAAAGATAGTACCTGCTATTTTGTTTTGTCAATGCGAATGATAGTGATTTGCATTCCCAAAGTGTGATGACTTATCATTTGATTGGTCTTCGCGAACGTAAAGATCCGAAAAAAGGTAGAGTCGGATCTGTTCCAGTATGATTTTGGCCTGAATGACAAAGCGGAGCTGGCGTTCTGAGAGGGGGCTATACAGGAGTTTTCCGAGTCCTGGACCACGTCACATCCCTGTGAACCGGAACGGCTCTGTCTGCGGCTTCAGATGACCTTTCACTACTCAGTTTCACATGCAGGATTGCTCCTTAACATTGCTTACCAGAGTAACCACCTAATTTGGTTTGTTAACTGATCGTTGTTAATTAATCCATTTTTCCGGTACTGTTCATAATTTCTCATGTTATTTTCCATTTTTTGTAATCCCTGCTCTGCAGTTCGTACAATCGAAGATGAGATATCGTATGCTTCCTTATATTTATTTCTCTGATCTTTAATTGACTGCAGTGTTTCGTCTCTCCCCTTTTCCAGGTTTCGGATGATCTCATCAATTCCATGTAACTGAGAGGTTATTTCGTTAAATTCGTTATCACTGACAACGCCGGAGCGGGTTGTTTTACTTGTATCCAGTTCATAAAGACGGTCCCCTTTTTTAATTTGCTGCCCTTCCTTTACATATGATCTGACTACATACCCTTGCTGACTGGTTGATATTACAATTGGACGGGGCCAGGTGGTGATCTCTGCGGACACATTAATACGCCTGGTATAACTGCCAGAAATGATGAAAACGGTAAAAAAAGTTATAAAAACGAAGCAGCTTAAAACGATACACCATAAGGGGATACCTGGCAGCAATATTGCTTTTGCTTTCCATACAGAATTACGGTGTTGTAACGCTTCCTGCCTGAACATTCCTTGCTATCCTCTGGAGTTCCATCACTGGTGATGAACATTTATAATTGTTAATATATACTATAATAAACGATCGGAGATGATGTATGAAAAAAAATCCAGAAACCGCGATTCATGAAGCTGATGCCAGAGAGAAACAAGCTTTCCGATATCATCGCTGGATATTAAAGGGAGTATGGTGTTTTGCTGTTCTGTTTTTTATCTGGTTACTTTTTCAGGCCCATCGCTAATGAACTGAGGTACTCCTTCTGCTCTGATGATCTCTGCTTGATCAGTTCCGGTGACCAATCCTGTTTTGACGTAACACGGAGTGTTTCGCGGGACCAGCCATTCCGCATGAAATATTCTGAGAATAATTCATGCGTCATTTTTATGTGGGAAGTATACCGTGACTGAGCTATTTCAGCGCTTCGCTTGTTTTTTGCCGGCGCTCAACTGTTTTAATTTCAGCAATAATATACTGACAACATAGCACTTAGTGCATTAATGCATTAAATGCAAATATATTTAGTATTTATTGCTAATTACACATTAAACCTCTCCCGGGATCGTGAGATCCGAAAACCCCAAGTTCCGGATCTTCCTGAACCCCTCCGGCGCGCAGCGGCCCGGCAACACAAGATGTAGCGGTGTTCTCAGCTGATGACGACGCTATATATTGTGTTTCTCCCCTGCCCCGTGACCACCCGCTCACCACCGGAAAAGGGCGCTTTGCTTATTCCGTGTGCATGGTACACTTCCGGAAATTGAGTTATAGCGTATAAATCGGATCTCACCGGAACGGCCTTCCGGTAATTTAATGGCGTGGCTGTATGGCTGCTTGTTATCTCACGGGTGATTATTTTGCATGTGAATTTCACGGTGTGAAATAAATGGCGACATAACAGTATGTTTCATACGGGCGTGTGTCAGCTGCATCATTAAGCTATACTGATATGCATATCATTAGTATGTATTCCGGAGTGCATTATGAAGCAGCGCATCACCGTCACCATAGACAGCGACAGTTATCAGTTACTGAAATCCGCGGACGTTAATATCTCCGGCCTGGTGAACAT
>NZ_JBJDNH010000076.1:739-10974 GCF_044900465.1 Klebsiella sp. NPDC088457 | reverse complement strand
GGTGACGCTTTCGCGGATGCGGTTGCGATCGCCAATTTCCACACGGGTCGGTTCGCCAGCATATTTCAGATCCTGGTTAACTTCACCGATAGAAGCGAACTGATAGATCTCATTATCGCGACCAATTTTGGTGTGGCCGTTAACAACAACATGAGATTTCAGTACGGTACCTTCGCCTATTTCGACGTTAGCACCAACAATACAAAACGGGCCAATGTGAGCGTTAGCACCGATAACGGCGCCCTCTTCCACAATGGCAGTTGGATGAATAAAGGCGGTTTTATCAATCACGTATCAGGCCTCCCGGCTACGCGCACACATCATCGTTGCTTCGCAAACCACTTTACCGTCAACCAGTGCGACGCCTTTAAAGCGCGTCAGACCGCGGCGGGTTTTCTCGAAAGTGACTTCCATAATCATCTGATCGCCTGGCACTACCGGACGTTTGAAACGCGCTTCATCAATCCCGGCGAAGTAATAGAGTTCACCCGGTTCGAGCTTACCGACGCTTTTGAATGCCAGGATGCCGGTGGCCTGCGCCATTGCTTCCAGAATCAATACGCCTGGTAAAATCGGTTTACCAGGGAAATGCCCCTGGAAAAACGGTTCGTTAACAGAAACATTTTTTACTGCGCGCAGAAAACGACCTTCTTCAAAATCCAGCACGCGATCTACCAGCAGGAACGGGTAACGGTGAGGCAGAAGTTCCAGAATCTCTTCAATGTGCAGAGTATGAGTGTCAGTAGTCAAAATACTCTTCCTGTCTAAATATACTAAAAGGCAATAATAACACGGCCTGCGGCAATCTTATGAATGCAACAGGCCGAAAATTTTTACACCGTATCTTTCACGCGACGTCTTTGCCAGCAGTGACTGCCGCCTCAATGCCGCCGTGAATGATTTTGTGTGTCACCAGAGGCGCTACTCTTGCTGATTAACCTTACGCTCAATCGATTTGAGGCGCTTGCTGAGATCATCAATATTCATCACCAACGCTGCGGTTTTACGCCATACCTTATTCGGTTGCAGCGGGATACCTGAAGAATAGACCCCAGGCTCGGTGATAGGACGCATCACCATACCCATCCCGGTAACGGTAACTTTGTCGCAGATTTCCATATGGCCGTTGATCACGCTGGCGCCACCGATCATGCAGTAACGGCCAATTTTCAGGCTGCCTGCCATGATCACTCCTCCAGCAACGGCAGTATTGTCACCAATCACAACGTTATGCGCAATCTGGCACTGGTTATCAATGATGACGCCATTGCCGATGACGGTATCATCCAGTGCGCCACGATCGATAGTAGTACAGGCGCCGATCTCCACGCGATCGCCAATAATGACGCGACCCAGTTGCGGGATCTTCACCCAGTTGCCACGATCGTTGGCATAACCGAAACCATCGGCACCAATGACGGTGCTGGATTGAATCAGGCAATTCTCACCGATCTCAATCTCGTGGTAAACGGTCACGTTGGCCCACAAACGGGAGCCAGCACCAATTTTCGTCTTTTTCCCAACGAAGCACCCGGCGCCGATAACCACGTTATCACCCAGCACAACGTCGGATTCGATAACGGCATTCGGGCCAATCGCTACGTTTTTACCCAGCTTCGCCGTGGCATCAATAACCGCGCTGGGCGCGATATTCTGCGCCGGCTGCGGCGTGGTATCAAGAATTTGAGCCATGCGCGCGTAGGTCAGGTAGGGATTACGCACTACCAGCGCGGCGCCTTGGGCAAAAGGTAAATCATCCTGCGTCATGACAACGGCAGAAGCCTGGCAAGCGGCCAGGTGCTCACGGTACTTAGGGTTGACCATGAACGTAATATGGCCTGCTTTTGCACTCTGCATGGACGCAACGCCGGTGATGACGATATCGCCATCACCGTGTAATTCTGCATCCAACTGCTGCGCAAGATCAGCCAGTCGAATTGAAGGCATTACTTATTTAACCTGTTTCAGCACATCAGCGGTGATGTCTTTCACATCGCTGCTGTTGTATGCAACGGCATTAGAATCAACAACCAGATCGATGCTCTGGTTGCTCGCTACGCTTTTCACAGCAGTCTGGATACGGGTAACCAGTTTGCCACGTTCTTCGTTAGAACGACGGGCGCGATCCTGCTCAAAAGACTGAGCCTTCTGAGAGAAGGTCTGGCGCTGAGCCATAACGTCTTTTTCCAGCTTGGTACGATCGGCACCTGGTTTCATGGACTGCAGACGCTGCATTTTGGACTGCAGATCGCCTTCCATACGCTGCAGCTCGCTAGCGCGGCCTTTAAACTCGTTTTCCAGCGTATTAGAAACGCCAGTTTTCTGGGCAACCTGTTGGAACAGGCTGTTCATGTTAACCATTGCAATTTTATCTGCCGCTTGTGCGGAAGTTACCATTGCTAAACCCAGACCTGCAGCTAATAACCACTTTTTCACAATTAACTCCTTACCATCCCATGAGTACCCAGGGGTACCGTTATTTGCGTGGCCAGGCGATAACCGCGGTTATCGCCTAAAGTCAGCGCTATACTGCACTTACATTCCGTTGTTGCCCGCAATTACCAGGTTTTACCAATGTTAAACTGGAACTGCTCGGCTTTGTCTCCCTCGTACTTTTTAAACGGTTGGGCGTAGGAGAATACCAACGGCCCCAACGGCGACATCCACTGTACCGCAATACCGGCAGACATACGGATGTTGCTCGGATCACCGTAATCCGGATAACCCGCGTAAGCGCTCGAATCCCAGTGTGTATCCCACACGGTACCCATATCCCAGAAGAAGGAAGTACGGACCGAGTTCGCATACTTATCGCTGATAAACGGCGTCGGCGTAATCATCTCCAGGCTGGCAACGGCCATGGCGTTACCACCCACTGCATCATCCGATTTACACGGCGCAGATTCGGTGCTCTTACAGTTACTGTCATAGCTGTCATCATCATCGTGACGACTGCTGGCCGGGAAATAAACCGCTTTCGGACCAATGGTGTTCGACTGGAACCCGCGCACGGTGCTTGAACCACCGGCGTAGAAGTTCTCATAGAACGGCATCTCTTTACCGCCGAGGCCGTCACCATAACCAAAGCGGGTACGTCCCAGAACCACCCACTTGTGATCGTTATCGATCGGTACGTAGGTGGCCGTATCGAGCGTGGCTTTGTAGTATTCGTTATCAGAGCCAGGAATGGTCACTTTACCATTCAGGTTGACGCGCGAACCTTCCGTTGGGAAGAAGCCACGGTCGAGCCTGTTATAGGTCCAACCGTAGTTGAAGGTGAAGTCGTCGGCGCTAAATGAGTTTCTATCATCGGTGTTATCCGGATATTGACCCATTGAGTTCAGATAACGCCACATCGACACCTGCGGCTGCATATTGGACAGGGAGTTATGGACGTACCCTAAGCCCGCGCGCAGCGTATTGTATTCGTTTACCGGGAAGCCCAGCGTTACGTCTGTACCATAGCTTTTGTTGGTATAGTCAGACAGATCCGCATCGTTCGCATCGAAGTCGTTATAGAAGATACGACCACCGAGACTGACGCCATCCACGGTGAAGTACGGGTTGGTTACCGACAGTTCAGTATAGGTCTGGTAATCGTTTTTGGTGCCGTTAATTCCAACGGAATAGCCGGTACCCAGCCAGTTGTCCTGCTGAACGCCGGCCTGGAAGCTCACACCGCTTTCGGTACCGTAACCGATACCGAAGTTGAAGCTGCCGGTGTTACGTTCTTTGACCTTATAGACCACGTCCACCTGATCCGGACTGCCCGGTACGCGCTGCGTATCGGTATCAACCGTTTCGAAATAGCCGAGACGATTCAGACGATCCTTACCCTGATCGACCAGGTCGCTACCCAGCCATGCCCCTTCCATCTGACGCATTTCGCGACGCAGAACGGCATCTTTCGAGGTGTCGTTGCCTTCAAAGCGGATTTTACGCACGTAGTAACGGTTGCCCGCGTCTACGTTGACGTGCAGCTTGACGGTCTTGTCGGTATCGTTGATTTCCGGCTGCGACTGGACGCGCGGGTAGGCGTAACCGTAGCGACCGAGGAGTTTCTTAATATCATTCTCCATTTTGGTCACTTTGGCGCCGTTATACAGCTCGCCCGGCTCCACTTTGGTCAAGGCTTCGATTTCTGCCGAATGCCCTGCCAGATCGCCCGTCACCTGCACACCGGACAGCTTGTACTGATCGCCTTCGGTGATGTTTACGGTGATGTAGATGCCTTTTTTATCCGGCGTCAGGCTCACCTGGGTGGAGTCGATGTTGAAACGTGCGTAACCGCGATCCAGATAGTAACTGCGCAGGGTTTCGAGATCCCCGGCGAGCTTCTGTTTCTGATATTTCCGATCGCCGACTACGTTCCACCACGGCACTTCGTCGCGCAGCTGGAATGTTGAAATCAGTTCATCGGTGCTGAATGCATGGTTACCGACGATATTGATCTGCTGGATTTTCGCCGAGACGCCTTCCTGGAATACCAGTTTCAGGTCGACGCGGTTACGCGGCAGCGGAGTGACGACAGCTTTTACGCTGGCGCTGTACTTACCGACGCTGTAGTAGAAATCTTCCAGCCCTTTCTCAATATCAGCGAGCGTCGTGCGGTCAAGAGACTCACCCACACGAACGCCGGATGCCTCAAGGTTTTGCTTGAGCATGTCATCCTTCACCGACTTGTTACCGGAGAAAGTGATGCTGGCAATCGTTGGGCGCTCTTTCACCTGCACCAGCAGGGTATCACCATCGCGCAGGACGCGAACGTCCTCAAAGTTGCCAGTGGCAAACAGAGCGCGAATGGTGTTACTGATATCATCATCGGTCACCGTATCGCCAGGACGCACTGGCATACTGAGGAGGGCCGCACCAACAGCGACACGCTGCAAGCCTTCGAAATGAATGTCCTTCACCACGAACCCTTCAGCACCGTATACGGTTGCGCTGCTAAACAGCAGCGACGCTATGAGCAACTTTTTCATCGCCATCGTTATTATGCGTTCTTCCTAACAAACTCTCTTACAACCGAGAGAAATCATTGAAAAGTGCAAGCCCCATTAACAACACCAGCAGTATTGAGCCAATGCGATAACTAAAGTCTTGAACTCGCTCGGATACCGGCCCGCCCTTCAGCTTTTCAATCGCCAAAAACAGCAGGTGCCCCCCGTCCAGGACGGGAAGCGGGAACAGATTGATTATTCCGAGGTTCACGCTAATCAGCGCAAGGAACATCAGATAGTAAATCAACCCAAACTCCGCTGACATTCCAGCCCCCTGGGCGATAGAAATCGGCCCGCTGAGGTTGTTCAGTTTGACATCACCGGTTATCAATTTACCCAGCATCCTGACCGTTAACGACATCAGTTGCCAGGTCTTATCCGTGGCTTCAGCAATGGCGGCAAACGGCCCGTACTGACGCACTGTCTTATACTCATCAGGCAGCGGGATGACCTTAGGCACAACCCCTGCAAACCCTTCAGCTTTGCCTTTTCCGGGTTTCGAATCTGGCGTCAGCGTAACAGACAAAGGGCTACCCTGTCGCTCGATGTCCAATACCAACGCCCTACCCGGATTATCACGCACCAGATTCACAAACGTCATCCACTGCGTTAACGGTTGACCATCGACTTTAACGATCCTGTCGCCCGCTTGCAAACCGGCCTTCTGCGCCGCCGAGTTTGATTGTACTTCTGCCAGTACCGTATCAATCTGCGCGCTGCGGGGCTGAATGCCCAACGATGTCACCGGATCTTGTTTATCCGGCTCGAACGCCCAGTGCCGCAGATCGAGGATTTTATCCTGACGCTGAGCTGTCCCGAAAGGGGCGACCGTAACTATTGTTTGCTCGTCGCCGATCTTCGAGACCAGCGCCATGCGCACAGCATCCCAATCAGGCGTTTCGATGCCATCTATCGCTTTAAGTTCCGTTCCTTTTGCAATTTGTGCGTGCGCGGCAATCGAATCGGGCACTATTTCGCCAACGACCGGACGCACGCCAGGGACACCGATGATGAACACCAGCCAGTAGGCAAAGATGGCAAAAATGAAGTTGGCGATCGGTCCGGCAGCGATGATAGCCGCGCGTTGACCGACGGTTTTGTTATTGAAAGCGTAGTGACGCATCTCTGGCGCCACCGGCTCGACGCGCTCGTCGAGCATTTTGACGTAACCGCCGAGTGGAATCAGGGCGATGACGAATTCCGTTCCCTGTTTGTCAAAACGTCGCCATAACGCTTTGCCAAAGCCGATGGAAAAGCGTTCAACGCGAACGCCACAGCGACGAGCCACCCAGAAATGGCCAAATTCATGCACGGTGATCAATACGCCCAGCGCAATGATAAAGGCAGCCAAATTCCAGAGAACGCTTAGCATAAAACCTTCCGTCAAATCGTCCTGAAGACCAACAATAGCAGACACGCGAATACCGGTACCGCCGCCGTCAGGCTATCGATACGATCCAGTATTCCACCGTGTCCGGGAATCAGATGACCGCTATCCTTAATGCCGGCCTCTCGCTTAAACATACTCTCAGTCAGATCGCCAAGCACCGACGCCAGAGCAGCGACGACGGAACAAATCAGCAAGACCGTCGGGGTGACGTCCAGATCCGCCCACAGACCGTAGGCCCAGGAGATAACCGCAGCCGTCAGCAGGCCCCCGAAGAAACCCTGCCAGGTTTTACCCGGAGAAACTTTCGGCGCCAGCTTATGCTTGCCAAACAGCTTGCCGAACATATAGGCGCCGGAATCCGCGCCCCAGACCAGAATCATCACGTACAGTAGCCACACGGCGCCGCTGTAATGGTTATCCGCATAATGCCAGGCGCGCAGCGACAGCATGCCCCAGAAGAACGGGACGATGGTCAAAATGCCAAAAATCAGACGCAGCGTTTTCGAGTTCCGCCAGAAAGCGGCGGAGGCCGGGTAAGACAGCACCAGCAGCAGCGCCGCAATCCACCAACCAAACGAGGCCCATAGCGAACCCTCAACCAGCGGCTGATGGGCGTCATAATGATATTCAGGCATCAGGAACAGCATCAACGCCAGCAGCAGACCGCAAAGCACGGCCAGCCAGACGCGTTGTGTGGTTGAAGTGAAACCGCTTAATTGCCCCCACTCCCACGCAGCGAGCATGCAAACGACTAGGGTGACGATAGCAAAACCCGCAGGCGGCAACAAAAAAAGCGCCGCAATGACCACGGGGATTAAAACGAAAGCCGATATCAGGCGATACTTCAGCAAAAGCGACCCCCATCAGGCATGATTGCCACCCGGCTCAGTGCCGCCAAAACGACGCTCTCGATTAACAAAGGCATGGAGTGCACCTTCAAAGTCCTGTTCAGCA
The DNA here is from genome assembly GCF_044900465.1 of Klebsiella sp. NPDC088457. Taxonomy (NCBI): domain Bacteria; kingdom Pseudomonadati; phylum Pseudomonadota; class Gammaproteobacteria; order Enterobacterales; family Enterobacteriaceae; genus Klebsiella; species Klebsiella sp. NPDC088457. The sequence continues at coordinate 3,630 of NZ_JBJDNH010000076.1, read as the reverse complement.
AAATCGGGCCAAAGAACATCGGTAAAGTAAAGTTCGGCATAGGCAATTTGCCAAATCAAAAAATTACTGATGCGATGCTCTCCCCCGGTCCTAATAACTAAATCTACAGGTGCCAGTTCATGCATGCAGACCTGCTGACTCAGCATGTCTTCCGTGATCTGTGCGGGCTGAAGTAACCCGTTCTGTACCTGTTCGGCCAGATTGCGGACACCTTGAATAATATCCCAGCGCCCACCGTAGTTCGCTGCAATATTCAGCGTCAAGCCAGTGTTGTTCTCAGTTAACGCTTCCGCTTTGCGGATCCGTTCCTGCAGACGGGCATTAAAACGCGTGGTCTCGCCGATGATCCGCAGGCGGACGTTATGCCGATGCAGACTTTTCACTTCGCTATCCAGCGCCCAGACAAACAGCTCCATCAGGGCGCTGACTTCCTGCGCCGGACGGTTCCAGTTTTCACTGCTGAATGCGTAGAGCGTCAGCGCTTCAATACCATTGTTCGCCGCGAAGGAAACTGCGCGACGAACTGATTTCGCCCCGGCTTTATGGCCGAATGCGCGAATTTTTCCTTGCTGTTTCGCCCAACGACCGTTGCCATCCATAATGATGGCGACATGGCGACAGCCATGCGCAGGCGACACTTCGCTGACAGTTTGATTAGCAGACAACATAACGCGTTTTAAGTCCATAATAAGGATTAGCCAAGCCACTAAACGCGAGCAACCGGTCAGCGCTGTATACGCATTTTTATCCCGTGCCGAAGCTACGGCTAATCGCAGAGAACAACCAAAAGCTTTACGCAAAAAAGCCGTGTTTCGCCACGGCCACCGCAATCTTTGACAACAAAATGCAACGATTGGGTGGCGCAGACTATATCACTGAAGCCCAGCGCCCACAAATATCACAGCGTGTCGCGAGGTTCAGCCGCGCGTTGTCAGATGTTTTATCTGCTTCAGTGCGGCAGCCCTGGCGTGCACGTCGATAATCAGCACTTCATCAATGCTTTGCGGTTCATCCACTGCCAGCTGTTCCAGCACCGCGAGGTTAACCGCCGCAATGTCGGTAAAGCGAATTTCCTCAGCCAGAAAGGCGGCGACTGAAATTTCATTGGCCGCATTCAGCGCCGTTGTCGCCGCCTGTCCCCGATCAAAGGCATCCATCGCCAGCTTCAGACACGGATAACGTGCGTAATCCGGCGCAGAGAAGCTCAGCTGACTCAGTTGGCAGAAATCTAACGCTTCCACTCCGGAGTGCAGACGGTCTGGCCACCCCATCGTATGGGCGATCGGCGTGCGCATATCCGGTGCGCCAAGCTGCGCAATGACGCTGCCATCAAGGTAGCGCACCATAGAATGAATAACGGACTGCGGATGGATCAACACTTCCATCTGTTGGGCCGAGGCGTTGAACAGCCAGCGGGCTTCGATATATTCCAGCCCCTTATTCATCATCGTGGCGGAATCGACAGAGATTTTGCGTCCCATTGACCAGTTGGGGTGACGGCAGGCCTGATCCGGCGTCATTGCCGCCAGTTCCGCCAGTGCCGTTTCCCGGAAGGGACCACCGGAACCGGTCAGCAGAATCGACGAAACGCCGTTCTGCGTCAGGTCAGCGTATCCGAGATGATGTTGAATATTTACCGGCAAACTCTGAAAAATGGCGTTATGTTCGCTGTCGACGGGCAGCAGGCGCGCGCCGGACTGCTGCACGGCATCCATAAACAGGCGCCCGCAGGTCACCAGCGACTCTTTGTTCGCCAGCAGCACCGTTTTGCCGGCGCGAATGGCGGCCAGCGTCGGCACCAGCCCGGCGGCGCCGACGATGGCCGCCATCACCTGATCGACATCGTCCAGCGCCGCGACATCGGCGGCAGCCTGCTGGCCGCTTAGTACTTCGGTGCGGCTACCGTGTTCGCGTAACCGGATACGCAACCCATCTGCGCTTTGCACATCGTCCATAACCGCATAGCGGGGAGAGAATTCCAGACATTGTTCAACCATACGGTCGACATTTTTCCCCGCGACCAGCGCGGCGACGGAAAAGCGATCGGGGTTATGGCGCACCACATCCAGCGTGCTGCAGCCAATTGAACCGGTCGAACCGAGAACGGTTAATTGCTTCATGAGATGTCCAGAAGAATTGAGACAGGATAAAAAGAAAAACGCCGCCAGCAAGCCCTTGCACCACAATCACCCGGGAGCAGGTCGGCGCTCTATCACCTTCGGCAAGCGTGCCAGAGGCTACAGGGCCGACCGTTTTAACACAATCCCAGCAATTGAGCGTTCGGTCTTCTGTACGGCGTTTCAGACTTTACGCCCGCCCTGCCCTTCACTAGCAACGGGAGGCGAACGTATCAACAGAGAATCAGAACTGCATCAGTTCAGCTTCTTTATCTGCCAGCGCCGCATCAACTTTCTTAATGGCGGCGTCAGTCATTTTCTGCACGTCGTCCTGAGAACGGCGATCGTCATCTTCGCTGATCTCTTTGTCTTTCAGCAGCGCTTTCACTTTGTCGTTGGCATCACGACGAACGTTACGTACTGACACGCGCGCCTGCTCGGCTTCGGCACGCACGATCTTGGTCAGATCTTTACGACGCTCTTCGGTCAGCGGAGGCAGCGGAACGCGGATGTCGGTACCCGCAGAGCTTGGGTTCAGACCGAGGTCAGAAGCCATGATCGCTTTCTCAACCGCCGGGCTCATGGAGCGATCGAACACGTTGATTTTCAGAGTACGGGAGTCTTCTACCGTTACGCTTGCCAGCTGACGCAGCGGCGTCGGCGTGCCGTAGTATTCCACGACAATGCCATCCAGCAGGCTGGGAGAAGCACGACCCGTGGTAACAGTGCTGAAGAGCGTTTTGATCGCATGCTCCAATTATTCGATGCGGTCTG
>NZ_JBJDNH010000076.1:0-729 GCF_044900465.1 Klebsiella sp. NPDC088457 | reverse complement strand
TGGGTTTTGAACGCTTCGACGCATTTTTCCATGCGTACTTCAGCATCTTTTCTGATATCGCTAATCACGTTACGAATCCTTGAAAACTTGTCTCAGACAGACCAGACGGTCGCTCACCGTAAAAGTGAGCTAAGTATAGTCAGATTTAATGCAAATCACCGGGCAATCGGCCCGCGAAAGTAAGGCGGAATATTACCCGGATTTGGCGCTGACGGGAATTATTCCGTAATTAATGTGCCTTCTTTTTCGCCCATCACCACGCGACGCAGCGCGCCGGGTTTGTTCATGTTGAAGACGCGAATCGGCAATTTATGGTCACGCGCCAGGGTAAAGGCGGCCAAATCCATAACTTTCAGTTCTTTATCAAGAACTTCGCTGTAGCTCAGCTGATCGTACATGGTGGCAGACGGGTCTTTGGCCGGGTCGGCGGTAAATACGCCATCAACTTTGGTGGCCTTCAGCACGACATCCGCTTCAATTTCAATCCCGCGCAGGCAGGCTGCGGAGTCGGTGGTGAAGAAGGGATTACCGGTGCCCGCGGAAAGAATCACCACGCGGTTGTTACGCAGCAGGCTGATCGCTTCCGCCCAGCTGTAGTTATCGCACACGCCGTTCAGCGGAATGGCCGACATCAGGCGAGCGTTCACATAGGCGCGATGGAGAGAGTCACGCATTGCAAGGCCGTTCATCACCGTTGCCAGCATGCCCATGTGGTCGCCCACAACGCGG
>NZ_JBJDNH010000075.1:0-11119 GCF_044900465.1 Klebsiella sp. NPDC088457 | reverse complement strand
TCCCATCGACTGGACCAGGGCGTCCACCTTGCGGGTGGAGACGCCATTTATCCACGCTTCCTGGATTACTGCGTTGAGCGCCTTCTCCGACAACCGCCTGGCCTCAAGGAAGGACGGAAAGTACGAGCCTTCGCGCAACTTTGGGATACGCAGGTCGAGCGTGCCGAGGCGGGTGTTGTACTGGCGGTCACGGTAGCCGTTGCGGCAGGTCTCACGCTCGTCACTGCGCTCGTGAGGCCCTGCGTTGATACGCTGGGTGACATCGGCTTCCATGATGCGGTTGAGCATGAACTCGGTGAGCTCACGTAAAAAATCCTCACCACCAAGTTGCGCCAGGGTGTTACTGAATGTCATGCTGTTGTCAGCCATCGGTTGACTCCTTTTAAGATAATCGTCTGATTAACCATTACCTTACCGGATAAGCCGATGGCTCTCACCATCCTGCCGAATTTACACCACGACCTAAGACTCTACCTGATGGCCTGCAAAGCAGCCTGGCGTGCCGGTTTCAGGGTCACAATGGCATGGGATGAGGGGATCATAGTTCGCCCTCCTGTGCCAGGGTACTGATGATGCTGGCAAAGGAATAACCGTCAGTATCGAGACACGCTATCAATGCCAGCGTGTGGGAGATCAACTCCGGGTTAAATTCTTCCATGCTACGAACAACAGAGAACGGCTGGCCACCACGGGTCACAAAGACGACCATCCAGCGCGCACTCAGCTCTCCAGGACTGCAGACTGCCACATCAAAATGCCCGTGGGAGGGGGAAAAACGGATCTGTACCGGAAAGAATCCGCCGAACTCGCATTTGTATTCTCCGTTGACGTCCCAGCTCGCCGGACAGGACAGGTCCCGCATCACGGCATGGGTGAGTTCACGGCGAAAATCTTCGCCGGCGGCGCGGTAGTCTTCCAGCTCTCCGGCGAACATGGTTTTCAGGACGTCGGTGGTGATGATCGTGTGCATATGCTTCTCCTTATTGCCGCCCCACAGGGCGGCGTCTTCGCTATCAGGCAGCGTGTGAGGTGGGTTCGTCAGTGTTCGGTTCAGCTTGTGCATCGTCCGGCTTTGCCGCATCCGGGGACTGCATCCATCCCGGCACCCAGCGGGTACCGGAGAGCCACTCTTCGGCATGGCTGGCGGCGTCGCCCTTCTTCATTTTCTCTGCGTCCGAAGCGGCCCCGGTCAGTCCGGCATCCGTCAGTGCTTCCACAATCTGTTTTTTGTTGAGTAATCCGAGGAAATTCGCGGCTGTCGGTGTCCACCAGTCCCGCATATCGAAACCGATCGCCGTTTCCACGCCATCGAGGGGGCTTCGGGTCGTATGCCCCATAGTCCGGGTCTGCACGCCATACACTGAGCTGGCGGTGCAGTACACCATCAGGGCCATCAGGGTTTCTCCGTCGAGAGTGAAAAATGTAGTGAAGTCTTTTTTCCAGCCCTTCGGTAACAGCGCCTCCAGTCGAGACTTTTCCTGCATCAGCGCCAGCCAGGCTTTTCCGGTTTTACCTGCCGGGGCTTCACTGACGAGGGATGCGTGATGCTCGGTGACTTTCATATCGAAGGGGTGACTGGCTGACATGCCATAGTCAAACACGCAGGAGCAGAGCCGCCAGACCATCAACGCCACCGCTTTTTGTGGCTGCTGCATCAGCGCGGCCTGAACCGCGAGAGTGCGTTCTGAAGACATTTTTTTCAGCAGTGGTTCGCTGATGCTGTCCACGGGGTGCTCAATTTTTTTAGTGATGACGGTGTTTTTTTCCCCGTCAGCCTGATCACCCTCCTCCCGCTCCGGGGCTATCTGGCGGACGCCGCGCTGAATGTTCACTTCCGCGCCCCAGAAGCTGACCACCACACCACATTCTGCTTTCTGTTCCGGTGTCCATTCACGGTTGACGGCCGCGCTCTCCATTTCGTCAATCAGTGCCTGAATGGCATATTCATCATCGTGTGTTTCGGTCGCCGCCTGTGTGGCATAGAGCTCATCGAGACGCTGCTGCTCATCAGCGGTGAAATTTGCCTCGGGGACTGAGAGCAGCTGGAAATGCTTCGTATCATCTCCCCATGTCCGCAGGGGAGCGCTACGGGCCTGTGACCACGCCCAGCCTTCGCTTTGCTGTATTTCGACGGCCAGCGAGGTCAATTTTGTCTGGATCAGGCGCTCAATCAGCACCTTGTCCGCTGTACCCTCCCCCTCTTCCGCACTGAACAGGTCCTCACGTACGATACCGCCCGCAGCTTCGTATGTTTCACGCCCGACATACTCAAAATCAGGACTGCTTACTGAAATTTCCGTGTCCGTAATCGCACTTTTCAGCAGATACGGTGCGGTATGGCCATAGGTGGATTTGACGTTTTCATAGACCTGCAGCTGACGGGTCGGATCATTTTCGAGAGCCAGCGCCTGACACTGCTCAATCGTGATGTCATCCTTTGCCAGTTGAGCCAGTAGCTCCGGTGCCAGCCCGGCGAGTTTGAGCATGCGCTTAACGTGGCGGCCACCGTACCCCAGCTGGACACCGATCTGCTCAGGCGTCATCCCCTGAGCTGAAAGGTCGCGAAAGGCGTAGATTTGCTCTGCCGGATGCATCGAGAGATGTTCGTCATTCTCGATAAAGGAGACCAGCCGCGCCACATCGTCGCTGACGCGCTTAACAGGCACCAGATACTCGCGGTCAATTTCCTTTTCGCTGGCGAGCAGGTTGAGCCCTTCGCGCCGGCGACCTCCCGCCGCTACGCCAGATTTGCCTTCCGGCATCGTATGGACAACCAGATTTTGCAACAATCCCACCGCTTTAATGGATGTGGCCATGCTGCGTACGCTGGCCTCCGGGTAAGGAATAACGCGGACGTTCAGCGGCGATCTGACTAAGCCGGACAGGGGAACATATTCAAGCGGAGCGGCTTCCAGTGCGGCTTTAAGGGTTTCAGCGGCTGCAGCCTGAGCCGCTTTTTTGCTGGTTTTAGCCGGTGTTTTTGCTTTAGACTCGGTGACTGACATAATTGATACCTCTCTGATATTGATGATTGTCTGCCGGACAGCCCACCTGTCCGGCACCTCTTACTGCTTATTGCGTTTTACGTACCCCATAGTCCCGGATATAACGGTTCATCAGGTACTCACCGCCCGGTTCAAAATTCCAGACGCGCCAGACCATGCTGCCATCCTCACGGTGACGGACGACCAGGCGAAAGTGGGTACCCTGATCGTCTTCAATCGCCACATTCTGATACTGCGCGGCCACCTCTGACGCCTGTTCACGGGTGAACGTGCCATCCGGAAGGGATTTCAGAGGGGGCATAACGTTGTGGTTCATGTGCTTCTCCTTTTTCTGCCCCGCCATTAACGGGGCGTATTCATCATGATTCAGAAGGGGGGGGTGTCATCCATCGGCGGATAATCATTCGGGGACGGCTGCGGGGGTTGCTGAGACGGAGCGGCACTCTGAGGCGCTTTTTTACCGCCCTTCGCTTTCGGGGATTTAACAGGCGATCCGGCAGGTTGTGCCGGGGCGGCAGAACTCTGCGGCTGCGGCGCGGCGCTCTCAGGCACACCGGATTCACGACGGCCACCCAGCATTTGCAGGGTGCCGTTCTGCCCGACCAGCACTTCGGTGACATAGCGGGTGGTTCCTGCATCATCCAGCCAGTTACGGGTGCGCAGCTGGCCCTCGATGTAGACCTGTGCGCCTTTACGCAGGTAACCTGACAGTCAGCCAGCCGCTCCGGGTGCAGATATGCCTGCGCCGGGTACAGATGCAGGCGCGCCGGGGTTCCTGCCAGGCGCCGGGCGCTGGCGATCAACAACGCAGCCCGGCCATACGTCAGCGGCTGGCAAAGCTGTTCTGTGAGCGAGAGGATTTCCGCGCCACTGAGAGAGCCGCAGGCGGCGAGCCAGCCGGGTACGGTTTCGGGCGCGACGGGCGCCATATCAACAGCGTCGGGCCAGCCAGCCTGGCGCAGCATCCGGTCGCCGTGGCGCAGAACAAGAGCGTTAAGGGTTTCGTTTTTCATCCCGGGTTTCCTGATTCGGTGAACGGCCCCGCCGTGATGACGGGGCAGGATTGTTAAGCAGCCAGCGGCTGCCTGAGCCAGTCGATATCGGCCTGCGCCGCGGCGACGGTCGGGTACTGTCGGCAGGTCAGCGGCCAGGCTCGTGCATCTTCATCGTTAAGCGCCCGACCGGCGATATCGGTGAGTTTTTCAAGCATATCGACCGGGACACTGACGCGACGGGTGCTCTCCTGAATCCCCGCATACAGCGTCTGAACGGTGCGGAAAGAGATACCGTCTTCGGCATGGTCGCCGGTGCCTGCCTGTCCGATGAGTTCGAGCACAATGTGGGCTTCATCCTCCGTCATATTCTCTACCTGGGCCATCACGTCCTCTTTCGTCCAGACCAGCAGGGCATAGCGTTCTTCGTTGCCAAACATGCGTTTGAGTTTTTTGTTCAGTTCTTTGCGGGTGCCGTACAGCATGGTTATTTCTCCGTGATTCAGTGGGGCGGTTTTACCGCCCGGGTGTCAGTCCTGAAAACTTTCGTCCAGCGTCAGCGCGATGTTGAATGCCTCGTTCATCAGGACGCTGAGACGCCGCAGGCTTATTCCGGCAAGCCGCTCCGGCAGTCCGTCATGCCGCCAGTGATACGTGTCTTCCAGCACTTTCAGGGTGGTTTTCAGGTCGCACAGGTTGTTCGCCAGCCCGGCCATATCACGGCGCAGGGCTTCGTGTCCGGCGTAGTTCATCACGCCGCCTCCGGGAACCATTCATCGTTCGCCGGCGGGGTATTGACGGCACGGTGCATCGCGGCCAGTCGTCCGGCGCCGGCTCTGTGGTACTGCGCCAGCATCTCGAGACCGATATAGCGGCGTCCGGCGCGGTACGCGGCGACGCAGGTCGAACCGCTTCCGGCAAACGGGTCGAGGACAATCGCGCCCGGGGCGCTGAATGACTCAATCAGTGGTTGCAGGGCCTCCACCGGTTTCTGTGTCGGATGCAGGGTATTGCCGGTATACGGGAAGGGCAGCACGTCCGGCAGCGGTTTGAGTGGGGGCACCGGGCGGCCTTTGGCAAGGACGTAAGCCCCTTCATGGCAGTAGTCCACAAATCCGCGTCGGGCCTTAGCGTTGCGGCGGTTGGAGGCATAGGTTTTGGTGAACACAAGCTGGCCCACGGCATAGAACCCCGCCGACTTCCACGCGGCCATAAAGCGGTCCACCCGGTTCCAGCCGTAGAAGCTGATCATCAGGGCGTCCTGTTTGAGGACCCGGTACATCTCCAGGGTGGCGGGTTGCAGCCATTCGTCCGTCACATCCCCGGCAATCTGTCTGCCCCGACGGTCTTTAAAGCCGACGAGGTAAGGCGGATCGGTCACAATAAGGTCCACAGCGCGGTCGGGAAATCCGCGCATCACATCAATACAGTTCCCGAGAATGAATCTGGACATGGCAGCACTCCTGTATTCAGAGGGGGCAGGAGGCATCACCGCGATACCGTTCCCTGCCGCACGCTGCCAGTGTCTCGCGTCCGGTCACGGGTCAGGCCGACTGTGGAATATCGCAGCCGTCAGTCTGTTCGACGGCGAGAATATGCCGCAAAAGCGGCTTGAAGGGCGTTCCTTAGAATGGCGAGGGACTGGCGTAAACTATCAACGACGCCGGGCCGGAGCGGAAAGCCGCCCGTCCCGTACCAGACCGGACGCGAGACACTGGCAGCGTGCGGCAGGACTACTTCCCCCGCGCCAGGCGGCGCGGATAAGAAGCGGAGCCAGGGAAGGCGACGACCTTGGGAAATACCCCGAGAGCCATTGCGTACTCATCGAGAAAGAAAGGCGTATTCGTCCTGTCGGCAGTACCGGACTGAAGCAGGGCGATCAATTGATCTGTCCACAAAGCGTCTGTTTAACTCTGTGGATAACCTGGAGGCAGGTGGCGGAGAAGAGCCGTAAGGCAGGCGTCGCGTCAGCTGTTCTTTTTTTGAACAGAGCAAAAAAATATCAGCGCGGCCGGGGCTGGTCTCCGACCAGGGACAGGCCAATATAAACGCCCGCCCCCCAGATAACCTGCGACAACACGAAGATCCACAGCGGTACGTCAAACACCAGAAGCGGAAGCAGGCACACGGTGACAATGCCAATCAGTCGACTGCCGTATTTTCTGCGTACAGGTTCACTGCTGTCGACCGGGATGCCGGCAAACCGGAGAACATTTCTGAAGCCGGGTGACATAAAGACCTCTTCGGGAATGAAATTCATTTGATATTAGTATATTACAGGATTACGGGGTCAGCGCCGTCCTGGTATGCGTTTTTGTTGTATGACACTTTTTTCGCCATCACAGCAGTGGTTTACCGTGGAGCGGCATAAAGAGGCTTGCAAAAACAAGCAGCCGGTAAAATAATTACTGTATAGATGTGGGTCTTCCCCTGTTGTGGGGGCTGATACAGCATTTCTACTTGCCATTAAACCGGCCTTTCATGTAATCCTATGTAAAATAGTCTGGTTAATTTATTTTACATACGGGTATCAGTGATGAATGAACTCAGTATTGTTAGTGGTAAATTGCAACTGTTGTCGATCATAGGTGACCCGATCGCTCAGGCCAGCGCTCCACTCATGATAAATGCCGCCATCCTTGAAAAACAAATCCCTGACACTTTGATGGTGCCTCTCCATATAAACTCTGTAGGTCTGCAAACCGCTGTAAATGGTCTGAAATGTATTCAGAATTTTCGTGGTGCCATTATAACGATGCCTCACAAACGACATGCGCTTTCATTAATTGATTCAGCCAGTGAATCTGCTATGGCAATCGGGGGATGCAACGTCATCAGGAGGAATGCCCAAGGTCAACTACATGGGGATATGCTTGACGGTGAAGGTTTCGTATCGAGCCTTTTGAAAAGAGGCATCGATGTGGCAGGTAAAAGAGTTTATCTGGCTGGGACAGGCGGTGCTGGCTCAGCTATTGCTTATGCTATGGCCGCCAAACAGGTTGGAGAATTAATTATTTACAACCGTACACCTGACAAGTCAGCTGACTTGATAAGTAAGCTTTTATATCGTTATCCTGGTGTAAATATTTATTCTGGTTCCAGCACCCCAGAACAGGTGGATATCGCGATTAATGCGACATCAGTGGGTATGGGGGAAAACAAAAATATTCCATTCTCTATTGAGAAGCTTGGCAGTAAAACAGTCGTTTGCGATATTGTCATCTTCCCGGACAAAACCCCTCTTCTTTGCCTGGCTGAACAGCATGGACTCCCTATTCATACGGGGAGAGCTATGCTTGCTGCTCAGATTGAGCTAATGCTTGATTTTATGCTTCATCAGGTCGACTAACTGACAGTTATGACTAAAAAAATGCCCGTACATGTTGGACGGGCACATAACTCATTCTATCTGGTGTTTATATGATGGACGAGAAAACCCTCTATGCCCATATCCTCAACCTGTCCGCACCGTGGCAGGTACAATCCCTTTCTCTTGATGAAAAATCCGGTTCAGTGACAGTGATTGTCGGCATTGCCGAGCACACACAACTGACCTGTCCAACCTGCGGTCAATCCTGCTCCATACATGATCACCGGCGTCGTAGGTGGCGTCACCTCGACACCTGTCAGTTCACCACGCGGGTTGAGGCTGATGTACCCCGCGTTGACTGCCCCGAGGACGGTTGTCAGACACTACCGGTTCCCTGGGCAGGAGTAGGCAGCCGCTACACTTTGCTGTTCGAAGCCTTTGTTCTCTCATGGCTGAAAGTCAGCACCGTGGATGCTGTCAGAAAACAGCTTAAACTCAGTTGGAATGCCGTGGACGGCATAATGATGCGCGCTGTTAAACGGGGTCTTGCCCGGATAAAACAACCTTTATCGGCACGTCACCTCTGCGTGGATGAAGTCGGCTTCAAAAAAGGACACCAGTACGTCACTGTTATCTCTGACAGGCAGGGGCGTGCTTTGCAACTGACAGATGATCGCGGTGTAGAAAGTCTTGCCAGTTATCTGCGTAGCCTGAGAGATCATCAGCTTGATGAGATAAAAACGCTGTCGATGGACATGAACATGGCCTATATCAGCGCCGCCCGCATCCATCTCCCCAACGCTGTAGATAAAATCGCCTTCGATCACTTCCATGTGGCAAAAATGCTGTGCGCCGTCGTTGATAAAACCCGCCAGGCAGAGATGAAACAAATCCCGTCGTCTGACAGGAAAAGCGCCCACCGTTCACGCTATCTGTGGTTTTACAGCAAACAAAACCGCTTCGGACGCCGGGCAGAGAGGCTAGAAGTTGCTCGCCTAGCGTTACCTCAAACCAGACAGTGCTGGGTAATGAAAGAGCTTGCACGCGATCTGTGGCACCGCCGCTATGACGACCATAGCCGTAAGCTGTGGCAGGAATGGATGGTGAGGGCCAAAGACACCGGCATACCGCTCATGGTCAGTGTTGCCCGCATGGTAGCAAAGCGTCTTTACGGCATCCTGAATGCAATGAAAAACCGGGTATCGAACGGCAATGCGGAGTCGCTGAACAGTAAAATACGGCTGCTGAGGATCAAATCACGGGGCTTCAGGAATAAAGAACGGTTCAAGCTGGGCGTTATGTTCCACTTCGGAAAACTGAATATGGCATTCTGAGTCTCCCACTATGATCGGGGAAGACCCATAGATGTACAGTAAAAGGAATAAAACGGTGAAATTCACACCTGCAGCACTCAACCCCGGAATACTCACGATTCCGATTTTCACTGAACGATGCGCGGCAGGTTTTCCCTCCCCTGCAGCCGATTACACCGAATCAGAACTGGACCTCAACGAGTACTGCATTCGCCGGCGCCACTCGACCTATTTCGTCAGGGCCATAGGAAACTCTATGACGGACATCGGTCTTTACTCCGGCGATCTGATGGTCGTCGATAAAGCGGAAAAACCCCAGCATGGCGATATCGTTATTGCCGAGATTGAGGGGGAATTTACCGTCAAACGACTTCTGCTGACCCCCCGCCCTGCCCTGCAGGCGATGAACCCGGCTTATCCTAACCTGTACCCGGACCCGGAGACGCTGCAGATATTTGGCGTGGTGACCGCGTTTATTCATAAAACACGGGGCACGGACTGATGTACGCCCTGGCCGACGTGAATTCGTTCTATGCCAGCTGCGAGAAGGTGTTTCGCCCTGATTTGCGAGGGAAACCAGTGGTTTGCCTTAGCAATAACGATGGCTGTGTAATCGCCCGAAGCGCAGAAGCCAAACGCCGACTGGGCATCAAGATGGGCCCCCCGTGGTTCCAGCTGAAGGACACACAGTTCCCTGAGAAGCTGCACGTGTTCTCCAGCAATTATGAGCTTTATGCGAGCCTCAGTAACCGCGTGGTTGCACTGTTGGAAGAGTTATCTCCCCGCGTTGAGCAGTACTCCATCGACGAATGCTTCCTGGACGTCAGCGGTATCAGCCACTGTATGGGCCTGGAAGACTTCGGCGCGCAGCTGCGTGAGCACGTTCGTAATGGCACCGGCCTGACGATCGGAGTCGGTATCGGCGCCACAAAAACGCTGGCGAAGTCGGCGCAGTGGGCATCAAAAGAGTGGCCGCAATTCCGCGGCGTGCTGGCGCTGATTCCGGCCAATCCGCGGCGAACGGCAAAGCTGCTATCTCTGCAGCCGGTTGAAGAAATATGGGGTGTAGGAAACCGGATAGCGAAGAAACTGCAGGTGATGGGCTCACCACGGCGCTGCAGCTGTCCTTGACTAACCCGACGTTCATCCGGAAAAACTTTAACGTGGTACTCGAGCGAACGGTTCGGGAACTGAACGGAGAGAGCTGCATTTCGCTGGAGGAAGCACCGCCGCCCAAACAGCAGATCGTCTGCAGTCGCAGCTTCGGGCAGCGGATCACCACCTATGATGAGCTCCGCCAGGCCATATGCCAGTATGCTGAGCGGGCAGCTGAAAAACTGCGCGGTGAGCGCCTGTACTGCCGGCACATTTCCGCATTCATAAAAACCTCGCCGTTCGCCGTCAAAGAACCGTACTACGGAAATATCTCAACGGAAAAACTGAGTACGCCAACGCGCGACACCCGGGACATTATCGCTGCTGCGGTTAACGCGCTGGACAGGATCTGGGTACCAGGCCATCGCTACGCAAAAGCCGGAGTCATGCTGAACGATTTCAGTCCAAACGGGGTCTCTCAGCTGAACCTGTTCGATGAGATACAGCCACGGCCGCACAGTGATGAACTGATGAAAGTCCTCAATGGCATTAATCACTCAGGTCTTGGTAAGATCTGGTTTGCCGGCAGAGGTATTGCTCCTGAGTGGCAGATGAAGCGGGAGATGTTGTCGCCGGCATATACAACCCGCTGGAAAGAGTTACCGGTCGCCAGGTTTTAAACCGGAGTGGCTTAGACCGGGTCTGGCTTGCATGGCCACCAGGATGGGTACAAGCACCAGTGCTCTCGCCTATTAGATGGTTCGCAGATATTGTGTCTGTCATACTACCGTCAGCCTTTACCAAGGTCCGTAGCGATGAAACATTGAACGTAACCGGTCAGATAATCCAGCGGCCAGCCAGACATGAGGGATATACGCCCCAGCATCTAAATTCTGCCACTAGTTCTCTGCAGTAACCACCGCAGAAGCTCAGTTCACGATTCAGGCTTGAGTAAACACAATTGCCATCTACCGTTCGCGGTTGTAATCACAGTCGGCGACACGCAACTCGCCAAGAAAATTGTTCGTCTCCTGTCTAGCAATCTCTTTTTCACTCACTAGAGGCCTGCAGATGCGGAGTGTCCCCATATCCTTAGTTCAATTCACGGCGCATTTAAGCCCGAGTCTGTAGAGTATAGAGCGCGGCATTCTGCTCAAGTGGGACCACGGTCCCAGCTGGCTGACCGGCGGAGAATGCATGGACTAAGTGGGACCACGGTCCCAGCTGGCTGATCGGCGGAGAATGCATGGACTAAATGGAACCACGGTCCCAGCTGGCTGACCGGCGGAGAATGCATGGACTAAGTGGGACCACGGTCCCAGCTGGCTGACCGGCGGAGAATGCATGGACTAAGTGGGACCACGGTCCCAGCTGGCTGACCGGCGGAGAATGCATGGACTAAGT
>NZ_JBJDNH010000074.1:0-12163 GCF_044900465.1 Klebsiella sp. NPDC088457 | reverse complement strand
AATATAATCCGGCTTACGATTTGGAGGGTGTCGTGACCCCGGTGGTGACCCAACATCACCCCGCCCTGCCGCTGAAACGCCTGCCAGAACTGCTGAAGAAGATGAGTAATTACAAAGGCAGGGAACTGACTCGTCTGGCGCTGGAGCTGAATCTACATGTTTTCCTGCGCTCCAGCGAGTTACGGCTTGCCCGTTGGGACGAGTTCAACCTGAAAGCACATATCTGGACCGTACCTGCCCAGCGTGAAGCCGTAAAAGGCGTGAGGTTCTCAGAGCGTGGCGCAAAGATGAAGGATGAACACCTGGTGCCGCTGTCACGACAGGCGGTGGCTCTGCTGAAACAAATTCAGGCGATTTCTGGCGAGTCAGTCTTCGTTTTTCCAGGCGCTCGCACGCTGAACAAGCCAATGAGTGAAAACACCATCAACAAGGCGCTGCGCGTGATGGGTTATGACACCAAAACCGAAGTCTGCGGCCACGGCTTCAGGACCATGGCCTGTAGCGCCCTGAACGAGTCCGGACGCTGGTCAAAGGATGCCATTGAGCGGCAGATGAGTCACAAAGAGCGCAATGGCGTGCGGGCGGCCTATGTGCATAAAGCGGAACATCTGGAAGCCCGAATCGAGATGATGCAATGGTGGTCAGATTATCTGGATACGTGCCGTGAATTTTATGTTCCGCCCTATATTCTATGCAGAGAGAAGAACCCATCAGTCTGACTCATCAATTTTTGCTACGGTGCCCAAGCCTGAAAAGTCAGCTCACTGATGCGGCGTTTAAAATCATTAGAATTAGCTGTACTGGATTAAGTACGCCAGTCATAAAAGTTTTCATAAATAGAGCTTCTTCTGGATTAGAGGGAGCCTAACCTAATGCTCCTAAAGCAAAAATACGATCATGTGTTTATGCTTATGTAACACGCATAACTGGTTTGAAACTACTGATGGACACCAGAAGCAGGAGGCAGTAGGCAGTAGGCAGTAGGCAGTAGGCAGTAGGCAGTAGGCAGTAGGCAGTAGGCAGTAATAGTGACTTGGTGTGACTGACTCATAAATCCCAGTTGAATATGATTTATGACCCTATGTATGGATCCCCTGTCAGAATTGACAGTTTTCTTTAATTTCCAAAAGCGTTTAATAAGAACAGAAATTAGAGGGTACTGTGAAAAAATGAAAGATGTAAAATTATATACTCATAAGAGAAATGAAAGCGATATATTCATAAAAAATATATCGAAGATTTCTGATAATCATTTCCAGTGTGATCTAAGATTAATTACCGATCACAATTTTTACTGTGATTTTATCCCTTGTACAAACAGGATAAACCCGATTTTTTTGTTAGAATGCGCAAGACAAATTGAAACATATTTGTCGCATACTGAATTTGGCATAACACTGGACAGTAAATTTCTGCTCGACAGTTGGTCAATGAAATACTATCCAACAAGGACTGGAGATGCAGAAAGGCTGAAAGCTGACATTTATTCTAAGTACCCGACTATTAATAAAAAGAATAAGAATCAATTCAATGTTATTTTCAAAATAAACATGACAGTTATATGCACAGTTACAATAGATGTAAGATACATAACCAGTCATTGCTATAAGCTCATACGCAGCATTACTGATGGGATCAACACGCCAAGAGTCATCGCGCCACTTTCTCCTGCAAGTGTTTGTTACACATCTAATGGGAATGTCATTCTGGCTGATTTGAATGATAATGGACCGTATGTTAAGGCGATAATTAACATCAATAAAAATAATAAATCACTTAATGACCATGAACAGGATCATATCACTGGTATGAATCTTACGGAGGCAGCCAAACAAATATGCTATAGCTATCTGCAGATATATATGAATGAAAAAAGTGATAGATTTATTCCTGTAAATTTAAAAGGCTCCTTCTTTAGTTTTGTTGAAAAGCATATCCCAGCATTCGTAGTCATAAAAAAAGTAGAATTACAGGATAATATTTATTCCTTTGATATCGATGTAATTCAGAGTAAAGAAACACTGGCAATCGTTAGTCTAAAACTGAGAGGCGAACATGGATAAATTAAAAGATTTACTCACGAATGTATTTGGTGTATCTGAAAGTGATATTCAGGACAACATATCTCTAGAAAACATGGGTCTTGACTCTATATGCATAGTAGAGTTTCAGATTGAAATTGAAAGGGCTTTTAATATTGATGAAGGCCGACTGGCTCTGGTCAATAGCGATACCCTGCAAAAAATCATGGAAAGGGTCAGAGAACTACAGCATGTAGAATTAAAAGGTGTATGAATATGAAAAACAAAGTCGTGGTTACAGGTATGGGGATAATCTCCTCAGCCGGTCATACACCAGAAAAGTGTCATATGACCCTACTTGAAGGGAAAGGAATGACAAAACCCGATCCCCGACTGAGTAATCTTGAAGTCTCATGGTCATGCCCCGTTCAGGATTTTGTACCTGCACAGCATATGAATAAATCATTGATTTGGCGATGCGATCCCTTTATTCAGTATGCTATATACGCGGCCCAAAGTGCTGTCGAAGATGCGGGTTTAGACAAAGATAATAGAGACGTGAAAACAGGTATTGTGCTGGGTAATTCACTCGCAGGCATAACCACTCTGGAAACACTGAATAAAAGAACCGCTCAGGAAGGAGTCGGAACAATTGGATCACTATACCTCTTGTCTACGATGGGAAGCATGGCAACGGGTAATTTAGCTATTGAACTCGGCATCCACGGCCCGACATATCTTACTGGTACGGCATGCTCATCCGGTGCCGATGCGATAGGAACGGCCAAACGTCTTATCCAAAGCGGGGAATGCGATATTGTTCTTGCCGGTGGCAGTGAAGCTCCAATCACACCACTTGTTGTTTCCTCTTTCACAAAGATCGGTGCACTTTCAAGAAATAGCGACCTTTTGCACGCGTCACGACCATTTGACAAAGAAAGAGACGGTTTTGTCATCTCCGAAGGCGCAGCGGTTATGATATTAGAAAATGAAAAAAGTGCGTTGGAGCGCGGAGCTAAAATTTATGCAACGTTATCTGGATATGGTTCAGCAAATGATGCACATCATATAACATCGCCTGCACCGGATGGTTCTGGATTATCTCAATCAATTTATGGGGCGCTTGAAGATGCCTCGCTATTTCCGAATGATATTCAGTGTATTAATTCACACGGTACATCAACACCTCTGAATGATGATCTCGAGGGCAGCATTTTGTTCCGCATATTTGGTAATCATCCTTGGGTAACATCAACAAAGGGCGTTACCGGACACAGCCTTGCCGCAACAGGAGCAATGGAAGCTGTTTTTTCTGTATTAAAAATCATACACGATGAAATTCCTCCTGTTGCTGGTTTAAGACATATTGATGATGAAATAAAAATCAATATTGCAACAGAAGTCATCAAGGGGACTGGTATTAAAAATGTGCTCAGTACATCCCTGGGATTTGGTGGGCAAAATGCTGCCCTGATATTTTCTCAATACAAAAAAGGGTAATAAAAGTGAACCTCAAGAAAATAAAATTATTTGCGATCGACAGTGATGGTGTTGTTCTGAATGACACATATAGCCCGGCAATTAAAATTTTTGTTGAATCTCTTGGCGTGAACTACTCGCCATTGATCGAACGAAGTGTCTGGGGGTCTCCACAAGTGACCGCTGGCCATAATCTCGCATTAGCCTGTAAACTTCCTTATTCAGGTGAAAAAGTTATTAATGATTTTTTCAAAACCAGAGATAACTACCTCAAAGATCATCCGGTTGAAGTTTTCCCCGATATCGAATCAACGCTGGCATTGCTACATAGTACAGGGGCACGTATGACCTGCTATGGAGGAAGAAATAAAGAATATAGCTTCGACAAGTTTTTAAAACCTTTTGAAAATTATTTCGATAAAGAGATGCCATATATTGATATTAATGCCTTTCGTCCGGGGATGTATGAAATTGTAAAAGAGAAATTCAACCTGAATTTTGATGAAGTTGTGTTTATTGATGACATCAATCGTGTTGCAGAAGTGTGTAAGGTTCTGGGTTCTGGGTTTATAGGTGTGCCTGCGTCCATGCCACATAACTTCCAGCGGGAAGAGATGATAAATACTGGTGTCAAATATATGGTTAACAGATTTACGGACATTACAGAAAATCTTATATATGAAGTTGACGAGAGCCTATTCTCTGCGGCTTTGTGGAAATAAACTAAGGTGCAGCATGGAAAAGTTCAGCAATACAATTCTGATTTGTCTTATACCTATAATATGCGGTTTTACCGCAGCAAATATGTACTACGTTCAGCCGCTGGCTCCCGTGATCAGCAGTGAACTAATGGTTTCTTATGAAAAAGCATCCATGCTGTATTCATTTTCTCTAGTAGGTAATGCTCTATCCTTAATTTTTATAATTCCTTTAGGGGATTTCTATAGCAAGAGAAAGTTAATCACACTGTTGTATTTAGTTTCCACAATATCGTTATTGCTGTTTTTTTTAACAGAGAGTTATTATGCATTGTCTACTACGGCATTTCTAGTCGGAGTGGGAACATCCGCTATTCCATTAATTACCGCCGGACTAAGCAGACAAAAAGATGGTACTAAATATATAGGCCGAATAATGGCCGGTGTATTAACAGGTATTCTTTTCTCCCGCTTTCTGTCGAGTATGCTTAGTGAACTTTGGGGATGGAAGTCGATATATGCTATAGCTGCAATACTGATGTTTCTATCTTGTATATTATTGTTCATCTCTTATCCGACATCAGATGATAAGGATAATCGAGATAAAAATTCATACACCCGTATTTTATATCTGAACATCAATGGAATCAGGCAGAATGCTACAATTAGGCATTATTGTTTTAACGCATTTGCCATTATGTTTCTGTTCTCCGCATTCTGGAGCAATGTTTCTATGTTTCTGACCACGACTTTTCATTTCAGTCAGTCACAGGTAGGGCTTTTTTCTTTGACAGGTGTTACCGGGGCTTCATCAGCCCTTTTCTCATCCTGGATACTGAAAATTATAAACTACAAAAACAATGTTCTGTACTTTTTAATTGTCATAAGTCTACTGGTAATGGGAATTTACGGAAATAATGTTATTATTACCATCACAGGTGCACTACTAATTGATGCATTTATTCAGCTAATACACGTCAATAATCAGCGTGGACTTTTTCTTTCCTGTAAGGGAAATGAAGCACGAGCCGCAAGTTGCTATATGACAAGTTTTGTTACTGGTGGCGCAGTCGGTGGATTTATATCCTCTTATCTCTATTCGATATCCGGTTGGAGTGGGGTGCTGATTAGCTGCGCAATCATTTCCTTAATTCCAATGTTTATGAAAATGCGAGAAAACATTAATGAACAATATTGAGACAGTACAAAGTAAAAGAGAGCTTCTGAATCATTATTTGTCACTGATGACAGGTGATGAAAAACACGCACCTTCGTCTATTTCCACACTCGATGTCATCCAGGTGTTATATGATAAAGTCCTGAATTGTTCCCCCATAAAAGTACGAGATGAATACCGGGATCGTTTCTTTTTGTCAAAAGGGCATGGCCCCATGGCATTCTACGCAGTGCTGGCATTAAAGGATTTTATTAAACCTGAACTTCTGGAAACCTATGGTGAATATGACAGTAAATTAGGATACCACCCGGACCGAACAAAGCTGGACTGCGTGGAAATATCCAGTGGTTCATTAGGGCATGGTTTACCTCTGGCTATTGGCTCCGCTCTTGCGCTACGCGCCAGAGGAATTACGGGGCCAAAACACTGGGTACTTATGGGTGATGCAGAGCTTGATGAAGGTTCGAATTTTGAAGCTATTCCTTTTGCAGGCAGACACGGGCTATCAGAGTTGAATGTCGTGGTCATAGACAATGACTCATCAACTCTTGGTTGGCCAGGAGGAATATCACACCGGTTTTCAATTGAGGGCTGGGAGGTCAGCCGCGTTAATGGCAGAGATCAAGAAGAACTGTACCGCGTGTTTTCCAGAGAGCATCCTCATAAACCTCACGCCATTATCGCAGCTGTAGAAACCAAATCAGGTAAACCTCGCAGACAAATTTAGGAGAATAAAATGAAGAAAGTTTTAACCTGGGATCAAAGATTTGCTGAAATAAACGCAATGAGACAACGATTTGCAGTCGTCATGTCAGACCTGATTCGGGAAAAAGATAATGTCGCACTGGTACTTGCAGACATTACCGCAGAAAGATTCAGTGATGTTTTAAGAGATTTTCCTGACAGGGTTATCAATACCGGGATCAGGGAACAACTAATGATCGATATGGCTGGAGGTCTGGCATTATCTGGTATGCGTCCGTTTGCGCATACCTTTGCCAGTTTCCTGATTGAACGTCCCTTTGAGCAAATTAAAATTTCACTGAATCATCAGAATGTCGGTGCTGTGCTGGTCAGTGCCGGTGCCTCTTATGATTTGTCCGTTGATGGACGGACGCATCAATCACCGGCTGACGTGGCAATGCTTAATACACTAGCAGATTGGAAAATAATCGTTCCTGGAAATGCAGAGGAAGCAGAGTACGCACTTAGAATCGCCGCAAACGATACCGGCCTTTACTACATTCGGTTATCAACGGAAACCAATAAGCAAACCTACTGGTCAGGTGAAAATAGTTTTACGGTACTGAGGACTGGTCATCAGGGTACCGTAATCGCAGTCGGTCCAGTCGCTGACAGAGTGTTAGAGGCTACAGAGGATCTTGATATAACAGTACTATACGCGCCCGTTATCTCTCCTTTCGACAGCGTAACATTACGGAACACTCTTTCAGTTTCGGATATCGCAATTGTTGAACCATATCTGGAAGGCACCACGGCCCATACAATTTCTGAGTCATTGTCCGATGTATCACATCGAATATTATCCATTGGCGTAAAACGACAGGAGCTAAGACAATTTGGCACACCGGAAGAACACATCCAGGCGCATGGGCTTGATACTCATGGATTAAGAGAACGTCTTTCAAGATTCTACCGCCAATAATATATGATCTGACAAGGAATTACCTTGTCAGATTAGACCTTCGGATGTTGCTTTAAATATTGCATAACGTACAGATGTCACATCCAACTTACTGAGAACATTATTGATATGAAATCTTACAGTCCTCTCACTCACACCAAGAATCATGGCTATCTCTGTGTAAGTTTTCCCAATTTTCAATAAATTCATAACTTCCTTTTCCCGCACTGTAAATGCATATATAGTCTTTTGCTCATAGTGGTCCTCAAAAAGACTCAAGACATCAAATAAAATTTTATGTTTTTCACTGGCATATGATTTAACAAAAGCATCATTATCGTCATTAAAATATAAAGTAAAAATAACTATTTCATATTTTATTTTTATGACAAAAGTCACTCCGCAGTAAATCCCATACTTTTCCGACAAAATTCTTATATCCTTGTTATCAGTATGTACAGTAGACCATTTAAATGGAGTGATTTTATTTTTAGCTTTTAACACAATATTGCTTCTAATATGTAATTTTCTTTTGATGAAATCTTGTTCCCAACAATGTGGCAGGTTTGACACAATTGAAACTTCATCGAGAGGATTGATCGTAATAATTGAGTATTTTTTTATGTGTATTTCATTAAGGTACTCTTCTACGAATTTTTTCATCATCATGTCACCTCATATTTTAGATTTCACTCTGAATGATGAATAATTATTTCTATCAAATTGTACATACAATACGATACTGTATCTTATCATATCTAACAAACCGCTTTTTTGATCAATCACAAATGATAACTGAAATGGAAGCATTGCTAAGGTGACTTATCCTACTGATATTATTATAATAAATTCATAATCACCACTTTCTTTATACATCTTCACTTTAAAGAGAAAAGACCTATTATAGAACTGAATAACACGACCACTTAAAAATATGAGAACTACCTGTATATTATCAACCGAAATTCACTATCACCATCGCCCTATTCCCTATCAGATCATTGCCAGATAAAAACCAGCTCTGATGGCATGAAAACTATTGTTCTTTAATTGTTATGATAATATACATAAAGAGGTGAAATCATGCCAAAAACCACTCTAAGAATAACCATAGATAATAAAATGCCAGCTTGGGTTACTATCCCAGAAGCCGCCGAGATCGCGACAGAATCAGCAAAGAAAAAGATCAGCCCCTGCGATATCTATCGTCATGCCCTAAGTGGAAATATTATTCTGTCCATTTATTTTCAGTCACCTGTCATACTTAAAAAAATACAAATCAAAAATGGAAAGTTAAAATTCAGACAACTGGAAGGGGAATTGATTGACAAACTATGCTTTCTTGACAACAGAGGATTTACTTACGGAAAAAATTTAATTCTAAGCACCGAAGATAAATATACTCATCCTATGCAACAGATTATTGATACGACACTAATGGGTTATGAATATGTTTTACTACAGAGAATACTGGCACATGAACTTCATTTTTCACTACCTATTATTGGAGCAAAAACTGCCAACTACGGTATAACTGTCAATTTTCTTGGAGAGGCTTATCAAATCTTCGAGAAGATGACCTGGTTAAAACGTGCGAAAAAACAAATTGCTAGATTACCTCAAGATATCTCGCATAATCTTATTGCTCAGATATCTGAAAACCCTATCAGAAAACATCAGCAAAAAGGATATTTCCCTCTTCATGACTTACCACCAGATGCACGTTTTGTCTTACGTCAGGAGGAAGTTGAGAAATTAATTCATTTATATATAAAGAACAAAGAATTTCCTAACTCATCAACACGTATGACTACCCCCTTATCCCGCCTGTTCTGGCTGGCCTGCAAACATAATGATGCTATCAGCCCACTGCTGAAACATCCCTATAAACTTCTCTCTATATTTGAAATATGGGCATCAGATGACGGTATCACAGAATCTTTGAGCGCCGAAACTTTGAAAAATGCTCTGGAGCGTGGTGCTCCTCCCTCAGCATCCTTATCCCGCTAAAAACATCCTTACATGATAAAAACCAAAATCCTTAATAAGGGTTTCATGAGTCTTATTAAGGGTTCACCTGCTTTTCAGCGGGTGAATACTATGCTTTTTATATACTCCGAATACTATCAGGTTATTTCATCCACAGGAGAACAATATGACTTCTCATCATTTATTACGGCTCAAACAGGTTGAAGAAAAAACTGGTCTGAAACGTTCTCAGATATATCTGTACATGAAAAATTGCTCGTTCCCTCGTTCAATTAAGATCGGCCCATCCAGCGTGGCATGGCTTGAATCTGAAATTGACGAGTGGATCAACATCAAATTAGGTGCCCGCGAGGGATAAATAATCGTGAACGATGATGAATACGCCTTGCGAAAGGCTTTTTCATCTAACTTTTGTCGGATTTAATCATTTATTCGCTTGTTTTTTTCCTGAAATATAGCGTGAGGAGACGACAGGATGATCCCGTCACTGAATTACGCCGTCTTAACCGATGCTTTAAATGCTCTAAAAGAGGGAAACCTTCGCCACTGTGAAGCGCTGGGATTCACTTTCGACGAAATGAACGCACTTAATCAGCTATCGCTTGATGAGCTGTTTATCGTCAGCCGGTCATCAGCCCCGTTTGTCTCAATCGGCGTCCACCATGATGTTTTGCGCCATCTGATGGCGCAGGCTCGTCAGGATGTCCGGCACCAGCGGCTGATTAACCGGGCGATTCGACTGGGTGGTTCCATCGCGTTGCTCAACCAGTATTTTGGTCTCACCTCTAACGAAACCTGTCTTCGCCGTCGGTTGCTGGGTGTCAGCGTGCCGTATGGCCGGACGCCTGAACCGGACGAAGAGACGGATGCCGAAATCTGGCGGCAATGGCAACAATGCCGGGCGGATAACCTTGAATCCTCCGACGCACTGGCCGCCATGATGCAGGTGACGGAAAAGCTGTTGCCGGACGCCGAAGGTCTGTCTCTCACCACCGTCTGGAAGCGCATCACACTCTGCGAAAAGGAAGCCGCCAACAGGAGGGCATCACATGCCGGATGAGATCGACCGCGATCAGGAGTTCAATGAACAACGACTGGAAGAGATGATTGAACAGAGCCGTTTCAAACCAGGAACAACACCATCATTATTCCACTGCCGTTTATGCGGCAAACCTATTCCTGAAAAACGACGGCAAGCACTACCGGGCGTAACAACCTGTACGGAATGTCAGGATAAACTTGAACGTCGCAGGTATTAAATGTGAGCAAAAGACATATGGGGAATAAATCCCCATATGTCTTTATCTGTACCATTAAATAAAAATAAAGCCTCATGATTTATTTTACTTTCCTTTTTCGTCCTCCCGCCTTTTATTTATCCATCGAATTAACTCTTTCATTTTTGTTTTGATTTTATTGTTCATGGGTTGCTCCAGATCCTCCATGCTGAACACGCCATTACAGAATGGTTGCCCTGATGGACGTTAATTCGTCCGGGCCGGGTATTGCTCTTTAATAATACGGAACGGGCTGTCACAAAACCACAATTCAGGGTGCCGCTGAATGTTCTCGCTGACCCGTTAAAACCGGAATGCAGGATCGGGATGTGACCGAAAAATATTATTTCCACCGTTTTTATTAAAAGGGGACATCATGAGAAAACCCGTTTATTACGCCTATGTTACCCAGGAAAGTCAGCCGGACTCGCAGGGCGAGAAAAATACCTGGTGGACAAAAGTCGGCGTGGCCTTTGCCCACCACGGCAAGCCCGGCCTGAATATTGTCCTGACGCCCGGTATTGCGGTCTCCGGCAAACTGGTCCTGCTTGAGTCTCGGGAGGATAACAATCCGCCACAGAGTGCGGAACCCGGCGAAACCGCGCTTTAACTCTTCTTTATTACTCTTTACTCCACAGCGTGCAGGGTCGCTGACTGTGCACGCTGCCCGCAATCCCGAGGCCATCATGCTTTCCACCACTGCCTTTCTGGCGGCGGCCATGCAGTGTGCCGCCAGCATTCATCCGTCCACTGCACTCGACGTGGCACGGGTGGAATCCGGTTTTAACCCTTATGCCATCGCCGAAATTATCCCGAAGGCCACTCGCTCCCTCGGAGATAACAATGTTATCTCCCATCAGCCCGCCAGCCGGGACAAAGCTGAGCTCATTATTCGCCGCCTCGTGACACAAGGCCGCCGTTACTCTGTGGGACTGATGCAAATCACAAGCACCAATTTCCATCATTACGGCGTGACGGCCTCTGACCTGCTTGATCCCTGCACCAATTTGTCCGTTTTTGAACGCATTCTCAGCGACTGCTACCAACGTGGCGGTTCTCTTAAAAGAGCATTGAGCTGCTATTATTCCGGCAATTTCCGTACCGGGCAACAGCCGGAAGCGGCTTTTTCCGGGACCAGCTATGTGCAGCGGATAGGTTACGTTTCTCCCCGCTATGCCGTACCCGGCACCCGCGAGGACAAATCAACGGCAGCCATTCCCCCGGAAGCCTTTCCTTCCGGTAACGCTTCCCGCCCCCGCGTGATCTGGCCGGGGACCATCGTCCGTGGCGTCCCCGCGAACCTCCGTCAGAAAAACATCACCACCGCACAACTCTCCCCGCCGTCAGTGCGCCGGAGTCTCCCGCAGCCACCCCGTAAGGAGGAAGAATAATGACACGTTTCCACAAGCTAAAGGCGGCAGCCAGCCCCGTTTCTGCCGGTGTGCTGACGGCTTTTTCTGCAACCCCGGTGTTTGCCGACGGGTTTCAGCGGGCAAACACCGTGATGGAGAAAGTCTCCACCGGCCTTCATGGTCTGGCGGCGATCACCATCACCGTGGCCGTGATCTGGGTGGGTTACAAGACGCTCTGGAAAGGCGAAAGCCTGTCCCAGTGCGCCTACATCATCATCGGCGGGATCCTGATTGGCGGGGGCAGTGAGATCGGTGCGCTGCTGATGAGCTGAGAGGTCACCTATGGCAAAGCTGCTTAAGGCAATGAAACGACCGGCGGCACTGTGGGGGGTGCCGATGGTGCCCCTGCTGGGTGTCACGGGTGTCACCATCATCATCGCTGTCTGGACTTCCGTCGCTTTTCTTGCACTGCTCCCGGTTGAGTTTCTGGTGATGAAATCGCTCACCCGGAATGAACCCATGCGG
>NZ_JBJDNH010000073.1:0-13408 GCF_044900465.1 Klebsiella sp. NPDC088457 | reverse complement strand
AATATACCCAGACCCTTGAGCGCGAACGTCGCCAGCTCGCGGCAGCCACGCAAGCGCGTATGCAGTATGACCGGGCTAAAGAGATCGCCGGCAAGATGCGTGGTGCTGGTCTGGCGATGACTGCGGCGAGCGCCGGGGCGGGCTATCTGGGTGCGCGGCTGATGGCGCCGCAGATTCAGACTCAGGAGCACGCCTCCGTTATCGCCGCACAGAACGGCGAGGGCGCGGCATCTGGCGGTCGCTATTCCCGCATCATTCAGGATATTAACGCCGCTGGCGTCAGTCGCGATCTGGCTCGTATATCGGAGGCGGTGGCGGGCGTTCGCAGTACGCTGGGTGCGCTCGGCGCGGTGGGTGATGAGGAGCTGACGCGTATTTCACGTAAGGCGCTGGATCTGCAAACCGCCCTGGGCGGGGATATGACGGAGCATATCCAGATGGCGGCGATCATGATGAAAAACGGTCTGGCTCGCAGCAGTGATGAAGCATTCGACCTTATCACTGCCGGCATGCAGCGCGTTTCCACTCAGATGCGCGTTGAGATGCCGGAAATCCTTCACGAATATTCTACCCACTTCCGCAATATGGGTTTCACCGGCGCGGAGGCTATGTCGCTGCTGGTCAATATGGCGCAGCAAGGTAAGTTTGCGCTGGATAAAACCGGGGACGCCATCAAGGAATTCAGCATCCGCGGCTCCGATATGTCAAAAAACAGCGTCAGCGCCTATAAGGCAATCGGGCTGGATGCGGCGGCTATGTCCTCTGCCATTGCGACCGGCGGCGAAAGCGCGCGCAAGGCGATGGAGAAAACAGCAAAAGGCCTGCTGTCCATTCAGGATCCAGCGACGCGGGCGAATGCGGCGATTTCGCTTTTTGGTACTCCGATTGAGGATCTGTCTGTTGACCAGATCCCTGCGTTTCTTTCTGCGCTGGCGAACGTCTCCAATCGCCTCGGCGACACCAGGGGGAGCGCTGACAGGCTGGGCGACACCCTGCGCGATAACCTGCCAGGCGACATCAGCAAACTTGGCGGTGCCTTTGATGGCCTGCGCACCGAAGTGCTGGCGGGAATGGATACCAGCCTTCGATCTCTTGTGCAAACCATTACCGGTGTCGTTAACAGCTTGCAGTCATGGGTTAGTGAAAACCCGCAATTGACGCAAACACTGGTGCTTGCCACTGCCGCTCTTGTGGCGCTTACGGGTGCTGTCGGTCTGGCGAGTCTCGCCGTCAGCTTCTACGTTGGCCCCTTTGCAAAGTTGCGGCTTGCCATTCAAAACATCGGTCTGTCCTCGATCACTGCGACTTCCAGTATTGCCAGACTCAATCTGGTTCTTTCCGGGACGCGCGTCATTCTTGCTACATTGCTCGGCATCCCCGGTCTGATTGCGCTGGCATTTATCGCGGCGGGGCTGATTATCTGGAAGTTCTGGGAGCCCATTAAAGCATTCTTTGGTGGTTTCCTTCGCGGGCTATGGGAGGGATTAACCCCGCTCAGGAATGCATTCTCAGCGATGGCGCCAGTATTCTCCTCCTTGGGTGATGCCATTAAAGCAGTGTGGGGATGGTTCAAAGACTTGCTGTCTCCGATGCAGGCCAGCAAGGATACGCTGGATAAATGCGCTACCGCCGGGGAGACTTTCGGGCGGGTGATGAGTTCTGCGCTCAGTTTCCTGCTGTGGCCGCTACAGCAGTTAATGAATGGCGTGGGCTGGCTGCTTGAAAAGCTGGATCTTATTCCTGAAGGGATAGACAGGGCCAGGCAGCAGGCTGACAAGGCACAGCGGGAACTTGAAGCCTCTGCGACAGCGCTGGCCGGGCATCAACTACCCCTGGGTCAGGCGACGGTATCCAAACCAGTTAATGGCGGTAAGCCGCCGGTCATTACCGGCGTTCAAGGTCACCTGAAAAACATTGATACGAATACTAAGGCCACAGCTAACAACACCAAAAAGGTCGGCCCCGGCGACATTGTCTTTAAAAACCTGCCTCGCGCACTGGCGCTGCGTGGCGCCTATCAGGAAGCGCGGGTTATCCCGCAACCTGTGCCACGCGTTTCTGCTGCTGCGGCCGGCGGCGTTTTGTCGGTACCGACAGCGACACAAGGGGCAACGTCTGCGCCGGTCTCGGCGACGTCGGGTGCTTCGCCGTTCTTCCAGCTGGTCTTTAACGACGTGGGCAAGCGCTCGGATCAGGAGCTTGAAAAAATGGTTCGCACCGCCGTGCGAGATTTAATGGCCAGCACCCGCAAAACTAACCGTGGTTCTTTCCGCGATCGGGAGTAAGGAGCTTTTATGATGATGGTATTCGGGATGTTTGTTTTTACGCTGCGCACAGTCCCGTATCAGCAGCTGCGCCACTCGCAGGAATGGCGGCACGTTAAAAATGACCGGGTTAACCAGTCGGCGGCCTGGCAGTACATTGGGCCGGGAGACGACACGATCACGCTCGACGGTGTGCTTTACCCGGAGATTACTGGCGGGCGCTGGTCACTGGCGGCGCTGGAGACGATCGGCTTTGCCGGTCGCCCCTGGCCGCTGATTGAGGGTGACGGGCAGATTTACGGGATGTACGTTATGACGCGGCTGGAGCGGGGAAAAACGGAGTTTGATCGCTACGGCAACCCCAAAAAGATCGAATTCACGATTAGCCTCAGTCGCGCAGATGCAGACTTTCGCGAGAAGCTACAGACGTCGTCGGTCAGTGACATTCTGGATGATCTCAAGACCAGCGCGACGAAGGCGGTTAATTCCGTCTCAGACTCTCTAAATACCCTGTTTTAACCCACAAAAAAGCCCCTGCGATAAGGGGCTTTTCACTGCCGGCAGATACTGCCGTTTCTGACTATGGTGGTACCGCACCACCACTTCTGACGACCTGCAGTACTGTTATTTTTGACGGTACTCGATACTACGCCACCCGTGCCCAGCACATCAGCAGGGTGTGCGCCTCGACCACGCTGAACGATTGACCCTCGCCGAGGTTGGCGGTTTTACCGGTGACGTCATGGTGATGCGGTGGAATATCAATATCATGCTCATGGTCCTCAGCCTCATCAGTGTCGCCCAGGTTCGCCGGGTTAAAGCGCTGGCTGATATCACCACCAATCTCCCACGGATTCTCCCGACTCGGCACACCGCCATGTTTGTGTCTGCCAGCGGGTTTCGTGGTCAGCTCCTGCTGGGGCTGCTCACTGGTTTGGCCGCTTACGTCTATCTGCACGGCGGGCAGGTTAGCGCGTTGAAGCGTGACGGCATCACTGCCGCCGGTCGTGCCGACGTTTGAGCCGTCAGCTTTGCCGACACGGATCGTTTTGTTTTCGCCGGTGTACACCCATTCCGACCATGGCCAGCGCTCATTGGGGTTCAGGTTCTGATTGAAAAATCGCGTGGTGCCGACGGGGTTGTCCAGTTCCCAGGCATCACTCACGGCCGATCTAACCGCAGCAGCGATAGCCTGCTGAATACTGGTATCGAGTTTCCCCACGATTTCATCGGCGTAATCTTTGGCCTCGTTTTTTGCCCGGTTAACCTCATCAACAGAGGCAATAATCACCGTGGGGTCGGTAATCAGTTGCACATCGGCGGTATTATTTACCGCTATCCAGAGATTGACAGACTGCAAACGCCCTGAGCCTTCAGCGAGCAGGGGTTTGTAGGATGGGGGCAGGTTCGCCACAGCCAGACAAACCCCGTCGGCATCATACAGCGCCGCCTCACGCAGCCAGAAACCTCCCACCTGCGGCATTATCACCAGTTCTGCACGGATAACATTTTCTGCCTTGTCAGCAATGACCAGACGATTCAGCGTGGCGCGATAGCGCTCGTTGACCAGTCCCTCTCTGGCCGGGTCAGGCGCGGGGACGGTGCCGCCGCCGTCGCCCACCCCCATATCAGTAAATCCCACCGGCTCACCCGATAATGCCGCCGCCGCGAGTCGCGACTTTCCGGCATTTGTCAGGATGGCCTGATATGTTTTTTCACTCATGAAAACCGCCCGTTATTCTCTGCAAAATCACGCGCGACAATGTCCTCAGCCAGTAAGGTTGAGTCGGTCAGGTCATCAATCGCCAGCCTGTACACCGTGCAGCGCACGGTTTTTTCACTGGCACCCTTGTTATTGATTTGGCGGATAAGAATATCAGCGGGACGGGCGTTGTATTTAGCCGGGAGAAAATCACCGGCATACCTGCCATTAACAAACGTCCGCAGCGTGGCGTATTCCGCGTTAATTTTTGTCGCCAGCCAGGCAAGCTGAACCACGTCACCCGTTTTTGCGGCGCCGGTAAAACTTCCCGCATCCCACACGGCTCCCCACGCCCCGACCGGTAAATTACTGATTTTACCGTCTTCAGTATTGTTTGCGGAAATATAGGTCAGCGCGTTGGCGGATGCATATGTGCCACCAATAACCACAACCTGGTTATTATACCGGGCTACCGTTTCACCTACGTCTGACGTGGCGAACTTCACCCACAACCTGACAAGCTGCACCTGGCAACCCGCAGGAATAATAAACGAGTCCGGGAGTGTAATTTTACTGCCGTTGTGTTCTGCAAACTGAATACCGTTACCGTCGAATGGCATCGGTAAATTTGGATAGGCGAAATCATCGACATAGCAGATATTTCTAATCCTGTCGTTTGCGGCATACCCCTCCACTTTACCCGCCCCCGACCATGTATCGCCAAAATCCAGCATAGCCAGCGTGGTATCAAAAATTGCCGGGTCTGGATAAAGAATATCGCCGTCAGGCAGGGTTAAGCCGGGACGTACCTCATACGGGCCTTTCATCATAACCACCCTTTATTTTTCAAAAACTGGAGTCCAAATTGCGCGTTTACATCTGCGCCGATATAGAGCGCATTTGCCTGAAGTGTCTGGCTGGGGTGAAGCGAATCCTGGCGCAGAGATCTTGGCGTGATGCCGTTGTCAATATCAGTCACGTCCGGCGCGTACGCCGGGTTGTAGTGCGCGTTGAAGTTCGCCAGCATATCAACCCCGTCAATCTCGCAGTAATTATCCGGGGCCAGCTTTTTAAGCTGCTGGTTAAGCCACGGAATATACGCGTTACCGCTGGTACCTTTAATCTCAGTTGCCATCGGAAATTCTGGCGAAATAACAAATCGCTTATGCTTTGCCCTCATACTCTCAATAATGGCCCGTGCATCGCTCAGAATCTGCCCCGCCTGCGATGCGTTATTCCGGCCCAGCCATAACCAATTTATCGCCTCGCCATGAGGGTCATATCGCACACCCTTCTCAACGGTATTCGTTGAATCAATCGTGTACGGATAGTAAATAAACGGCGTCGCGGCTGGAACCGCAACAGCCGCCCCACTGGCGTCACGGGTAAACGTCAACGTTGCTCCGTCCCATGCCAGGGTCCCGTCAATTCCGGCAAGATTTCCCCGCACTATTTCTGTCAACGAGGCGTTGCCTACAATTTGCAAAACACCGGGGTCAGCAGGAAACAGTGCCACAGGGCCGGATTCAGGGATAGCGCCACCGACCGGAGTATAGGATACGGTGTATGCCCCGGCGCGCAGCGCAACGGTTCGCGACAGCCCGCCTGATCGGCCAAAATTGTAGGTCGGCAGACCTGTTAAATCAGACAGCGTTCGCAAGAATCGCGGGTTAGCCATAAAACTATGACCAAATCCGACAATGGCCTGCCGCCCGAAATACGCCGCAGGTTGATAGTTCTCATACGGGCTGTACCAGCGATGACCAATAACCGATTCATCACGCGGGGAGGTAAAAGAGAAATGCGTTTCGTCATTTTTAACGTCGGTATTGTCACCGGAGTTATCCAGCAAAACGCGCTCGCCGGTTTTATTGCTGACACGGAACAGCCTGCCGCCATCGCAATAAACCTCGTATTTATCTCCCGGTGGTGCGGGCGGGTTAATTTCCACCCCGGCGATGGTGACGCGGCCGTTATCATCGGTGGTATTCATGATGCGGAGGTTTTTATCGGTCGTCACCCCGGAATAAGGAATGCGGGCATACCTCGCAGGGTTAAGATAATTAAGCGGAGCGGTAACCCCCTTCACCCTGATTTCGTTCACATCCAGCGAATCCGATGACATGGCACCGTGCACTGCCAGTCGCTTCAGGTGCAGCATGTCCTGCACAAAATACGACAACCAGCGCCGGTCTTTATCCATCACTGCCGAATGCACTGGCGACCGGGAGAAGCGCCCCGGCTCCAGATAACTGACAGAGGAAATCAGCCCCATCAGGCCCAGCATGGCCCGGCCATTAATCACCTCGCCAGCGCTGACGGCAACGCCACCCTGATTAATAAAAAAACTGAAAATAAATTCATCATCAGGCCCGTTTGACGTGAAAAATAACTCTCCTTCGCTGGTATGGGACAGGCCATTTTCTTCATCAGAGGCGTGATAGATGCCCGTAAACGCGCTGGTCATTATCGCCTGCATCTGGTCATACAAATAACGCGTCCGGTTGCCCAGCTGTTTGGCCTGAATATTGGCCGTGCCACCACGCCCGCCCTCGACTTTATCACCACGCGCAAGCTGGTAAATTTCGTTTTCCCATTGCGCCGTTTCATTAATACTCGCCATATCGATCCCCGGATACGTAATTATTGCCGTCATAACGGCTCTGGCCGTCGTAAAAAATACTCTCGTCCGGTTCATACCCCGGCGGATAAACCGTTATTACTTCCCCGTCAACTATTGCCGACCCGGTCCACGCCATCCCTCTGACGCTGGTTGCAACGGTCAGTTGCGCAAGATGGCGACTGACCGGTTTCGCATCTCCAATCAGGCGGTTTAATTCGTCCAGGGTTTTTGGTGTTAATCCAACGTCATTCACGTCCACTTCGAGCCGGAAGGTGCCCGGCTCGTCGCCGACGTCGAACCACTCCGCGAACGTCGCTGAAAACCCCATATCCTCAATCACGCGCCGTACTGCTGCGCGGGTACCTTTCCGGCGATGCAGCCAGTAGGAACGCTGGATCGCTGCAATTTTTCGCTCCGCCGGCCAGCTCTTATCCCACCTGTCGACAGACAGGGCCCAGGCCAGATACGGCAGCAGATCAACCGGGCAGGCGGTCGGCGTCCACAGGGTACGGATGGCTAC
Organism: Klebsiella sp. NPDC088457; assembly: GCF_044900465.1. Classification (NCBI taxonomy): domain Bacteria; kingdom Pseudomonadati; phylum Pseudomonadota; class Gammaproteobacteria; order Enterobacterales; family Enterobacteriaceae; genus Klebsiella; species Klebsiella sp. NPDC088457. The sequence continues at coordinate 6,299 of NZ_JBJDNH010000073.1, read as the reverse complement.
CGTTATCCCGGATAGCTTCGCCGTAGCGGCCTCGGCGCTGCGCATCCACGCGCTGGCTGACGGGGGGAGCAGAGTGTTACTCATCTGTTCCGCCGTTTTCGATGTTGTAGCCGATATTGCGGGCCGCCTGGATATCGCTGATTTTGATATCCACTGACGGTGAATTAACTTCTACCCGCTGCACGCCTTGAACATGTACCGCTGCGGAGATGGCGGAGCGCGCCACGTCGCGACTGATCTTTTTGTCGTTCTGCTTCAGGAGTCTTTGCAGTGAGGCGTCAGCAGCGTTGATAATCGGCTCTGATTCCGGCCCCGGGTACAGGTAGAGCGTGACGTCGATTTCGTAATCCACGATCTCGGCGCTACGCACCTTAACCCGATCCCCTATCGGGCGGACGTCTTCATCATTTACCGCCTCAGCAACGGCGGCCAGCAGCTCCGGCGACGCGGTGCCATCACCCTCGGTAGATAGCACGGCAACCACCACCTCGGCAGGGGCCGGGCTGGACGCTTTGGCGTCTGCAACCTTGCCGCTGGCGCTGCGGGCGAAATACTCATAGGCCGCCGACGGCCCGGCAACACTCATCCCCTCAAACGCAGCCTGCGCGCGCAGGCGGAGTGCTTCATCACTTTCCATCACTGCATCGGCGGTATCCGTCGCCTCGGTAATCACCAGGCGTTCCGTGTCCAGATTGGCCGCGATATTATCCAGATCGTCGCCGGTCGCATGGCTCAGCATGCTGGCGGCCGCTCCCTCGTTAATCCGCTGGCGCAGTAGCATCTCGCGATAGGCTATCGCCTGAGCGATGATATTCAGCGGCTCGGATTCCAGCGCCAGCGCGGCAATCACTGCGGTCTGCTGGTCAGCAGGATAGGCGGCCACCATCACCGCTTTTACCTGGATCAGGATCTCTTCGAAATCCAGCTCTTCGATAATGGTCGGCTGCGGCAGCTGCGAGAGGTCAATTGTTGGCATTGCTGGCGCTCCTTAACGTCACTGCTCTGGTACTCTTTTCCATACTTTCCGTCAGCATCCCCGATAACTCCGCCGTCACGGCGCCCGATGCCGAATACACGATATTGATTGCATCCAGCGCGATGCGGGGTTCCCATGCCGCCAGCGCAATCACCGCGGCGCTCATCAGTTGCAGGCGCGTAACATCGTTTTGCGGGCTGTCGATCAGATCCGGGCACAGTGAGCCGTAATTGCGGCGCATGATGCGCGTATTAACCGGCGTCAGCAGAATATCGCCCACAGACTGCCACACATGATCCTCATCGGTCAGCGTCCCGGTGCCGGTCGCATTCATGCCACGATAGCGCGCGCTCATCGGGTTCCCTCCGTCCAGCTACCGCCACGTTCAACATTGCCGTGATCGTGATCGTCAACCTGCACGCCGTTAGACTTGAACGCCCCGCCGGTATGATTGAAATTGCCGCGCATCTCCCCGCCGTCGGAAATATCAAGATTTTTCGCGCGCAACAGGTTGGTACAGTCCACTTCTGGCGTGTCCAGCGTCACCTTAACTGACGCCTCGATCGTTGCTGATTTGATGCCCGCCACCTGCAAGGCGCCCACCTCCGCGTCATAGCGAAACTTCGCGCCATCCGGTGCTATCACAACCATCTCGTTACGAGATGCACCCGGTGCCGGGTTGTCGTCGCTGTACAGACTGCCGCCAATAAAGGCGATATCGGTATTTCCGCCCAGACACAGGAACCAGACCTGCTCGCCGATGGATGGTGGTACCCAGACTTTAAACGCCCCGGCGCGCTGCGCAGTCCAGCGCATCCAGTTGGGGCTTAGTCCGCCGCTCTGCACCCGCACGCGCCATTTTTCCTCGTCGATCTCCGTCACCGTGCCGGTGCGCACGACGTTCTCCAGCAGGCGAATCAACTCGGCAATTCCCATCAGCGAACCCCCAGCGAGTCAATCACCTGGCGGGCTATCGCCATACGGTCAGCCTTACTCAAGCCCAGCAGCTCGCGGCGGGGATAGTTCGCCATCGCGCCGCTATCGTTTACCCTGTCCCGTAGCCCGTACTGGTGAACGCGGGCGATGCGCGCGGCCACACCGGAGAATCCCACGCTTGCCCCTTCGGACGTCGCGCGGGCCTTCAGAAAACGCGTGGTGCGCAGGCGTCGGAACATCGGATCGGCTTTTGTGGTGTCGCGCCGCGTCTCGTTAAAACTGATATCGAGATAACGCTCGATATCAGCACGGTAGAACGAACGCACCGCCCCTCGCCCCTCATCAAAGCCAGTCAGCATGCGGCCACGACTGCCCCGCGTCGCCCGCCAGTTACGCAGGCGGCGCTCTTCGCCCTGCCAGACAAACCCGATCCCGGCCTGTGATCTCAGCACCCGGCGGCGGCGCTTCGGATATGGCGCGCCCTCCGGCGACGTCTGCTTACCGATCCGCTGGCTTTGCGTGCGGCGCAGCATGGTGGCAACGCCGCGAGCCGTCCGCAGGCGACGCGCGGGCGTCATGGCGGATAGAATTTCCGCGAAGACCTGATCGAGCTGCTGGAACAATGCGGCATCGTTGCTCATACCAAGGCGCCTCCGGATTCCGGATCAAAGACCATCTCCCACTCCCCACCGTTGAAACGTGGGCGCGACTCGGCAAGGTGTTCTGCCTTCGGCGTGCCGCTTTCGCTGGTCACCATGACGCGCTCCCAGACCGGCACCTTAAACAGCACATCAGCCATGTCATCGCTGATAATGTCCGCGTCAAATTCCACCTTGCGGTTATTGTCGGGATTCAACAGCAAGTCGGGCTGCTGCTGCCATACCCACGCCAGCAATGGCAGCATGAGATCGTCTACCTGGCCGGGGAAATCCATCGCCAGTACCTGAATGGTGTAGTGGTACATGAACGACGCTTCGCCGGTCGCTTCAATCTGGATGTGGCCCTTCTCCACCCAGACCGTAATTTGTTCCGGGTTGGCTTTGCACCAGGTGTTACCGGCGGTCAGGGCGGCACGTAGTAGTTCAGCTTTAATCACTTTATCCCCCTGGCGGCACGTAGTAGTTCCAGCTCACGGATCCCCGCCTTATCGGCGTTGCAGGTATCCAGCGCGTCAAGTAATGAATCTGTCCAGATGGCAAGCCCGCCCCACGTCATCGGCCTGGCTGGCGGCGGCGGGACGTCAGTTTTTGCCGTCAGGCTTTCGGGCAAGGGCTCCTGAATAATCTGCGGCGCTGACTTCTTCGGCTCGCTGGTACAGGCTGTCAGCGCCAGCAGCAGGCACAGGAGCAACGGCGCAGCCGTTACCGGCCAGTGCGGTTTTGATGTTTTCACGTCGGTGCTCTCCCGTTGCGGCACGCTGCTGGTTTATCTTCTTCAGCCCCGCTTCTACCAGGCTGACGTCGTGGCGTAACGCCCTGACCTCGGTCAGCACATCGCCGGTCTGCTTCAGTTCTTCCTGGGTGCTGGTCAGCGATTTTTCGGCCTGTTCGCGCTTATGGCTTTGCCATGCAAGGGCGCTGACAGCGGCGATCAGCAGGGCAAACATCACGATGGCAAGAATGGCGGTCGCTTTCATTTCGCCCCCTTCAGCGCCGGATCAGATAGGCACCAGGCTTTGAACTCTTCCCGGCGGTTGACCAGCTCCTGCAAACGCTTGCCGCCGGAGTTCACAAAGTCAGTCAGCCGTTCGCAGACCCCCTTCCAGTTGCCCGCCTGTGCGTCGCGCCAGAGGGTGGTTCGTACCTTCTGGCCCTTGCTGTTGGTGTACCAGCCCAGCCCGGTGCAGCCGACGTTAAACGTGCCGTCGGTCATACCCTCAAAGACTTTCTGCGGTGCGGCGGCGCCGTTAAATTCACGGTTAACGCATTTCTCAGCACGCAGGAGGTCGTTAACCCAGCGCTCGGCGATCTCACCCTCGGCATACTGGCGATTTTCCACCTTTGAGGTGGAGCCAATACCCACCGTCAGCACGCCCGCCGGGCAGTAGTACGGGGTCTTACGGCAGTCCTCATGCTTCGCCATCTTCAGTTGTGCTTCCGGGCTGGTTCGCAGCGCCTGCGGCCAGAGTGTCGCCGCCAGCGAGATGATCGCGGCGATGGAGCAGGCGATAATTCCCTTTTTCATCGCGGCGCCTCCCTGATAGTGCGGATCAGTTCCTTCACTTCCTGGCGGTTCTCGGTGTCGTCGCGGATGGCGTCGATCAGCTCGTTAAGTAGCGCGTTATTGGTTTCGTGGATCCGAGACATGCGGCGGCGATGCAGCTCGCCGAGCACAGCAACCACCACCCCCGTCAGCGCGGCGATGACGGTCAGCCAGTCTTTTTGCGTCATCATGCCGACGCCACCGAGGAACAGCGACCAGAGGTATACCGTCCAGTTCCAGGCGCGGTTTATCAGCTCCATAGTTGTACGGTCTCCTTTGTCGCGGCGGTGCTGATTTCCGGCAGCTCCACCACCTGGCCGGCGTCGAGAAAGATCTGACCAGCCAGCGCCTTGTTAGCGGCGAGGACGATCTCAGTCACCCCCTGCGTGGAGCCGTAGTAGCGCTGACATAACAGGTCCACCGTGTCGCCCTGCAACGCTTTGACTTTCATCAGAACGCCTCCGCAGTATTGCGTACGGCGTCGCGAATATCGGATATCGCCCAACGTGCATCACGCCACATATCATCGGCCTGTGAAGCCAGCGCGACCGCGCGTTTCTCGCCTGCGTCACCGGTGGTATCCACGTCCCGATTAGTGCCGAGAATGTGCGCCCGGGCGATGCTGAATACTGCGCGGCGGAAGCGATGAACCTTCACGCTCTCGTCGTTAACCTTGACCGCCGGCACGTCGGCCAGTCGGGCGTAACCCGCTGCCAGCTGAGCAGCCTGCCAGTCAGCAAGCTGATCTAGGGTATGAGACACGCCCTCGATAACGGCCTGCTTCAGGCGCGAGGTGGTCACGGCGCCATTGATGCGCATCTCCATGCGCACATCGCGCAAGGCGATTTCCGGCCAGAAACTCCCGGCAGTGACTTTCTCGCCACCGTCGTCAGTGTCCGGCACATCCTCCGAGGAGGGGGTAACAGTGCGACCGGCTACAAGGCTCATCGCGTCGTCTCCTGAATAGGTGGCGGTGGGCGAGCGGAGAAAAGAAAGCGCAATGCGTTGCAGATCTCCGCCCGCGCCGCCAGCGCACGGGGCGCAAGTCGGTTATTTTTTGGCGGCAGGCGTCTTTTTCGCTGTTGTTTTGCGCGCTGCCGGCTTACGGGTTGTGCTTTTGCGGGTGGTTTTGGTTGCTGTGACGCTGGCCGCTACCGCCGGTTCTGACGATGCTGCAGCTTCGCCCACGCCGTCCGCTGCGGTGTCTCCGGTCATGTCGCCTGTACCTTCAGCGCCATCAGTGCTGTCGGTGTTATCGTCGCCAGCTGCGCCGGTCGCCGCTGCGGCGGCTTTTTTCACCACGCGAGCCAGCCGGTCGATCTCTTTTTTCACCCCGGCGCCCGCATCCAGTGTCAGTGCCTGGCGCAGCAGCTCCAGCGCGGTAGTCTGTTCGTTTGTCGTGCCATTGCGCAGCGCAAAGGCGCGCACCTTGCAGAGCTTGGCGCGGACCACGTCCGGCATATCACTACCGGCGGTGAACTCCGCAACCTCATCGAGCACCGCCAGATACGGCGTGACGTCGGTCGCATCATCCGCCTTGACCTGCACCAGAATCGGATCGCAAATCTCATCAACCAGAACGGTTGCAGCGGTACGGTTGAAACGGTCAGGCATCAGCAAGCCATGCGTGACGACGTAGCGGCCAATGCGGACGGCAAGCGCGTAATCACCGGCATCAATCGCCCAGACCATCAGGGTGACAATCACCTCATCCTGTCGGCCGCTGTCACCGTCGAGCGTGCCTTCGATCCAGCCCTCGTAATGCGGCAGCAACTGGCGTTTCATCGCCGCTTTCGCCTGGTCAGACTGCACTCGCCTTAATGCACTCTGATCCATGCGCAGCCGGTGCATGATCTGCTCGTGCGCCGTACGGGCTGTGTCCGACTGCTCGTCGGTTTTGCCATGACGCTCGGCCATGACCTTCTGAAAATGTTTTTGTGCCGGTGTCAGCATTGTTTTTTCCCCGATTAACGGCGGGCCGAAGCCCGCCAGTGTGCGGTTACTCGCCGCCGCCCGGTGCTTCGGCAAAGGTGATGCCGTCGATAAAGGCCACCGCGCCGTAGTCTTCAACAATGAAGTCATCGTTCGAGGACTGGTACGTTGCCACGCGGTTGTATTCCGGCTCCTCTTTGATCGTCCGGCGCAGACCGCCGCGCTGGTAGTTGATCGAGTGGTTTTTAAAGGG
>NZ_JBJDNH010000072.1:0-13432 GCF_044900465.1 Klebsiella sp. NPDC088457 | reverse complement strand
CGAGAAAAGGGTCGAAGGCATGAATGCTGACAAAAAACAGCAGGCTGATAATAAAGAACAGCAGGACATCACGACGCAGTAGTTGCAGGGACATACTCGCCTCCGGATTCAGAGTGCAGGAAGATATGAATGGTAAATACCGATAGTACGGTTAAGAGGGGTCTTTGACCGCAGGAGCATAGTCGTACTATCGCGCAAACCCGATGTGAAAGAGGGGCGAGTATCCCGCCCCTTATTTGATTCAAATTCAGGAAACGATCTGGGCAATAACGCCAAACTCGTTAAAAATTGACCACTCCTGTTGAATCAGGCGGTCCTGAATACGGAACTGGCTAATCCCCATCAGATGGACTTCTTTTCCGCTTGGTTTGCCATAAATGCCGTTGCCCAGATGGGTGCCTTGCGCACTCCAGCGAACGGATACCAGGTAGCCGCTTTGATCGTTGCCCATCCAGTAAACATCGTCCACGGAGAACGTCAGGTCAGGGAACATCGAGAGCAGCGACAGGATCCACGATTTGTAGTTGCCCAGCCCCTGATAGACGCGTTCAGTTGGTCCCTGATAGGCGATATTTGGCGAGCAGAAATCCGTCAGTGAACGCAACATCCTGCGATTCCATACGTTTTGATAAAACGCATTGATAAAGGCGCGGATGTCTAACTTATTACCTTGCGGCAGCGGCAGCAGTGCCGGTTTGCCTTGTCCCGGGACGCGGAAAGGTTCACTTGATACAAAATCACGTGCCAGAGGATTTTCGCCATGTTTTGTCAACATATCACGTGCGACATCAAACACGTTAAGGCCGAGCTGCTGGATCAGACTGGCGGTGTTATGCATCACATGCTCGTAGAAGATCTCATTTTCCAGCATCACGCAGTTTGCAATACACATGAAGCGTACGGATTTGTTCGTTGGCGCGCCAAACTCGCTAAAGCCGGTGTTGGTTCCCATGATGTAGCTACGGTGAGAAGAGTGGAAACCGACGTTTTCGTCGCCTGCCCAAATCACTTCGTCTCCCAGGATACGGATATCAGGATAGGCGTTTAGCGTTCTGGCGGTACCAGCGACGACGCGGTCGCGGCCCACATGTAATCCCACATCATCCCACACGTTACAGTCATGGCTATACGTGTCATAGATATAGCCAATATCGCCTTCTTCCCAAATGCGGTGCGTTATGCGGATGATGTAATCAATAATATTGACATACTCTTTATCGAACCCGCGCATCGGATGGCGATGCAGGTGCGATGGCGTCTGCGCCAGAAACTTATCCGTACCGCCGCGCTTATAGCTATCCCAGGAAATGTTGAAATCAGCTGGCATATGCTGTTCATCAAGCTGCCGAGGTAAACGGTTTAATGAAGATGATATGATTTTCTTATCTTTTTGATTTTCACTGTTATTATCGGCTTTAACTTCGGCCGGGTTTTTACCTTCGCTAATATCATTGACGATCTGTGGTTTACTCATCATGCCCTCTTCACTTGATTTCTGATGTGATTAATTTGATATTTCAATCGGTTACTTCGATTTTGCTGTTAATTACGTCATCACCACACGTTGACTGGTCGTTGTCTTTGTGTTGTTTATCTCAATCTTTTTACTTTAAAGACAACTAAAAGCAACATAAATGTCACACGCTAAGTTGTTTTGGTGATCTTTATCACATTAAAAATCCTGAATTTACTCACATTACATTTTTTACATCAGCACTGGCAGATAGGTTTCATTGATGAAATGTGACTTGTGTGTTGTAATTTGTTTGTTTTTGCGTTTAATATTGTTGTTATTGTGTTGTTTTTCATTTGGGCTGAAAGAGATGAAGTCGGCTAAGCCATTGCGCGGCAGACGTATTGTTCGCACCGGGTCGTGCGTAGTGAATAGTAGGTAGGGATGGGTGACCGACAACATAAAGGCGACCGGCATGAATAACAGCAGATAAATTTTTATCATCAGTATAATCCGCTCATGCAGCGAGATTTGTAATAACTTCATTCTTATGATCGTAATGACAAACCAGGATGCGAATATGTTTAAACAATTATTCACTCGCCGGGAAGTTTTTCTGTTCTTTATTATGAGCTTATTATTTTTTATTTGTATTAATGGTTATGATGCGTTTCTGGCTTCTTATATGGTGCAGCACGATATCCCGCCCGAAATTATCGGTCTGATTATGGGGGCCACCGGTCTTGCCACGGTATTACTGCGTTTCCCTTTAAGCGTGATTTCCGGAACACTACATAACAGAAAAATATTTATTCAGATTAGCCTGGTTTTACCGATGCTGATGTGGCCGATAGCCTTTTTTCATACTAATGACGTTACGCTGTATATTGCCAAAACGTCTTCAGGCATCGCCTCCGCAACATGGGTGTTGTACAACATTATGTTTATCAGGTACTTCGCTAAAATGAGGCCCCGGCCGCGGTTGCCCTGCTGGCGCTGGCCAGCCCGGTAGGCGTCTTTTTAGGTAATACGCTGTGCGGGATCATTGTGCAGAACTTCCCGCCAAACTTAGGTTTCTGGATACCCAGCGTAGCGGCTCTGATCGCGTTGTTTATCTCTCTGTTCTTACAGGAACACATTGAAACACCGGTTAAATCCAGGCTTAATGATTGTTTTAAAAGCGCCTGGGTGCAGTTGACCGACCGTACGATATGGTTCGTTGGGATTCTGTGTGCCATTGTGCTCCTTGTCCCTTTCGCTACCCGTGACACCTTAACGCCTATCTATATGTTTAAGCTAGGCCATAAAGGCATTCTGATCGCTTTGTTGAGTAACCTGCACCTGCTGTTCTACGCGCTGGCTGTCGCCCTATGTAGCGCCTTCTTTTATCCGCGTCTGGGCTTAGTGAAAACGGCGGTTATTGGTTCGCTGTTACAGGCCATTGCCGCTTTAGGTATCCCGTTGACGCAGAATTTCGTTATCATCGCGGCTTTTCAGGCGCTGGCGGGCTTTTCGTTTGGCATGGCATTCGCGGTCATGATGTCCCTCAGCGTGGTGAATACCACTTCAGAGGAACAAACGGCGCGGATGGGACTGTTCCAGACGATCTATTCGACCGGCATGTTCTGGGGACCCGTTTTGATGGGCATCATGTTGAAATACTTCACGATGCAGGCAGGATATATGTTGATAGCTGGCCTTTCGTCCGTTGCCGCACTGCTTATTGCCATCGCGGCTAAAATGGTTCAGCAAAGAACGCCGCGCGATATGCCAGGCGTTGGGGCAGAAAAAAGAGCCTGATTTCATCGCTGGCCGTGGCAGGGAGCAGCACCGCGGCCAGCCATTGGCAACGCGCTATGCGAATGCTAGCGTTCGCTTTCGGCTTTGGCAAATGTCACATTGACATTTGCCGGGAATTTGCTTTTTTTCGCCTGCGAGCCTTCGCTGGTGGTGAAGAGATAATGGATTTTATCCCACTCGCAAACGAGCGTGGTTGCATGATTCTGAAGCTTGTGCCCATCGGCCAGCACCACCGTACGACTGCTGTTTTCAATCATCTGTCGGGCAATGGTGGCTTCGTTAATGTCTTGATCCATCACCCCGACATGAGTATGCACTGCTCCGGCGCCAATGACCGCATAATCGACAAAGAAGCGCTTAATATTATCGAGCGCAATGGCGCCGACGCATTCAAATTTCGAACTGATAAACTCGCCGCCGATCAGGATCGTTTTTATCGTGTCATTCTCATGAAGGACGTTGGCGATAAGCGGAGAATTGGTGATGACGGTTAGCTCATTGACCTCAATTAACTGGCGGGTAAACTCCAGAGTGGTCGTCCCGAAATCGATAAATAGCGAGTCTCCGGGCTTGAAGAGTTTTACCGCACTGCGCGCTATCGCCTTTTTCTCGCTGGCGGCAACCTTCGCCCGCTCATTAAACTCCATTTCAAAACCGAACTGGCTACTAACGGCCCCACCGTGGATTTTTTTTATTAGGCGTTGTTCTTCCAGCTTATTTAAATCACGACGGATCGTTTCCTGAGAGACCTGAAATATATCAGCAAGCTCATTCACAGAAACCTGACCATTATTTTTAAGTTTTTCCAGAATGATGGTTCTTCGATCCGAAGAACTGACGATTTCAGTATTCATTGATTTTCCCTGATCGCTTTATTTTGACTTAAAGTAGGGCCGTGATGCAGGCCCTGTATATTTTCCAGCATCGCAATTATACATTATCAGCATAAACATCCACATCATTTTATGTAACACCTATCCCGGGGATAGCAAATTAAAACGAGATCTCAGTCACAAATTACTGGCGATTCGTGTCTTCTTATGTTGTGTTTTTGTGGTTTCAATGTAAATATCAACAATAAAAACACACAAAGACAACAGGCAAATCACACCTGCAAGCGAGACGACTATGTTGAACCAACGTTATGCCGCTATCGATCAGGGAACGACAGGGACAAGGGTGGTGGTCTTTTCCGAAGATGGAAAACATCACTCGCCCGCCAGCGTTCCCCACAAGCAAATTACACCGAATCCCGGCTGGGTGGAGCACGACCCGCTGGAGATTCTGCGCAATATCCGCAATTGCCTGGGGAGTTGCAATGTGGTTGATGCGATTGGCCTGGGTCATCAAGGAGAGAGCATCGTCGCCTGGGATGTCCGTAGCGGACTGCCCCTCTACAATGCCATTATCTGGCAGGACCAACGTACTGAGAGCGTGATTCGCACACTCAAGCGGGAAGGGGCGGAAGAGATGGTCAAAGCCCGTTCCGGTCTGCCGCTTGATACCTATTTCTCCGCCAGTAAATTAGGCTGGATCATGCGCAATGTCCCGGGGGCCGGGCCGCTCGCGAAACAGGGTCGACTGCGTCTTGGCACCATGGACGCTTTCTTTCTGTTCCATCTTTGCGGCGTGCATGTTACGGACTATAACTCCGCCTCGCGGACATCGCTTTTTAACATCCACACGCTGGAATGGGATGAAGAACTGTGTCGCCTGTTTGGCGTACCGATCGATGCGCTGCCAGAGGTGAAAGACAATGTTGGCCATTTTGGCGACGTCAAACTGGATGGTAATACCATGCCACTCACGGCCTGTATTGTCGATCAGTTCGCCGGGACCTATGGCCACGGCTGTCTTTCTGCCGGGCAAATGAAGATTACGTTTGGCACCGGGGCTTTCCTGCAGTCGATTAGCGGCCATTCGATACCTGATCCTCAAGGTTCAGGGTTGTTGCCTACCTTGTGCTGGAAAATGCCGGGTGAAGCGCCGGTCTATGGGCTGGATGGCGGTGTTTATAATGCGGCCTCTGCTATCAACTGGGCGCGTAAAATTGGCCTGTTTAGCGATATCGAAGAGTTTAGCGATTTTCCTGCGCAATCGGCCATTGCACGGGGGCTGGCCTTTGTACCGGCGTTATCCGGCCTGGGATGCCCGTACTGGGATCGCTCAGCCGCAGGGCTGTGGGCAGGACTCTCGCTGGAGACCGAGCGCAAAGACATGCTGCAATCCATTCTTGAGGGTATTGCGGTTCGATCGGCGGAAGTGATCATTGCGATGGAAAAAGTGGGTCCCGTTGGGGGGGCGATTTCTGTCGATGGCGGGCTGGCAACCAACCACTACTTCAAACAATTTCTCGCGAACCTGCTGCAAAAACAGATTATTACTCCGAGCAACAAAGAGATGACGGCGCAGGGGATAGCTATGCTGGCCCGCAAAGGCTTAGGGATTGAGCGGGAATTAAAAGTGAATAACCAGTATGAAGTGATAAATCCAACGGAAAATAATCTGTCGGCGCTGTTTCTGCGCTATCAGGACATTATTTCCCGCGCCCGTAATTTACGTCCGGAGTAAGAGGCCTGGTATGTCCGAAATTGGCAACTTGATCATTTATATCATGATGTCCGGAACGTTGCTTGGGGCATTGGCGGCCGTCATCCGCCCTGAAAGCGGACTCGGGCGCGAGTTTGTTAACGGGATCCACGCCATCGGCCCGGTTTTTCTCGCTCAGGCGGGCATCATGGCCGCGCTCCCTCTGTTGACCCATGTGATCATGCAAACCGTTGGGCCCCTGTTTCAATCGCTGGGCTCCAATGCCGCTATTGCGGCACTATCGGTAATTGCGGTTGATATGGGAGGCTATCAGTTGGCTGATGCACTGGCCGCCAATCGGGATATGTGGATCACCGCCATGCTGGTGGGATATACATCCGGTGCGAGTATCGTTTACCTTATTCCCGTTGGCTTGATTATGCTGAACAAAGAGGATCATAAATATCTGGCATTAGGGGCGATGGCTGGCCTGATCAGCATTCCCTTTGGCGTACTGATCTCTTTGATGGCGATCGCCTTGTATCACGTGCCGGTGCGAGAAATCATTTCGACAACCTCGCCCGCCAACTATGCGTTAACCATCGATTTTCTCTCTGCGTTAAAACTACTGGCGCCGCTTTTTGCTTTTTGTTTCCTGCTGGCGATTGGCCTTAAATATCGACCATTAATGATGGTTAGCGCTTTTCTGATATTCGGCAAGCTGATGGATGCCTTTATTAAAATGGTCCTCGCACTTTGCATAATTGAACATTTTACCGGCGTATTTACCCATATTTTTGGTCGGTGGTTCTTTGATCCATTATTTGCTGACGAGAAAAATCTGTATCGTTCCATCGAAATTGCTGGCTATATAGGTATTATGCTGGCCGGTACCTTTCCAATCTGCTTTCTCTTCCAGAAACATTGTCAGGGTGTCATGCGTTATATCGGGAAAAGACTTGCGCTGAGCGATGCGGGAGCGTTGGGATTGATTATGGTACTGGCGAATATTATTGCCGTATACCATCTATTTCGCAAGATGCGCGCCAGAGACAAAGTGCTGTGCATTGCCTTTGGCATCTGTGCGCAGGCTACGCTTGGCGATCATCTGGCGTTTACCGCGAATTTTCAACCCTCCCTGGTTATTCCCATTATGGCCGGAAAATTTATTGCGGGGATTTTAGCGATTGCGCTTGCAATGATTATTTCCGTGCCTGCGGCAGAAAAACTGGAAGCTGAAAGTTTAGCCACAGAAACAGTGAAAAATATTATGGCCTGAGAGGGCCATCAAACTCTTTATATCTATGGAGAACGCCTACAATGAGAAAGATTTTTCTGGCCTGCCCGTATAGCCACCCTGATGAAACGGTAGTGAATGAACGCTTCATTCGGTGTAATCAGGTTGCCGCAGCGATAATTGAATCCGGGAATATTGTATTCAGTCAGGTAACTTTATCACATCCTATAAATCTGGTTTTCCGCCATACTGAAAAAAGTGAAATTGGCAAGCGTTGGGCTCCCGTCGATGCATACTTTATGGAGACGATGGAGGAATTAATTATTATTGATCTGCCAGGTTGGGATAAAAGCGTCGGCATTCAGCGTGAGATTGCTTTTTTTGAACAGCGTGGTCAACGGGTAAGTTTGTGGTCCCAGGTACAAAATGAATTTATTGCCGAGGAGATCGCCGGCCAGTAATACCTCGCCAATTCGGCGGGCGTAAAGCGATATGCGTTTCTTTACGTCCGCCCGCTCACCTGAGGAGATGTTCTCCTCTTCTTCGTTTATCTCACTATGCGTGGTAGAGAGTTGTTTCCCTGACGGTTCACTCCGGGTATTGGCGTCGGTTTATGCCGGGGAGAGCGCAGGGCTGCGCTGACTTTCTTTGGCAAAAAAAACCTGTCAGAGAAGGCTGACAGGTATTGGCGCTATTGCGCATGGGATCGCGCTTATGCTTATTCGATAGCGATATGCAGAGTGCTCTCTGTGGTTACGCCGCTGATGTCGACATCTTTTAGCAAAATTCGGCGTTCGGGCATGCAACGGCAGCGGCGACGATAGAGCTCTTTGTTGCCATCACGCACGACGACATCACCCGTGACAGGATGTAGTACGCGGATATTAAAGGCTATTTTACTCTCCGCATCATTGATGCGAATGATGCTGGGGGCAGCAATGCGGATGTTGTCATCATGCTGCACCGCTACAAATGGCGACGCGGGGGTCCCGGATTGCAGGGCTTGTGAGATCATCTTCCCGGTGCGCAGCCCTTCCTGATAGCATTGATCGCCCATATCAGCCGGATGGGTCATGTTGCCCACGGCATAATATTGCGCATCGGAACAGGCGCCGTTTTGGTCAAACAGTGGCCGCCCGGTGCCAAAGTCGGAGGCCAGATGGCTTTTACGGACCAGAGTGTATTCACCGGTAAATTTGCCGGTGAAAATGACGCTGTCACATGGCAGGACCTTCTGTACTCCGTTGCTGGCAGTTTCAATACCTTCGACACGTTCGCTGCCGGTGATGCGGGAAACATGGCTGTTGAAATAGACCGGCACATTGAGCAGTTTGGCAAACAGCAGGCATAAACGCCATGCCGTGTGGCGCGGACCCTCTTCGATCATGGCGACGGCCTGAACTCCGGCGCTTTTTAGCGTCCAGATCGCGGAAAAACTAACTAATTCCGTCCCTACGATGACCGGGTGGTTGCCCGGCTTCAGCCCACGCAGGTAGACGAATTGTTGCAGCGCTCCAGCCGTTAACACGCCTTGCGGACGGACGCCGCTTACCAGACGAGGATGGCGTGGCGTTTCCCGTACGCCGGTTGCTAATACGATCTTTCGCGCCCGTAGGGTCTCGAGACCGCGATCTGATGACACTTCAATTTCCCCCTGCGCTAACAGCGCGGTGACGGTTGTCGAGGTGCGGATAGGATAGTGGACATATCCCAGTAATTTTTGGGCCCAGGTGTGTCCTTTCATCGGTCGCCAGAATGTCTGCAGGCCAAATGTGGGATGTCGACAATGCCTGGGTACGCCGCCAGCCTGGCTTTCCCGCTCGATGAGCAGTACCTCTTTAACTCCGGCCTCCTGTAAAGCGCGTGCAACGCCTAATCCGGCGGGCCCGGCGCCAATGATGATGACATCGTACAGCTTGCTCATTTTATCTGCCCTGTGATCAAGGTGTTGTTAAAGCGGTCGCCGATAATTTCGGCAACGTGATTGCTACAGAAAAATCCATTGCAGCGGCCCATCATGACGCGCGTCCGCCGGCGTAATCCGCCGATACAGCCCGGTGGAACATCGGAGTCAAAAGCGGCTTCCAGCTCACGTCGCGTGACCCACTCGCAATGGCATACCACGCCGCCATTTCCCGGGCAGGTAAAATCGCGAGGCTCATAGTCCGAGAGCATCGGCATCCGTGGCCAGAGGTAGGTGTCGGGAGGCGTCAGTTCGAACAGAGCGGCAAAGTGGTTGCGATAGAGCGTTTCAAGGTGGCTGGCAATGCCCAGCGCGGCAGTCAGTCCGGTGGAGCGGATTCCGCCGACGGTGATCCACTGTTGCTGCGGATAAGGGAGAATGCGGTACTCTTTCAGTTCGGTCGCCGGGCGTAAGCCAGCATAGGTGGCGGTCACCGTATAATCGGTTAAAGAGGGTAATATACGTTTGCCCTGAGCAATCAGCGTCTTTAACATCTCTTCATTGACTTCCGCGCGTTCGCGATCGGTCTGCTCTTCCGCCGTCGGGCCTAGTAACAGGTTGCCGAAAATGGTTTTCGACAGTAAAACGCCTTTACTGCGCGCGGTCGGTACGGGCAGGATAATCGCGTTGATTTGCGCCGAGGCGGGTTTATCAAAGACTAGAAACTGGCCTTTACGAGGTTTGATCTCAAATTCCGGCGTACGCCATAGCCCATCGATACGATCGCCATGATTTCCCGCACAGTTGATCACCAGGGCTGCCCGATAATCGCCGGCGGTAGTCTGGATTGACCACTGTTGCTCATTGAATTCGGCGCCGGTTACCTCACAGTTGAAGCGATATTGTCCCCCATGCTTCACCCCCTGCGTCAGGTAGGCGAGCGGACTGCTCCAGGGATCGATGATGCTTTCCCCGGGAATCAGAACCCCTCCCAACGCGCCCGCCGCGAGGTGCGCTTCACGCTGGTAAACCTCATCGGATGAGAGCTGACATACATCCGTGACGCCATTTTGATGCGCCTGCTGAACAATCCCTGGCAATGCATCAAGCTGCTCCTGATTCCATGCCACGACGATGGCACCGGTTTCAAGCAGAGGAAGGTTCATTTTCTGATGTATGGCTTTGTATTCGGCATATCCCGCCTGCATACAGGCCAGCTCAAGGCTGTCCGGCGGCGCATCAAAACCGGTATGAAGAATGGCGCTGTTTGCCTTGCTGGCGCCGGAAAGAATGTCGCCGCCTTTTTCCAGTAGTAATGTCCGCGCGCCCATTAGCGTGAAACGGCGAAAGACCGCGCAACCAATAACACCGCCGCCAATAATGACGACATCAAAATCGTGAGTTTTATGCTCCATGAAAATTTTGCCTGTGCCGGAATGATGATCTAATGTCACCACAAAGCAACATCAAAAACAACAATAAAAAAGATAAAACAACACAAAAACCACAAAAAGAGCTTAGAGACCATAAAAAAGCCATCTGCATACGCAGATGGCTTTGGCGGAAAGATGAATGTTAAGGCTCGAAATCAGTGTTCGCCGCCGGTAGGCTCAAGAGGGCCTTCCGGGTACCATTAACGATACGTACGGGCGCGGCGAGGGCTACTCGTTGATGCGTTTAAGGTAGGCGTTTTGCCTTTTGTGATAGACACGACGCGCCGTGAGAGGAAGGATCTCCGTCGCGGCGAGGTAGCCATCTGGGTCTACGGACCAGCCCTGCTGTTCCGCGGCGGCGACAATGCTTTCATCCCAAAAGAGCATCTTGCGCTCATCGCCTCGGGTGGTTAAAGTCACTTCGCACTCACCCTCCAGCGCGCGATACTGGCGCCAGCAGTTCTCCGGGATGGAGATAACGGAACGTTCCGGAGCGGTCAGGACCACCTCTTGCCCCTGCTGGTTAAAGGTGACTTCTAAAGTGCCTTTAAACACCATAATGACCTGAACCTGCTCACAACGATGGCGGCCGATTTGGCCGCCTGATGGCAGCTTCAGCCATTCCACGGAGAAGCCATGCGGTCGGATAATTTTCGCCTGGCTGCAGCGGTCCTGGCTAATACCGAAACCGATGACCGGCGCAATTTCCGCACCGTGGCCAGGTAAAATCGCATCGAGTAATCCCCGGGAGGACCACACGCGTTGTTCTCCCGTCACCGCAAATTCCGCCATCTGCTGCGGGGTGTAGTGAGGCAGCGCGTCGATATCGGATTGCGAGATCTCAGGCATCAGAGCCGAATTATCAGGAATGGGATCGCCTTTTTCGGTATCAATCAACATATTGTCGCGGCTGAGATACAAACCGTACTCCTTCGCCGCCTGCATCACCGAAGGATGCCAGATGATACCGCCGGTATTGTCTCCGCCCAGGACGGTGAATACCCAGCCGTTGGTATCGGTAGGGGAGGCGTTGGTAAAGCCGCGAAATATCCAGGTCGGGATAGATAAAATCGTCGGTGCGCTAAACGTTGCTTCGTTTTCTCCATTCGCTCCCCAACGGAATCGCCAGCTTCCTTCATGGATAAGAAAAACCTCCGCGGTGAAATGGAGATGAAGATTATTAGTTACCCCTTTAGGCATTGCCGCGGCACCAATATTAAAGCCATGAGGCAGCGGGATGTTAATTACCTGCTCACTGGATTGCGTGACGCCGGGACCGATAAAGGAGTAATTCTGCTTGAGATGGGAGCCGGGCAGCTTACAGTCAATAAACGCGACGCTGCATGACACCATATCATCAGGGGTGACCAGACGCTTACGGGCTTCTTCAAAGGTCAGAACTGTCGTATTCATAAAATCTCCATTAATAACCGGAACCCGAACGGGCTGGTGGAATTTCGCCGCGGGCTTGCGCTACCGCATTGCGCCCGGCCTGAGAAAGTTGCATCACGTCATTTGCGGGGGTCACCATCGTAAAACCTTGCGCAATACGCTCTGCCGCCGCCTCACCTGAGGTACAGAATATACCGGCGATTTTTTTGGCCGCGTGCGTCCGCGTCAGCACCAGATCGATAGCCGCCAGCATATCCGGATGTTGGGACTCGGCGCTGGCGCTCCCCGTCAACGTCAGGGAGAGATCGTTTGGACCAATAAAAATGCCGTCCAGCCCCTCGACATCCAGGATCGCCTGCAGATTTTTTAGCCCCTCCCGCGTCTCGATCATCGCCAGCGTCAGGATCTGCTCATTGGCGTGCTGAGGGTAATCTTTACCGCCATAGAGTAGCGCCCGAGCCGGCCCAAAGGAGCGATTGCCGAGCGGTGGATAGCGGCAGGCGGCAACGAAGCGCCGAGCCTCTTCAGCACTGGAGACCATTGGGCAAATGATACCGTAGGCGCCGGCGTCCAGCAGTTGCATGATCAGCGCACCATCATTATGAGAGACCCGGGCGATCGGCGTCGCGGGCGTCGAAGAGAGCGCTTGCAGCATGGTCAGCGCCGAGGCGAAATCGATCATGCCGTGCTGCATATCGACAGTCACCGAATCATAGCCCTGATGGCCGACAATCTCAGCGCTGTAGCTGCATGGTAGGGCCAGCCAGCCGTTAATAATTGGCTTCTGACGCTGTTTTAGCGGATTGAGTCGCATAGAAGAACCTCGTTTATCCAGGAATGAAGGGCTTGTGCCGTCTCTGATACCGCCTCCAGCGGCACAAAGTGACCGACGCCGGGCAGCTCTTGCCAGCGGGCAAAAGGCGCCGCTTGTTGCGCCGCGTGGTGATGCTCCGCGGTACAAATCGGATCTTCTTCGCCGCTCAGGATCAGAACTGGCACCGTGAGTTTTCCAAGCTCGGTGCGGCGATCGCTCCGGCTGATGGCGATTTCAGTTTGTCGGGAAAAAACGTCGTAGCCGCAGTTTTGTGCCATGTTGATAATCGTTTGTCGCAGGGACGCTTCGGTTTGCCGTCGGCTGGCGACATAACGCGGCCATAGTTGCTGGCTGATAAATGCGCTGAATCCCATCTCTTTGGCCTGCGCGACCGCATGACGTCTCTGCGACGCGTTTTCGGGCCGGTCGGCGAACGGATTGACAGAAATCAGCGCCAGCCCGGCGATACGTTCTGGCGCGACGGCCTGCATATGTAGCGCGACGATTGCCCCTAGCGAAAATCCGCACAGGCAAAAGCGGGGCGGTAATATCGCCAGCAGGCGCGCCGCCGTGGCGCTAGCCGAATCGTCCGTCTGTAGCGTGAAGCACTGCGCGCGGCTGACGTTGAGTTGCCTCAACACCGGTTGCCATAGCTGCTCGTCGCATAACGTGCCGCCGAGCAGAATTAACGGCACGCTGTCGTTATTTACAGGCTGCATCATAGCGCGGGCACACTTTGTGGTTCTGGTTCGCGACGGGCCTCAACCATGCGGATGACGTGGTGGATCAGCACGACGGAGAGGATGGAGATCAGGCCGACCACCAGGAAGCCCTGAGTCATGGCAAAGTAAAACTTAATGTAACCCACCAG
>NZ_JBJDNH010000071.1:0-13839 GCF_044900465.1 Klebsiella sp. NPDC088457 | reverse complement strand
CGATGGTAGTGTGGGGTCTCCCCATGTGAGAGTAGGGAACTGCCAGGCATCAAATCAGTAAGAAGCCCATCCTCGCGGATGGGCTTTTTGCGTTTATGATTTTTGCGTTTATGATAGTAGCCGGCTACGGTTGATAAACTGTGGCTTTCTGCTTTTCCAGCTCGCGCACCAGAGGGATGACCTCGCGGCCAAAATATGCCACCTCTTCGTGAAAATGGAGAAAAGCGAGCAGCATTAAATCCACACCCGCCCGCTTTAATTCAACGATCCGTTCGGCGATTTGCTGCGGCGTGCCGATAAGATTGGTTTTAAAACCATCGTTATACTGCACCAGATCGTCAAAAGTCGATGCGGCCCAGTTGCCTTCACCTTCCGGAGAAGACTGTCCGGCATTTTTGACCTCATGAGCGAAGCCTTTCACTGCATCCGGATTAGCTTTGGCAATGATTTCCTGCAGAACGGCCTGCGCTTCGCGTTCGCTCTCCCGGGCGATAACAAATCCATTCAGTCCCACCTTCACCCGGCGCTGGTTCACCTGCGCTTTTGTCCGGATATCTTCCGTCTGCTTACGCACCCCGTCCGGCGTGTTGCCGTTAGTAAAATACCAGTCCGACACCCTCGCGGCCATATCTCTGGCCGCACGCGAACTGCCACCCTGAAAGATCTCCGGCTGCGGATCGAGCGGTTTTGGCTTCAGCGAATAGTCGCGGAAACGATAAAAATCGCCGGCAAAGGTGAAGTGCTCCTCATTCCAGATCCCTCTCAGGCAGCGGATAAACTCTTCGGAACGTAAATAGCGCTCTTCGTGATCGAGCCAGGGTTCGCCGATCGCCTTAAACTCGCCGCGAAACCAGCCGCTAACGATATTGACCGCAATGCGCGGTCCGTACAAATGGCTGATGGTCGCAATCTGCTTTGCCGCCAGCACCGGATTCCAGGGACCGGGCAGCAGAGCGGCTATCACCTTTAATTTCGACGTGTGGCTGAGAATATCCTGTGAAAAGGTGACTGACTCATGTTGATTATCCGCGCCATAACCGGCGGTGAAACGGATTTGCGTCAGGGCATAATCAAAACCCGCCTGCTCGGCAATCTGCGCAAGCTGGCGGTTATACTCCGCGCTCCAGTGGGTCCGCTGCTCGATCTGGCTAATGACCAGCCCCCCGGAAACGTTCGGCACCCAGTAGGCGAACTGAATGGGCTTATTGATATTGTCTGACATAGAACAGCCTCTCGACGATTAAGCAGGATCAACCTGGCTATTAACGTGTCCGACTATTAGCAAATAATAGCCAGTTATTATCCATATTCCTTAATTCTCTCAATTAATAATTATTCAGACCGCTCAGGAATATAAGCAGATATAGCAATAAGCGTTCCAGCAGGATGTGCCAGGTAATTCCTTGTTTTATCATATTATTATGGAGCGATTTTTTTTACAGGCTGTGGCAATTGCAGCAGCGGGCAACACCGCTGTTGCAATTGCATCAGTGGCGTAGCGTCAGATAATGGGTTTTATGTCAGGCGGTAGGGCATTTTTATGGCGGGAAAATAAATCCAGCTGTCGTAGCAGGATATTTTATAGATTTATTATTTAATATTCTGGTGGTGAATTAGTGCTTCCCGGCGTAATAAAACGGCCAGAAAAAGAATGGTATTCTGCTCGTTTATTTCATGATGCGGTTAGCATAAATGGCCCTGATTACTGGACTTTCTGGCGGAAATGCCTTAATTTCCTTAACAAAATCTTAACTGCAAAAGAATCAGAGTTAAAAAGCATGACATTGCGAATCAGGGAGAATTGCCTGGAGTGCAGTCGCCTGGATCATCCGTATGGACGACAACCGCAGGAGAAGGAATGAAAAACCTGCTTAACTGGTCGCCATTACGCCAGCTCATCAGGGGGATTCAGGAACGTTTTACCTTTCTGGTTTTGCTGTGCTGGCCGGCAATCATCTGGCTGGTTTGCAGACTGTTTGTCTGGCTCACCGACAGCGCGCTTGATCTCATGGGCCGCTCCGCCGCACGCTCCTTTACCGTCTATCTGCAGCCCTATATGACACTGAGTACGTTGTTGCGTATCTCTCTGAGTTGGGTAGCGCTGTTATTTATTTTGTTCGGCATGGCGATGGGCTTTACCTGGTTGCTGCGCCGCTTTATGAACCGCAACAGCCCATAGTTTTCGCCAGGGCAGGCCGCGATGGTTTCATCCTAAAAACCCCTCTTTTTATCTGTGCCAGCGGGCGTTTCTCACGCCACACAAACAGAGACGTTAATATCCTATCCCGTGCGGCTATGCACTGCGAACGTGCAGCGGCGGCATTGATTTTGTGCATCGCTATTTTTTAGCGCCCGCCAGCACGATCTATCTTCACACCCTGAATTTATATATTTTTATATTTATCAATATGTTGATTTTATTTTTGCCGCTTTGAAGTGGTTGGCACATTTCATGCTTTTGTCATTTTGTTCAAGTTACTTGACTAAAGTTCAAACCACTTTCAGAGAGCGAACCCATGAAACCGAGCCATTTTTGCCTACCCGCCTGTTGGGCGATGCTGATATCCGCCAGCGTTTTTTCGTCTGCCGCCTTTAGCGCCGATCTTTTGCAACGCATTAAGGAAGCGAAGGTGATAACGGTGGCC
This sequence comes from Klebsiella sp. NPDC088457, assembly GCF_044900465.1. Taxonomy (NCBI): domain Bacteria; kingdom Pseudomonadati; phylum Pseudomonadota; class Gammaproteobacteria; order Enterobacterales; family Enterobacteriaceae; genus Klebsiella; species Klebsiella sp. NPDC088457. The sequence goes on along the minus strand of NZ_JBJDNH010000071.1, from coordinate 11,194 downwards.
ACCGAAGCGCGCTATGCCCCGTTTGAATATGTCGATAACGGTAAAATCGTCGGCTACGACGTGGATCTGATGAACCATATCTTCGAAAAGTCGCTCCCTGGGGTAAAGGTTAAACAGCTGGATCTTCCCTTTCAGGGCATTCTCCCGGGACTGGATGCCGGGAAATTCGATTTTGTGGTTACGGCAGTGACGGTAAACAAACAGCGGGTTGAGCATTTCGCCTTTACTGCGCCGGTGGCGGAATCGACGGTCGCTCTGTTGAAACGGGCGGATGATAGCACCATCCATGCCCCGGCAGACCTGAACGGTAAAGTGGTCGGCTCACAGGCAGGATCGGGCCAGCTACAGGTTTTGCAGTCCTTCGATGAGGCGCTGCGCGCGGACGGCAAACCGGGCATTAAAGAGATCAAACAGTATGTCGCGTTTGATGAAGCCTATGCCGACCTCGCCTCTCATCGTCTGGATGGCGTAGCCCAATCGCTTTCCAACCTCGGACCACTGATTAAAACGCGGCCAGGCGTGTTCGCGACTTTACCGGAAATGCTTGGCCCACAGACCTACTTCGGCTGGGTAGGGCGCAAGGATGCCGACAGCGCGTCGCTGGTGAAATTGATTAGCGACGGGATCGTCGAGGCCAACCGTGACGGAACGATGAACGCGCTTCAGCAAAAATGGTTCGGTTTCACTATGGCCATTCCAGCAACCGACATGCCTGCTCCGGCGCTGTGAGCCGCTGATGATGACGGATTTCATTACAAGCTTTGTCCGCTGGCTCCCGGTGTTGCTGGAAGGGGCATTAACGACGGCAACGCTGTGCCTGATGGCGATGGCGTCCGGATTTATCGTGGGGATAGGCGTCTGGCGCCTGTCGAGAAGTCCGTTACGGGTATATCGCAATGTGGCCCATGGATGGGTCAGCCTGTTTCGCGGCACTCCGGTGCTGGTCCAGCTCTTACTCTGCTTTTATCTGCCTTCCCGGCTCGGGCTGGATATTCCCGGTTTTTTGGCGGCGGCTCTCGCGCTGACCCTTAATACGGCAGCCTATCAGTCGCAGATCCTGCAAAGCGGGTTTGCCAGCCTTGCTCCGGGCCAGATGGAAGCGGCGGCTATCTGTGGTCTCACGCCGCGGCAAATTTTATGGCGCATTCAGGTACCGCAGGTGGTTCGCGCCACCTTACCGTCATTGATCTCTGAACTGATTGACGTGGTGAAGGCTTCGGCGGTGGTGTCGGTGATTGCGTTGACCGACCTGATGCGGGTTGGGCAGCAACTAGCGTCCGCGACCTATCAACCGCTACAGGTGTATCTGGCCGTGGCGTTGGTATATTTGCTGCTAACCAGCCTGTTAGCCCTGCTGGGACGCCAGGCGGAGCGGCACTGGCAGAGGGAGCAACGATGAGCGAACTCGCGCAGTATCTGCCTGATTATCTGCAGGCGCTAGGCGTGACCCTGTGGCTCAGCTTGTGCGCCGCGTTCGGCGGTATGGCCCTGGGGTTTGCCATGAATGGCCTGTGCCGCAAGAGCGGGCTGGCTTTTCGTCTATGGCGTACCTATGTCTGGATCATCCGCGGTACGCCGTTCCTGGCGCAACTGGCGGTTATCTATTTCGGCCTGCCTTCGATCGGCGTCATGCTCAGCGCCGTCGAAGCCACGATCCTGTCTCTGATGCTCTATAGCGCGGCCTATTTTAGCGAAATATTTCGCGCGGCGTGGAACAGCATCCCACCGGGACAGAGAGAGGCCGCGCTAGCGAATAATATCTCCCCGCTACGCTGCTTCTGGCATATCCAGACGCCGCAGGCCGTGCGCTTTGCGCTGCCGCTGCTCGGCAACCAGTTTATTCTGACCATCAAAGAAAGCGCCATCGCCTCGATCATTACCGTACCAGAATTGACCATGACGACGAGTCAGATTGTCGCCAACACCTATAGCTACATTCTGCCGTACACCCTGCTGATCATCAGCTACTGGCTTCTCGCCCAGGGCGTGAGTCTGGGCGTCAGAACGCTGAGCTATGTATTAAGAACCGGAGAATAATGTGAGCAATACATCCGCACCCGTGCTTGAAATGCGTCATGTAGGCAAGTCATTCGCCAACCACGTGGTCCTGAATGATATCAATCTGAGCGTCCATCACGGGGAGATTGTGACGCTGATCGGTCCCTCGGGTTCCGGGAAGACGACCGCGCTACGCTGCATGAACTTTCTCGAAGCCTATGACCACGGCGAGGTGCTGATTAAAGGGCAGCTCCTCGGCTATTCCGGCCCGCAGCGAGGCCCGGCGCATGTCGACAGCCCTGGTCTGATTGCGGAGGTGCGCAAGCCTCTGGCGATGGTCTTTCAGCAGTTCAATCTCTGGCCGCATATGACCGTCCTGGAAAACGTCGTCGCGCCATTGGTGTTGGGGAAAAAGATGCCCCGACATGAGGCGAAGCAAGCGGCTATGTCCGCGCTCGCCCGCGTCGGCATGGCGCAAAAATCTGATGACTGGCCGGTACGATTGTCCGGCGGGCAGCAGCAGCGGGTAGGGATTGCCCGCGCCCTGGCGCTCAACCCGGAATTACTGCTGTTGGATGAGCCTACCTCCGCCCTCGATCCGGAACGCGTTGAAGAGGTTCTCGACGTCATCCGCGCTCTGGCCGGGCAGGGCATGACCATGGTGATGGTGACTCATGAAATGGCCTTTGCCGCGCATATTTCTTCGCGGCTGGTGTTTATGGCCGATGGCCGCATCATCGAGAGCGGGACGCCGCGGCAGATGTTTACCCAGCCGCAGAGCGAACGGTTGCGCAGTTTCCTCGCGCCGCTGTTTCGTCGTCCATTACAAACGGAAGAGCTGGAGAAATTAGCATGAAGGAAGCCAGTTTACGGGCCGCCCGTTATCTGGATGAGTCCTGGCTCAATCAGCTGCTGGCGCAGCTTGCCGGGTTTGGCAAACTGGCCAACGGCGGCGTCGATCGCCAGGCGCTGAGCGAAGTGGAACTTGAGGCGCGCGCCTGGCTTATCGCTCTCGCGCGTGAACTTGGCTGTGAGGTCTACCGCGACGCGGCGGCAAACCTGTTTTTCCGGCGCGCCGGGCGTTTGCCTCTGCCGCCGGTGAGTACCGGCAGTCATATCGATACGCAGCCCTGCGGCGGTAATTATGACGGCTGCTATGGGGTTATCGCCGGGCTGGCGTGCCTGAAGGCGTTGAATGACGCGCAGGTGGAGACGGAACGCCCGATCGAAGTGGTGATCTGGACTAACGAAGAGGGAAGCCGTTTCGCGCCTGGCGCGATGGGATCCAGCGCTTTTGTCGATCCCGCGCGGCTGGCTCGCTATCTCGTGACCGTTGGCGAAGATGGCGTGCCATTTCGCGAGGCGTTAGCGCGTCATCAGCAGCGTTTCGCTGACATTCCACAACGGCCAAATCGGGAGATGGCTGGCTTTGTGGAGCTGCATATCGAACAGGGGCCGGTACTGGAAGCGCGTGATTTGTCCCTGGCGGTGGTGCAAGGTATCCAGGGCGTGCGCTGGTATCAGGTGACCTGTCAGGGGATATCGGCGCATGCGGGAACCACGCCGATGACACTTCGTCAGGATGCGATGAGCCTGGCGCGGGAACTAGCGGCACGCATTGAAAACGCAATGTGTGATGCCGACGATACACAGTTGCGCATCACTTTCGGTCGCTGGCAGATTACCCCGAACGCCATCAACACGATCCCTTCCTGCGTAAGCTTTACCCTGGATTTTCGCCATCCCGCAAGGGAAACGCTAGCCCGACTTGATACGTTGATGGCTGGGCTTGTCTGTGAACGGGTGAATGTTGACGCGCTATTAGCTAAAGCGCCGGTCACCTTTGATCCTCACATGAACCATGTTTTGAAAAACGCCGGCAATGCGCTGGATATTGCGCATATGGAGCTGCTGTCCGGCGCGTTTCATGACGCGATGAATCTGGCGGAGCACTGTCCCACCAGCATGTTATTTGTCCCCAGCCGTCAAGGCATTAGCCATAACCCGGCTGAATATACTGACCCGCGCTCGTTGGCCGCTGGCGCTCGTACCTTAGCCTGCGCTCTGACTGAGCTTTCCTGTACCATCGAAGGAGTTTATCCATGACTGCGATCACCCACTTCCCAACCTGCTGCGAACCAGACAACGGCGATGCCCTGGGCGTGAATCCAACGGCAACGACACCGATTTCACCCGATGGCGCGCCGGTGATTAACGAGCTCTACACCATCCCGCCGCGCTGCGGCCGCGCCGTACTTCTGCAAAAGGGCCAGCTGATTCGCATCATTAACAGCCCGGGAAGCCAGGTTTGCGATACCTGGTTTTTTAACCGCGCCGATCTTAGCGAGTTCGCCTCGATGGAGCATACCCGCGCGTTTATCGACAAAATTATTCCGCAGCCGGGAGATGTGCTGGCGACCAACCATCGTCGGGCTATTGCAACGTTGCTGACCGATACCTCGCCTGGCGTGCACGATACGCTGATCGCTGCCTGCGACCTGTATCGCTATAGTAATATGGGGATTAACGAGTACCACGACAGTTGCGCGGATAACATGCGTATGGCGCTGAAGGCGATTGGGCTACGCGCTCGCGAAGTTCCACAGCCGCTGAATCTGTGGATGAACACGCCGGTAAATCCTGACTACACCATTTCCTGGTTGCCCACGGTAAGCAAAGCAGGTGATTATGTAGAGATTCGCGCTGAGCTGGACTGTGTGGTGGTGATGTCCGCGTGTCCGCAGGACATTGTGCCGATCAACGGTTGTTCGCCGAAAGAGATTCAATTTGTCGTAATGGCGTGATTGATAATATTCGGGCCCGCCGGTCGCGGGCCTGTTGCTGGCCTTAATGAACCTTATCCATGAAAAAAAATACAGACCTAAAATCTTCAGGTACGCGCCTGGGAATGCGATTGCGTCATGCCAGGCTGGTACAGGAAATGACGCTTAAACAGCTGGCGCAGAAGGTGGGTTGTTCGGAAAGTTTGCTCTCAAAACTGGAAAATGAAGCGGCCAGCCCCTCCCTGGCGATGCTCCACCGGCTGGCCAAAGCGCTGGATACCAGTATTGCCGATCTGATGGCGGAAGACTGGGTGGCCGACGTTCCGGTACTCAAACCGACGCAGCGTCACCGTAAACGCTTTCTGCAACGCAATAAAAAAGGGGGAATTGAGCTGGAGAACCTGACCTGGCACCACAAGGGCGGGTTGCTGCAGGGCAATATTCATATTATCGAACCCGGAGTCGCCAGCGATGGCCTTATTGAGCACCACGGCGAAGAGATGGGCTATGTGCTGGAGGGAGAGCTGGAGTTGCGCCTCGGTGACGATGTATGGCGACTGGAGCAGGGCGATTCCTTTTATTTCCCAAGCCAGGTCCCTCATGGCTATCGTAACGTCGGCACTGTGGTCGCCAAAGTGCTTTGGGTGAATACCCCCGTCACCTTCTGAACGCTTCAGGGGGCGGCCTGCCCCTGGAGACCGGGACGTGGCTCTGCTCCCTCTGGCCTCCGGCCATCATCAGCCATCCCGATCCTCGCCGCTACCGTAGTTAGACGGCGCCCTCCCGCCGTGACGCTATCCGCATGGAAATTACGGGAATGGCGGGCGTACCGGAACCGAGGATCGCCTGGGGAGAAAAGCAGCGCTGCTGCATTTTCAATCTGGTTGACCCTGACGAACTGTTGTATGATCTTTGCCCCCTGAAAAGCGACCTACGCCCGGCGAGTGCTTTATCCAATGAACGATGAAAGCAAAAAATATATCTCCGTTATTTTTAAGGAATGGCTGCCGCTGTACGACGGTCTGAGCGCGGAAGTCAAAGCCGTCCTGCAAAATATCGCCGCTGAGCAGGCGCAAGCGCTGGCGGCGCGCTTTTATGACTTTATTTTTCAGGATCCTGATATTGCCCGCCACCTGACTTATGATCTGGTGCAGGAACGCCTCAGCCGTTCACTGGCGGTGTGGGTCAAGGATATCCTGACCAGCGATAAGGAGCAGCTGCAGGCGCTGGCAGAGCGGCAGTATCATATTGGCAGCATTCACGCGCGCATCGGTATCCCGGCGGAGGCCGTACTGCGCGGCGCACGTCAGCTCAAGGCCGGGCTGATTGAATATGTCCGTGACAGCGATATCGACCACCAGACCGGGATGGCGACCATCCACTACGCGGTGATGGCGATTAATATGGCGATCGAGATGATGTGCCATGCCTACACCCTATCGCACTATCGGGCGACCAAAAATGAAGAGGCTTTTCGCCTGTATAGCCTGATGGACAATGTGCCGATGGAATATGGTAAACAGCAGGCTTCACTCTCCGGATGGGAAAATAGCGCAATTTTTAATATCGTCAGTGAAAATAAGAGCGATATGAATGCGACGTTATTATCGGAGTCAGAATTTGGCCTGTGGTTCCGTCATAAATGCGTGCGCTATTTTAATAAAAATACCCAGATGGAAGAGATTACCGGCTTAATTAGCCAGGTCGATCGTTTAATTACCGGCTGGAAATCATCGAACGGCGATGCAGAATATAAAAATACGCAAAGCCTGCTGCAGGGGATCCACATTCATTGTCAGCAGATCGGCAACCAGCTAGGGGTTATCTTCAGCAGCCTGTCGCAGATGCAGAGCGGCAAAGATTCTCTGACCAGCCTGTTAAACCGTCGCTATCTCCCGGTGGTCCTCAAGCACGAGGTCACGCTCGCCATGGAACATGAGCTGCCGATGACGGTAGCGATTGTGGATATCGACCATTTCAAAGAGATCAATGATAGCTGGGGCCATATGGTGGGCGACCGGGCGATCAAGCACGTTGCCGGCCTGCTCGGGGATAATATCCGTTCCAGCGATTACATCTTCCGCTATGGCGGTGAGGAGTTTCTGCTGGTTCTGGTGGAAACCGGTGCGGCCGAGGCCTTCACGCTCCTTGAACACCTGCGCAAAACTATCCGCCAGCTCTCGTTTAACGTTGGCGGCGAGACCGATATCGCGATTACCGCCAGCATCGGCTATGCCGTGCATACCGGTCATCCGGATTACAACCGGCTGCTGCGTGACGCCGACAGCGCGCTGTACGTTGCCAAGCGCAGCGGGCGCGACTGTGTGAAGATGTATGAGGGTGGGCACGACCCGCAATGCTAAAGCGCCGTGCCACTGGCGTTCAGAACAGTACCGGTAGCCCCAGCCCACGTTTCACTTCATGCAGCGTCTGCTGTGTGAGGTGATGCGCCCGTTCGCTGCCCTGACGCAGCAATTCCAGCAGCATGCCTTTCTCGGCAATAATCGTCGCCCGGCGTTCGCGTATCGGCGCCAGTAGCGTCTGCAGGCAATCCTCCAGCTCGTTTTTACACTGCCGGTCTCCCAGGCCACCGCGCTGGTAGTGGGCCTTCATATCGGCAATCAGCGAGTTATCCTGGTGGAAGGCATCAAGATAAGTAAAGACGACATTGCCTTCGCTTTGGCCGGGATCGGCGATCCGCAGATGGCGCGGATTGCAGACAAATCGTCGTTTTTGCGGATCGCTGCCGTTATCCGTGAGCCCCTGCAGGTCGGCCACGAGAATAAATTGCCGATGATCGTGCTGAAGCTGGGCCCGCTGGCGCAGAGAGCCTACGTAGTGGCCGGGGTGCAGCTGGCCGGTGGGACGGTCGCCGGTCAGTATGGTAGGTGTGGTATTCATCAGAGACTCCTTACCGTGCGATTAAGCCGAAAGACGTCACTGAGAAACAACAAAGCCGCCTTCCGGCGGCTTTGAAAATGGAAACGAAAATCGTGCCGCCTGTTATGCAGGCAGCCACCAACGACATGGGCGGGCGATGACGACGATTCTGTTCATACGGTTATCCTGCTGCCATGAAACGGGCGTGGGGTAAACCCATGCCCGGGTTACCGTCTGCGCTTACATCGTGGAGAAGACGTTCATGATGATGCCGCCGGAGATGATCAGCAGCATGGCGAAGATCGCCGGCAGATCCGGTTTTTGCTTATACAGGATCATGGAGCAGATGGTGACGCCGACAATGCCAAATCCGCACCACAGCGAATAGGCCACTCCTACCGGAATGGTGCTCATCGCGCGGGTGAGGGCGAAATAGCATAGCGCGTAGGCGCAGACCACCAGCACCGACGGCGCCAGCTTGCTAAAGCCGTTGGTTTTTTTGATCATTGAGGTGCCGGTAATTTCTGAGCCGATGGACAGCGCCAGCCATAAGAATCCGAGATTAAACATATGCTATTCCTTTCCTGTTAGTTGGCGATCTTTTTATCCAGAGCAGTAACCGGCTCGGAGGGCATGTCGGCGCTCTCCTCGCTGCCCATTTTAGAAAACAGATTCATGATAACGATGCCGCTGGCGATTACCGCCATGCCGATAATGGCCGCGGTATCCGGATGCTGGTCGTAAAACGCCATCCCCAGCGTCGACACCACCAGAATACCGGTGCCGGACCAGGTGGCGTACGCCAGGCCGACGGGAATATCTTTTACCGCCCGGGACAGCGAGTAGTAGCAGGTGCAGTACAGCGCCACCAGCAGCCCGAGCAGCAGCATTTTGGTTACCCCTTCGCTGCTACCGAACATTTTGAGCGTCGAAGTTGCGGAGGTTTCCGAGAGGATAACCAGCAGCATCCATAGCCAACATTTTGTTTTAGAAGACATAATAAACTCCGGATCTATTTATTAAGGTAGGGTTCTTTTTTTCTGTTTTTTAAAAAATCGATAGCGGCATCGGTCAGGACGGCATCGGGAGCGGAAGCCAGCGCCGGATTATTCACCATGTCTGTGACGGTGAGATAACGACGCGGCGCGGCCGCCGGAACCTGCGGGCCTGTTTCCGCTCCCGCAGCCAGCTTCGCCAGCAGCTCATGGATGGTGCACAGCGTGACCCCGCACTCTTCCAGCCGGGCAAGGGTGGACCGCAGATGGCTGGCGTAAGGCGTATTGCTCGCCGCGCCGCGCAGCTGGTTCAGTTCGCTGTCAGGATCGCAGTGATAACGTAATGCCAGCACCGGCAGGCCAGCCAGCAGCGCGTCGTGCAGCCGTCTGGCGAGCGGGCGGTGCACAGCCCCGTTCAGCAGGTCCGCCGCCAGCGGGTAGTCGAGAAACGGCAGCACCACGGCCCGCCAGGCCTGCGAGGGCAGCGCCTCGTGCCAGACGGCGGAGGGGATCACCTCCCCGAGCGCCTGCCACTGCGCGGCGTCCGTTATTCCGTCATCCAGGGCGATATGCAGAGGCAGCCCGCAGCCCGCCAGACGGTTGCGGATCGCATGGCGGTAGCCAGCGGCTGGGCTGACCATCACCAGCACCGGCGGCTGTAGCCGCTGGATAATTCGCGTCACCAGGCGTTCGATTTGTTCGTCGGTCATGGCGGGCCTCCGTTAAGCGATAAGCGCGACCAGCGCGCCGTTTTTTAACCCGGCGGCGTTAGCTTCTTCGGTATCGATATGGAACTCGAGGGCAAAATCTTCCCGCACCCGGACCACCACTTCATCGAACGTCAGCTGACGCTCGCCCCGGCTGCCTACGCGCACCTTCTGCCCGTTGCTGACATGCAGCCGCCGCGCATCCTGCGGCGACATATGAATATGCCGCCAGGCGCAGATCACCTGGGAATGGAGTTCCACGTGGCCCGCCGGGCCAATCAGCAGGGCGCTGCCGGCGTTATCCAACTGCCCGGACTCGCGTACCGGCGCGTTAATCCCGAGGGTGAAGCAGTCGGCGCGGGAAATTTCCAGCTGGGTGACCGGGCGGGTGGGACCGAGGACGCGGACGTTGGTCAGCGAGCCTTTCGGCCCAACGACGGTTACGCACTCCCCGGCGGCAAACTGCCCCGGCTGGCGTAGCGCTTTCAACGGCGTCAGCGTGTAGCCCTTGCCGAAAAGCGTTTCGACATCCTGCTGCGACAGATGGACGTGGCGGTTAGAGATGCCGACCGGAATCTCCGCGGCGATGCGCGTCAGGCGGGCGGCGATTTTTTCCTGTAGCAGGGTGTCGATCATGCCTTTTTCCCTTTCTTCATCGCGGTGCCTTTATCCGCCGACTCACCGGAGGCCGGGGGCGTCGTCGGTTCGGTTTTTGCCGGCGCGGTCGGGGTGACCGCCGCAACGTTGAGGTCGCTCCCGGCCTGATCCGCTATCGGGGAGGCGAGGTTGGTGGAGGCCGCCGGGCGCGGCGGGCGGCCTTTCAGATTGCTCAGCGCCGTCACCACGCTGGGTTCCGGGCGCGCGATAACCAGTGAATTGACGTGCTGCCCCGTACCGGCGACCTCGACGCCGCGCTCAATAGCGGTGAGGATCGCGCTGATTTCACCTTCGAAACAGACGCTGACCAGCCCCGATCCGACTTTGCGATAACCAATGCAGGTCACCCCAGCGGCCTTGCAGGCGGCGTCTACGGCCTGAATGGCGGCGACTAACCCTCGCGTTTCAATTACGCCTAAACTTTTCATGTCGGCTCCTGTTAATGGCGAACTAAGCGAATATCAAAATCAAACTGCGTGAAGAACGTTTCCAGTTGGTCCAGCTCTGCCGGCGAGTAAGAGGGGTCCCGGGTAATGGGGTAGGGCATGTCCAGGCGCTCATATTTTTTGCGTCCCAACTGGTGATACGGCAGCATATCGATGCGGCGGATATTTCCGCGTTTCGCCAGCTTCTGCACATAATCAATCGCGCCGGTAATGGCGTCCCACGAATCGTTATATCCGCGTACCAGCGGCATACGCACAATCACGCTGGCGCCGGAATCCACCAGCCATTCCAGATTGCGGCGAATCCCCTCATTACCGATGCCAAACAGGGCCTTATGGTGCTGGCTATTAATTTGCTTAATATCGAATAAGAAGGTGTCGGTGACCGGCGCCAGCTTTTGATAATTCGCCAGCGGCGTGGTGCCCTGAGTTTCGATGGCGGTATTGAGCATCATCTTTTTGCATTCGCTGAACAGCGCGACGGCAAAATCGGTTTGCAGGCTCATCTCGCCGCCGCCGATGGTCACCCCGCCGCCGGAGGAGATATAGAAGTCATAATCCTGCATGATGATCGCCATCAGCTCGCTGACGGTGACATCTTTGCCCATAATATCCAGCGCGTTCTGGGTGCAAATCTCTTCGCATTGGCGACAGCCGATACAGTCTTTATTGCGGTCGACGAAGTGCTTCATCGCGCCATTTTCTTCTGCCCGATAGTGAATCCCGGC